>CAZADA010000031.1:0-25983 GCA_964483775.1 uncultured Caulobacterales bacterium
CCGATGTCACCGCCCGCACACAGTCAGCGCTGGATGCTGCCGGGATTGACGGTGTCACGGTGGGTTTGGCGCGGGGCGCAGGCGAAAACTGCTTCGATCCCGACAGCGGTGTGTTCAGTCACTTCTGGGCGGTGGATGTGACCGTGCATGACGATGGTCCGGGGTTGTCGCCGGACCATCGTGAAGCGGCCATGAAGCGCGGGGCGCGTATGGACGAAACGGCCCCCGGCTCGGGCTTGGGGTTGGCGATTGTCAAAGACCTTGCCGATGCTGTTGGCGCAACGTTCGAACTTGAAGAAAGCCCGCTTGGCGGTTTGGCGGCTCGGCTTGGCTTTCCCCGGGGCGCCTCCGAAGAAGGCTAGGGCTTTTTCAGTGTGTCAGCTGCGGTTAGGTGTTGGCGAGGGGACGCGACGTTTCGTACCTGTCGTCTTCTGGCACTGAGCGCTTATCTCTGGGTGATGATCGTATTTTGGATTGGTGGCGCGGCGCTCGCATTTCTTGCTGGCTGGCGGATCGTGGGCGGTGGTCGCGCAGGCCTTATCGGTGGGGCGGGCTTTGCGGCGCTGCCCATGCTGGTGTTCGCCGCGCAAGGGCTGGATGTGCACCCCGGGCAGCCATTGGCGCCCCGTTTGGCCGTGCTTCATGGACAAGCGCTCGACGTTTTGTTGCCCGAACAAGAATTGGCCGTCCTTGCTGACCGCGTAAGGCAGTCTCCTGATGACGTCGACGCGCGGCGCGCGTGGGGACAGGCGCTGTTCCGCTTTGGCGAGCTTGAGCAGGCCTATGTGGTGTTTGGTTCGGTCGCCCAGCGTCGGCCGGAGGCTGAGGATTTTGTCTATCTTGCTGAAATCGCGCGCCTGTTGAATGGCGGGGCGATGACCGCGGGCGCCAATGCCGCGGTTGAGGCGGCGCTCGATCTCGAGCCGGAGAATCCGCGCGCGTTGTGGTTGTTGGCGCAGGCGCGACTTGGTGGTTGTGAGGATCTGGATCAGCGCTCGCTTGGCGGTGCGCCTGACGCTGACGCCGTTGGTCAAGCGGCTTGCGACACGGTTGGCGCGGCTGAGGCCTATCTCAGTGTGCTTGACGCCAGTCGCGCCGAACCGTCCGCGCTTTTCCTTTACGCCTATGATGCCGCGTTGCGCTTGGGCGCTGTCCCGCCGCCTTACCTAAGCGGCGAGTTGTCAGATGACATGCGCAGCCAGCTCGATGATGCGATGGCGGCGGTCAGATCACGCCTTGAAGCGAATCCCACAGACCTGATGCTCTGGTTGCGCTTGGCCCGGTATGCCCAGCTGGTTTCTGGGCCCGTTGACGCCGAGCGCCACATCGACGAGGCGATGGGCGTGCTTGACGCTGCGCCCAACGCCTTGCTGGTGCTGCAAGCAGCGCCCTTGGCTTGGGCGCTTGAGGCCCAGGGCCATGGCTTTGCCAACAGCGCCTTCGCCGTTCAAAATGAGGTATTGCGCATGCAGGAGAACGAACCGTCATGATGATGACCACTCGGGTGAAGCAGCGATTGGCCGTCGTGGGCGTTGCGCTGGTTGCGGTGATTGCGGCCAGTGTCTTGGTGATCAACGGTTTGCGCGGTGCAGCGGCGTTCTTTGTAACGCCTTCGGAATTGTTGGCGGATGTGAGTCTGCATGAGCGCACTGTGCGCGTTGGCGGGTTGGTCGAAGATGTGCGCTCGGACACGTCGAGCCAGATGATCACCTTCAGGTTGGTTGACGATCTGACCGGCTTGGCGGTGCGTTACACCGGAGGCGAGGTGCCCAATCTGTTTTATGAGGGGCAGTGTGTGATCGCCTATGGCCGCCTGGAGGACGACGTGTTTCAGGCTCAAAGGCTGGTGGCGAAGCACGATGAGACCTATACGCCGCGAGAGATCAGCCAGGCGCGCACGCTTGCCCGGCGGTGTGGGACACAGTGACCGTGGCCAGTTTGCTGACGCCCGATTGGGGGCGGTTCCTGTTGAGCTTGGCGCTGGTGTGCTCGGTGGTGCAGATTTTGGCGGGCGCGCGGGGCGGTGCGGCGAACTTTGCAATCGCGAGACGCGCCGCCATGGTCGGCGGCTTGGCGCTGATCGTGAGTTTGTTGGTTTTGATCGGAGCGTTTTGGGTCACCGACTATTCGGTCGGCCTTGTTTACACGAACTCACATTTGGACAAGCCGGCGATCTACAAGGTCGCGGCGGCCTGGGGCAATCACGAGGGCTCCATGCTGTTGTGGTGCGCGGTTTTGGCGGGCATCGCAGCACTGTTTGGTTGGCGGCAAGGCGCGGCGACAGTCCTGTCGGAACGCACCCTTTCGGTGTTGGGCATGTTGAGCTTGGCGTTCATCGCGTTCACGCTGTTCACGTCCAATCCCTTTGAAAGATTGACCGATCCCCCGCTCATTGGCCGTGGTTTCAACCCGCTGTTGCAAGATCCCGCCGTGGCGCTGCATCCGCCGCTGTTGTATCTCGGTTATGTCGGGCTGGCCGCGCCCTTTGCCTTGTCAGTCGCTGCGCTTTGGACAGGGGACGTCGACGCCAATTGGGCGCGCTCCATGCGCCGTTGGTCGCTTTTCGCCTTTGTGTTTTTGACCTTTGGCATCGGGCTGGGGTCGTACTGGGCCTACTATGAGTTGGGCTGGGGCGGTTGGTGGTTCTGGGATCCGGTTGAAAACGCCTCGTTGATGCCTTGGCTTTTGGCCGCGGCGATCTTGCATTCTGCGCTTGTCGCCGAGCGTCGCCGGCTCCTTTTTGGGTGGACGGCGCTCTTGGGCGTGCTGGGCTTTTGTTATGCGGTCTTGGGCACGTTCCTAACGCGCTCGGGCGTTGTGACGTCGGTGCATACATTCGCCAATGACCCCGAACGCGGCGTGTTTTTGCTGCTTATCCTTGGCGTGTGTGTGGTGCTTCCCTTGGTGTTGTTCGCCATGCGCAGCCACAAGCTTGCGCGCGCCGAGGCCGCCCCATCGATGACCAGCCGCGAGGGATTGCTGGTCGCCAACAATCTGTTCCTCGTGGTCGCTACAGGCATCGTTATGGCGGGCACGTTGTTGCCGATACTGGCCGCCGCTTTGGGGCAGGCGTTGAGCGTGGGGCCGCCCTACTATGAAAAGGCCGTTCTGCCGGTCATGGGGATCGCCTTTCTGTTGACGCCAATCGCGACGTTAACGCCGTGGGGCGCGCGGCAATTCGGCGTTCAGCGTCGCGCGGTCGCGGGGCTCACACTGGGTTTGGGCCTGACCGTTCTTGCGGCGCTGGCGATTGGCGCCTCGCTTGGGGCGGCGATCACTGCGGGGGTGGGGGTGTGGCTGCTGGTCGGCGCCGGCCTGGATGCGGCGGGACGTTTGGCGGTGGAACGACGCGGGGCCGGCGAGGCCTGGCGATTTGTCCGCAAACGCCCCTCGGTGCTCGCGTCGGCTTTTGCCCATGCCGGCATTGGGATCTTGGCGCTGGGTGCGGCGGCGGGGGTCGCGTTTTCCGACGAGCGCTCGGTGTTGTTGCGCGCTGGCGACGCGCGGGACGTTGGACCTGCTGCGGTGGAGTTGCGCAGTGTGGGTTTCATTGAGGGGCCCAACTACATCGCCCAGGTTGCCGATGTGGTTGTCGATGCCGGCGGGCAAGGCGGGTTGAGTTATGCGCCCGAATTGCGTCGCTACGCGGCGCGCGCCCAAACCACCCGTGAAGTCGATATCCGGTCTGGGATTGGCGGGGATCACTATGTCAGCTTTGGTTTGCCCAATGAGGCCCGGTCCGGGCCCAATGTTTGGCAGGTGACCTGGAAGTTCAACGCCATGATTTGGATGGTGTTCGCCGGCATGACGTTGATTGGCGTGGGGGCTGGCCTGGCTTTGCTGGGCTCGGTTCAGCGGCGGGACAGCGCATGATGTTTCGCCTCGCAATCGTCTCGGTTGTCCTGGCCCTGACGCTGACTGTGGCGGGAGCGCCGGCGGTCTTGGCGCAGACGCCGGTGGATGCGCCGGCCCTTCAACTCAGTGACGCCGAGGAAGCCCGAGCGCAGGCCCTCATGCGGACGTTCGCGTGCGTTGTGTGTGAAGGCCAGTCGATCGCCGACTCGGACGCCGAAGCGGCCGCACGCATGCGCACCGCCATACGTCAGGACATCGCCAATGGGCTGAGCGATGACGCCATTCGCCAACGCATGACCAACATTTATGGTGACGGCGTGTTGCTGGATCCGCCGGCCACGGGCGTCGGCGCGGCGTTGTGGTTGGCGCCTTTGGCGTTGTTGGCGCTTGGACTGTTCGTTGTGGCCAATGTGTTTCGCCGCTCCCCGGCCAATGAGGAAAACGTGACCCCGCGCGATCGCTAACCGACTTCTGAAGTGTGACGATCATCCCTACTGTCATCACAGACGCGATGACGATGGGAGGTCGTAATGGGTCGAGCACTGGAAAAGGTCACTTTCGCTGGGCACTCACACGCTCAACTGGCGGGACGGATTGACCGACCTAAGGGACCAACACGGGGCTGGGCGTTGTTTGCTCACTGCTTTACGTGTTCCAAGGATTTGAACGGTGCTCGCGCGATTGCGTCCGAACTGGCCGATCGCGGTTTTGCCGTGCTGCGATTTGATTTCACCGGGCTGGGGCATTCGGAGGGAGAGTTCGCGGAGACGAACTTCAGCTCCAACGTTGAGGACCTCGTCGCCGCAGCGAACTATCTGCGTGAGCAACACCAAGCGCCAAGCCTGTTGGTTGGCCACAGCCTCGGCGGCGCCGCGGTGTTGGCGGTCGCCAAACACATCCCTGAGGTGAAAGCCGTCGCCACGATTGGCGCGCCGTCCAGTGCGGCCCATGTCCAAGCGCAGTTTCATGCTGACCTTGCGACCATCGAGACCGAAGGCTCAGCCCGTGTGTCGCTATCGGGACGTCCCTTCACAATCACCCGCCAATTCTTGGACGATGTGCGCGAGCAGAACTTGGCGCACGATATCGCGCATCTGCGGCGCGCCTTGCTCGTTTGCCACGCGCCGCAAGACGAGGTGGTGGGCATCGCCAATGCGACTGACATCTTTGTCGCCGCTAAACATCCCAAGAGTTTTCTCAGCCTCGACAGCGCCGATCATTTGCTGACACGGCGCGAAGACGCCGCTTACGCCGCCACCGCGATCGCAGCATGGGCGCAGCGCTACGTTCCGCTGAACGACCCGGGCGAGGCGGACACTGATCTGCCCACTGGACCCAACGGCGTGTTGGTCGCTGAAACGGGGGAGGGGCGCTTCCAAAACCGTGTGGTGAGCCACCAGGGCCATACGATGCTGGCCGATGAACCCGCCTCGTTCGGCGGGGATGACACGGGCCCTTCTCCGTATCAGTATCTCAATGCCGCGTTGGGCGCGTGCACGTCCATGACCGTGCGGATGTACGCTGAACGCAAGGGCTGGCCGCTTGAATCGGTTGACGTCCGCTTGACACAAGAAAAGACGCATGCGGACGATTGCGCGCAGTGTGACGAGAACGAAAAGGCGCGGGTTGACGTGATCGAGCGCACCATCACCTTCAAAGGTGATCTCAGCGAGGAGCAGCGTGCGCGCCTTCTTGAGATCGCGGACAAATGCCCGGTTCACCGCACGCTCAACAGCCCTGTGGTCATTCGATCGCGGTTGGCTGAAGCGGACGCCGACTCGCAAAGCCAGCCGACCGGCGCGTAAATTGCCGATTGTTAATTTCGGCGCCATTTGACCGTAAACAGCTGGCCACCAAGGTTTAACCTCTCGGCGCATTGTATTCGCGTCGAAACAGATGTGATGGAGACTTGTTTATGCGTTTGCGCGCTCACAGAGTTTTCGCGGCGGTCCCGGCCGTCCTGCTTGGCTTCACCGCTTTGTCCACGCCCGCCTTTGCGCAGATCGATCTGACCGAATGGCCGCGGCTTGACAACGGTGCGCCCGTTTCGTTTGCGCCGTTGATCGATGAAGTCGCTCCAGCTGTCGTGAGCCTCAATGTGGAAGGCGACTTTGAGTTCGGGAGTTCACTGGAAGAGTTTGGCTTTGACGAAGACGATCTGCCGTTCTTCTTTCCTGGGCCGCAAACGCCATCCATGCCGCGCGCCTCGTCGGGCTCTGGTTTCTTTGTGTCATCTGACGGCTACATCGTGACGAATAATCACGTCGTGGCCGGCGCCACCGTGATCACGGTCAGCCTATACAATGGCGATACATTGGACGCTGAGGTGATTGGGGTCGACCCATCAAGCGACCTTGCCGTTATCAAAGTCTCCGGCGATGAGCCCTTCCCCTATGTCGAGTTTGCGGAAGCTGATGAGGTGAAGGTTGGCGACTGGGTTGTCGCGTTGGGCAACCCCTTCAGTTTGGGCGTATCGGCGACTGCAGGGATTGTGTCGGCGATCAACCGCGATGTGCTCGATGCGCGCGGCGGTGGGCGCTATACGCCGTTCATTCAAATCGATGCGCCGATCAATCCTGGCAATTCGGGCGGTCCGAGTTTTGACTTGAGCGGCCGCGTGGTGGGGGTGAACTCGCAAATCATCTCGCGCAGCGGCGGCAGCAATGGCGTGGGCTTCGCGATCTCCTCGGACGTTGCCGAGCAGGTGGTCAACGCCTTGATTTCCGATGGTGAAGTGCGCCGTGGCTGGTTGGGCGTGTTCCTCCAGACCGTGGATGAAGATTTCGCAGAAGGGTTCGGCTTGGGCGACGCCCGCGGGGCCATCGTGGCGCAAGTTGTTGATGGCAGCCCGGCGGAAACGGGCGGTTTCCGCGTGGGCGACGTGATCACCAGCATTGGCGGACGCACCGTGGAAAACTCGCTCGAGGCGACGCGCATTGTGGGCGCATCTCCGGCTGGCGACACGGTGGACTTCGCGATTTTGCGCGATGGGCGGAGCGAAACTCTGCAGGTCACCATCGGCGCGCGTGATGATGGTGTGGGCGAGGCCGCGGCCGCGCCGCGCGTTGAGCGGGAGTCGGCGGCGAGTGTCGCCGGCCTTCAAGTGAAAAACGCTGATCCGCTGGATTTGCAGCGACTGGGCCTTGAGTTCAATGAGGCGGGCGTTGTGATTGAGCGGGTGCGTCGCGGCGGCGCTGCGGAGCGGATTGGCCTGCGCGCAGGCATGGCGATCTTGGCCGTCAATGGCGGGCCGGTGTTCACCGCCGACGAGTTTGACCGCGCCATGCAATCGGCGATTGATAACGACCGGGAGGTCGCAATCTTGACCATCGTTGACCGCAATGGCCAACGCTTTGCACCTTTGCGTTTGAATTCAAACGATTAATCTTGGGCCAAGCCAGGCGCTTTGGACGGGTCGCTTGGCTTGGCTGATCAACTGAGGGCGGGATCCATGCGCATTCTCATCGTCGAAGACGACTCCAGCGCCGCAGCCTACATGGCCAAGGGCCTTAAAGAAGCTGGTCATGTGACCGACCAAGCCGGTGACGGCGAGATGGGTCTGCAGCTTGCCCGCGACGGCGATTACGATGTTTTGGTCGTCGATCGGATGATGCCGCGTATGGATGGTCTCACCATGATCTCGACGCTGCGTGCGGAAAACAATCTGACGCCGGCGTTGGTGATTTCCGCGCTGTCAGAAGTGGATGACCGGGTTGAAGGCTTGAAAGCGGGGGGCGATGACTATCTCACCAAGCCCTATGCTTTTGCCGAATTGTTGGCGCGGGTGAGTGCGCTGGCCCGGCGGCGCGACCCGGATGCGGCGAAAACAAAGCTTCAGGTTGGGGATCTGGAGATGGATCTGTTGGCGAGAACGGTGAAACGGGGGGCTGAGAACATCTTGCTGCAGCCCCGGGAGTTCCGCCTGCTGGAGTTTTTGATGCAGCACGCCGGTGAAGTGGTCACGCGCACCATGCTGCTCGAGAAGGTGTGGGACTATCATTTTGATCCACAAACCAATGTGATCGACGTGCACATTTCGCGGCTGCGGGCCAAAATTGACAAAGGCTTCGACACTGCGCTCTTGCACACGGTTCGAGGGGCCGGGTATCGCCTGCAAGCATGAAGCTTGTTTTACCGGCCTTCGCTCGCACGACGACGTTCCGTCTGACCCTATTGTCGGCGGTGGTGTTCGCTGCTTCGGCGGCGTTGGTGCTGATCTACATCTACGCTTCGCTTCAGAACACCATGGCGCGGCGCGTGGATGCGGAGATTGCTGAGGAAGTCGACGCCCTAACCGACGCCTACGACACGCGCGGCATCAATGGACTGAACCAAGCAGTGATCGAACGCACGCTCAAGGATGGGCCGTTGCTCTATGTGCTCACGGCGCGGGGGGCGCTGCGATCTGGTAATCTGGACGGCGTGCCCGCGGCCGCCCCCGACGAGGGCTTGGTCACGCGCTTCACCTACATGCGTGAAACGGAGGACGGGCCCGAGGAAGCGCGGTTCGCGCGCGGGTATGTGAAGTCATTCCCCGGCGAATTCCAATTGCTTGTGGCCCGTGATGTGGATGATGACGCCCGTTACCTCAATGGCGTCGCCAACACCGCGTGGACGGCGACAGGCATGGTGCTGCTGCTGGCGCTGAGCTCGGGCATCTTCGTGAGCCGCCGTTTCGCCCGGCGACTGGAACGGCTCAACGATGTGGTGCGTTTTGTCAGCGCGGGCGACCTGCGCAAACGCGCCGCGCGCACCAATACGGGTGATGAGCTTGACGAGCTTTCGGGCAATCTCAACACGATGCTGGACCGGATCGAGCACCTGATGGCGGCGATGCGGCATGCCGGCGATTCGATCGCGCACGATTTGCGCTCGCCCATCACACGCTTGCGCAACCGGCTGGAGACCGCCGCGATTGATGCGCGCGATGACGAAGACCGTTGTACGATCGACGCTGCCGTGTCGGATGTCAACGAGCTGTTGACGACCTTTGACGCTGTGATGCGGATTGCGCGCCTTGAGGCGGGTGAGAAACGCCCCGCTTTGGCGTCGCTCGACGCGGGCGCGTTGGTTCACGACATTGGCGAGCTGTATGAACCGGCGTGTGAGGACAAACTCTTGTCCTTGACAGTGGAGACCGCGGCGAACCTCGCGGTTCTGGCCGATCGGGCGCTGTTGTCCCAGGCGGTGGCCAATCTGTTGGACAATGCGATCAAGTACACGCCCGAGGGTGGCGCGGTCGCGTTGCGTGCGCGCCTGACCAGCGGTGGACAGGTGGAAGTGTCGGTTACCGACACCGGTCCAGGCATTCCTGAGGCGGACCGGGATCGGGTGCGCCAGCGATTTGTGCGTTTGGATGCGAGCCGCACGGCGCCTGGGTCGGGCTTGGGATTGAGCTTGGTGCAAGCGGTCGCGGGCATTCACAATGGCGATCTGGTGTTGGATGATGGGCCTGGCGAGGTGGACGGCCGCGGTCCGGGCTTGAGGGCGGCGTTGGTGTTGGAGGCTGTGAAGCACGCCGAGCCGCCCATCGGTGATGCGGAGACGGAGCGACGGAATGACGCCGGTGCGCCGTTCAATGCAGTATCAACATCACCACAAGGAAGACCCAATGATGAAACCAAACACTCTTCGCATTCTGAGCGTTAGCGTTGGCGCGGCATTGATCGCGACGACGGCGGCTTTCGCTGACGATCCGGGCCGGCGCGGCGCGCGTGGACCCGGCGGCGTGGACGGGATGTTGCGAATGCTCCAGGCTGCTGACGCCAATGGCGATCGGTCGGTGACCGTGGAAGAGGTTGAGGCGTTGCAGCGTGAGATGTTCGCCTGGCTCGACCGGACTGGCGACGGCGTGCTGGATATTGATGACCGCTCGCCGTTGGAACGGTTTGCCGCCGAGCAGCGTCAGGAACGCCGCGCTGAACGTGAAGCGGCCGGCGAAACCCTGCTTGAAGGCGAAGGGCGTCGTGGCCCACGCCGGCGCGGTTTGGACGCTAACAATGATGGCGCTCTCACTGAAAGTGAGTTCCTGAACCGGGAATTGCGCGTCTTTGATCGTTTGGACGCCAACGACGATAACGTCATCACGCCTGAGGAGTTGGATGCGATGGCTGAACGGCGCGAGGAAAACCTGTACTGGTGGCGCGCTGACGAGGAGTAACCGAGAATTACGGAGCTGCGGCGTGGTTGCGTTGTGTCGGTGGCGCGGTCTTTGGGGTCGACGCCAAGAGGCGTTTAGATCGACATCGGCGTGCATCGCTGCGCGCTGCAGCTTTCTTTCGCGATTGGACGTGTAAGCCATCGTGCTCAGGGCGGGAAAGACTGATCCCGACGCTGCGCTGGTTCAACGCGTCGCCAACGGGGATGGCGCGGCGGCGCGGGCGCTGGTCGATCGGCATGTGAGCAAGATGCTCGCCGTCGCCCGACGGATGCTGGGCGATCCCGTCGAAGCGGAGGATGTCGCTCAGGAGGTGTTTTTGCGGGTGTGGAAGCACGCGGCGAAATGGAAGCCAGGTCAGGCCCGGTTTGAAACCTGGCTGCACCGAGTGGCCATCAACCTTTGTTATGATCGGTTACGCAAGCGACGTGAGGTCTTAACTGATGAACCGCCTGAACTCGCCGACGAGGGTGATAGCGCCTTTGACACTTTGCACGCACGCGACATCGCCGCGGCTGTGGATGCGGCGCTTGGGGCGTTGCCTGAACGTCAACGTGCGGCGCTCACGCTCTGCCACTATCAAGAGATGTCGAATATTGAGGCGGCCAAGGTCATGGATGTGAGCGTGGAAGCGTTGGAGTCGTTGTTGGCCAGGGGAAGGCGGGCGTTGCGCTCGGCCTTGGCGCCGCGGCGCGCTGAACTGTTGGCCTCCGCGCCAGACGGGAGGGGTTGAAGTGATGAACCTGGAACGGTTTGCTGAACTCTGCGACGCTTATGGCGGTGATGTTTCGCGTTGGCCGACTGACGAGCAGGCCGACGCTGCGGCCCTTATCGCCGCGATGGATGACGCCGCCCAACAACGCCTTGCTGACGCGCGCGCTTTGGATGCGGTGCTCGCGGTCGCCCCTGACGCGCCGGCGCCGAGCGCTGCGTTGATTGGCGGTATTCTCGCCGGCGCGCCACAGGCCCGCGCGGCTGAGGCCGAATGGATTCAGGTGTTGGGCGGTGCGCTCGGTTTGCGGCTTGGGGCCGGCGTTTCGGCGTTGGCGCTGGCTTGTGGCTTGGTTGTTGGTGCTTGGTTGATGCAACCGACGCCTGCGCCTGAGCCGACCTTGACTGGTGAAGAGGTCTTGGCCATCGCCTTTGACGATGATTTGGCTGGTTACCTTGATGACAGCTAACCGGTCTCGACCCAGCGCCAAGGCCCTGACCGTGTTGGGGGTTTTGGCGGTTTCGCTGGTGGGGAACTTCTTTGTGCTCGGCTTTTGGGCCTCCCGGTGGTTGGCCGACGATCCCGCGCCGCTCGCGGCTGAATCCACAACGGATGACGTCGATGCCGCCTTAGACGATAGCGAAATGCGCCAGGCGGTTGGCGCCTTGTGGCGCCGAGGTTTGTCCCCGCGGGTGTTCATTCGCGATTTGCCCGAGCCGCACCGTGCCCAGGCGCGCCAAACGTTGCGCAGTCAAGGTGTGCGGGCGTTACCTCTGGTGCGCGACCTTGCTCGAGCGCGTCGTGGGGTTGCAGCGGCCCTGGCGGCTGATTCTTATTCGGAAAGCGACGCCCAGGCGGCGTTTGCTCGGTTGGCCGAAGCGGACGCTCGCTTGCGCGCGGCGAGCTATGTGCTGATCGTGCAGATCTTATCGGACCTTCCTGACGATGTGCGACGTGACGCGGTCCAGCGCATGCTGGCTGATGGTGTGCGCTCGGAGGGGAATGGCGCTCGGGTTGGTGATGGGCGCCGCGGACCGTTGTTGCGCGATCGTCTCGAGCGTCGGCGACAGCGTCAGGGCGAACCCACTGACGCACCGACGCCTCCAAATGGGGGCGGGCAACGACCCTAGCCGTGATCGTTTCGCACAGCTGAGCCCCTAGTGTTTGGTGTCACCAGCGGCGGCGTAAGGGCCGCCGTCTTCAGCCTCGCTGGCGGTGTCGGCGGCTCCATTAACGCCGGCTTCAGCGTCTGTCGTGGGGGCTTCCGGCTCGCGCGGGGCCGACGCGGGCCGGTTGTTGACGTCTTTGGGCGGGTTGCGCGGAATCCAAATGGTCACGGCGGTGCCCACGCCCAACTCACTCTCAATGACGAGTTCACCGCCATGCAGCTCGGCGAGTGATTTGGACAGCGCCAGGCCGAGGCCTGCGCCGGCGTGTGTCTTGGCGTGGTAGCTTTCGATCTGTTCAAAGGGGCGTCCGAGGCGGGCGATGTGCGCCTGTGCGATGCCCACGCCGGTGTCGACGATCTTGAATTTGACGCCCGCTTCGTCGCCTTCGCCCTTCAGCGTCACCGCACCGCCGGGCTTGGTGAATTTGACGGCGTTGGACAACAGGTTGAGGAGGATCTGTTTGATGGCCAAGGGATCAGCTTCAATGGCCGGCATGTCAGCGAGCTCGACGGCGAACGCCAGTTCGGCAGCCTTCGCTCGTTCGCGGATCAAACGGGCGCACTGTTCGGCCACTTCGTCGGGATAGACGGTTTCGTAGGTGAGTTCCGCCTTGCCGGCTTCAATCTTAGACATGTCAAGAATGTCGCGGATCAACCGCAATAAAAGTTGCCCAGAATCCCATATGTCGTTGGCGTACTCTTTATACCGTTCGTCGCCCATTTCGCCGAACATTTCCATCTTCATCACATCGGAAAAGCCGATAATGGCGTTGAGGGGGGTGCGGAGTTCGTGACTCATGTTGGCGAGGAATTCAGTCTTGGACCGGCTTGCTTCTTCGGCCTTTGTACGGGCGCGCGCCGCCTGGTTTTTAGCGTCTTCCAAGCGTTCCTTGGTTTTGTTGAGTTCCTTAATGGTGTGACGCAACCGGCGATCGTTTTCGGTGAGGCGTTCTTCTTGTTGTTTGAGCGGTGTGATGTCAGTGCCGATTGACACCATGCCGCCATCCTCGGTCGGGCGATCGGACACAAGCAGCCAGCGACCGTCCACCAGCTCCATCTCGGTCGACCCCTTTTCTTGCTGAGGCAGAACCCGCCGAATCGCCGTCGTGGTCGCGGCCATCTCAAAATCGTCGTACACCGCGCCGCGTCGCGTGAGCACGTTGTCGAGGCGGAAAAACTCGCCAAAACGCGGATTGGACAGGACCAACCGCCGGTCAGCGTCCCACAGGGCGAACGATTCATTGATCGAATCCAAGGCGGCGGCGAGCTGCCCTTCGGCCTGGATGACACGCGAGCGGGCGCCGTGTTGTTCGGTGACGTCGATGGCCACGCCGACCACGCGGTTCGATTGTTCTTCGCCAGAGGGCAACCAGGGCCGGCCGCGCGCATGCAGGCTGCACGGGCGGTGGGCGGCCCGAAACTCCACATCGACCTGGCCGACGCGGCTGGCGTTCCGGATGGCGAGCTCCAGCTTTTCGCGGTCGCTTTCTTGAACCAGGTTGAGAAACTCGAGGCGCGACAGCATTTGGGCTTGGCGGGCGCCGAGCATGCGGGCGAGCGAAGCGGTGATGTAAACGGTGTCGCTGTCGAGATCCCAATCCCAGACACCGCAGCGGGCGCCTTCGACGGCGAGGCGGAAGCGCCGCTCGGAGTCCATGAGTTTGCGCTTGGTGCTGCGGACATTGTCGATTTGCATCAACAGCACCGCGCACAACCCGACACTCACCAGGATCGGCGCCACCAGCAAAAGGGCGTAAAACACCACGGTGCGTCGCCAGCTTGGATTGTTGCTTTGGTAGGGCTCGGCGAGAAACACGTAAGCGCCGGCGACGTCGCCAACCGGGGCGGCGCCCAAGAGCCAATTGCCGTCTTGGCCTTCCACAGCGTCGCGGGTCGCAACGCCGCGCTCATCGAGTAGACGCGACACAAACGCAGCGTCGCGCACGATGGGTTGGCGGTCTGCGATCAGCGCATTGCCGACCGAATCCACCAGCGTAAAACGATCGCTCGGTTCGACCATCTCGGACACATCCAGCAATGCGACAAGGATGAACAGCTCGCCGTCGAGCACCAGGTCGGCTGCTGCGTAAAGCGCTGGGCCGCCGTCCGGTCCTGGAGCCGACCACACGCCATTGTCGCTGCGCACCTTGGTGGCTTGGGCCAACGCGACGGAGAGGGGATCGTCGACGGGATCGGCTGTGGCCGTCTGGGCGATGATCAGCGTGGCGGCGTGGACCTGCGGGCGTGCGGCGAGGGCTTCAAGGTGCCGGGCGACGCTTTGGGTCGAGCGGTTCCAGTCGGTTTGGATCCCAGAGGACGCGCCCACCACCGATCCATGGACAAAGCTGAGGCGGCTGGCCAGGGTTTCAGCGGCGCTCTCGGCCGCAGCCGCATGGGCAATCCGCGCTTGGTTTTCCGTCGTCAGCCATTCGCGTTGGACCCTCATGGCGATGACCGCGATGAAGGCGACCGTAAACACCACGACCAAGCCCAAGATCCATCGCGTTTGCGCACCGTTTGCTGATGCTGTGTCCGTGATGTCGTCGTTGTTGGGTTCGGGCCCATGGGGATGAGCGGGCGACGAAGCGCTGGTCATAGAGAGCGTAGTCCTCGAGTTAACCGTTCTTTAATCTTTTTTGCGTCGCGAGTTTGCGCGATCCGTCCGCGGTGGTCGGGCTTTGTCCACAACGTCAGCACGAGCCGCGCTGGGCGTGCAACTGTCGTCTTACGTCAGGACGCGCCGCCAACGCGGCGGTAGGGGGTTATGCCTGCGCATTCAGCGATCTCACAACCATTTCGTAGACATTGGCCGACAATTTGTCTCGTTCGCGCAATCCCTCGAGAGCCTTTTGAGCCTTGGCTTTTCGCGGTTCATCAAGGCGCGGCCAAATTTCCATCGCGCTCATCAGGCGGGCAGCCACTGCGGGATTGCGTCGGTCGATTCGGGCCACATGCTCCAGATACAGGGCGTATCCCTCGCCGGACGCCTGGTGCAGGCCCGCCAGATTGCCGAAGCCGAACGCGCCGAGTACCGCGTAAACACGGTTGGGCGTGCGTTCGTCATAAGCGGGATGGTCGAGCAAAGCGGCGGCGCGGGCGACGGCGTCGGGGCGCCGCGAACGGGCCTGCAGCGCAAACCATTTGTCGATCACCTGGGCATTGCTTGACCATCGATCATAAAACGCTGCGAGGGCGGTTTCAAAGGTGCTTGCGCCGGTCATGTCGAGGGCGTTGAGAGCGGCCAGCCGATCGGTGAGGTTGTCGGCGTCGCTGATGCGGGCTTCGAGTTCGGCCGTGTCCACGCCGTTGTCGAGGTGGGCGAGGTAGGTGAGGGCCGTGGCGTGCAAGGCGCGGCGGCCAGCGCTGGCGGCGTCGGCGGAGAACGCGTGGCGGGGGGCGAACGCGTCAAGCGTCGCCAGCAGCGGGGTGTGCAACGCGTTGGCGGTGTCGGTCATGAAGGCGAGCCGGGCGGCGCGGATGGCGTCGGTGTCCACCGGCTCGACGTGTTGGGCGATCTCGGGCTCATCGGGGGCGGCGAGCGTGATGGCGGACAAACCTGGGTCGGCTTCGGCCGCGGCGAGCACGTTGGCGCACGCGGTGCGCCACGCCGTTTCGAGATCCGCGTCGGGCGCGCCGTGTTTGACTCGGTGGCTCAGGGCGAGGCGGGCGATGTCTTGGCCGGCCTCCCACCGATTGAAAGCGTCGGTGTCATGGGCGGCCCGCAAGGCGAGGGCGGCGATCGGCTCGTCATGCTGAAGGATCACCGGCGCAGAAAAGCCCCGCAGCGCTGAGACCACGCTGCCCGCCGGCGCTTGGTCAAACCGCCAGGTTTGATGCTCAGCGTCGAGCACAAGCGTGTGCTCGGGTTGGCTTTCGACCTTGCCGCCTGGCAGTTGGATGGGGATCGGGCGGCCGTCTGGGCCGAGCAGGCCGACTTTGATGGGGATCGGGACGGGCTGTTTATCAGCTTGCCCAGGTGTGGCGGGCGTTGTTTGGCGGACGGTGACGTCGAGGGCGCCGGTTTGCTCGTTGTGGGTGGTTGAGACGGTCACATGGGGCGTGCCGGCTTGGCCGTACCAGGTCAAAAACTGCGACAGATCGCGGCCTGAGGCCTGCTCGAAACAGGCGAGGAAGTCCTCCATGGTGGCGGCCATGCCGTCACAGCGCTCAAAGTAGAGATCCATCCCGGCGCGAAAATCGTCCGGCCCAAGGATTTCGCTCAACGCGCGGACCAGCTCGGCGCCCTTCTCATACACGGTGGCGGTGTAGAAGTTGTCGATCTTCATGTAGCTCGGAGGGCGAACGGGGTGGGCCAGCGGGCCGGCATCCTCGGGGAACTGGCGCGCGCGCAAGGCGCGTACGTTCTTGATGCGCGTCAGATCGTCGCCGCGTTCATGACCGGAAAAGGCTTGGTCACGATAGACCGTCAAGCCTTCTTTCAAGCACAATTGGAACCAGTCGCGGCAAGTGATCCGGTTTCCCGTCCAGTTGTGAAAGTACTCATGGGCGACAACACTCTCAATGCGTTCGTAATCCATGTCGGTGGCGCTGTCGGCATTGGCGAGCAACAATGACGAATTGAAAATGTTGAGACCTTTGTTCTCCATGGCGCCGAAGTTGAAGTCGCGCACGGCCACGATCATAAACAAATCAAGATCATACTCGCGGTTGAACGCGGCTTCGTCCCACGCCATCGCGCGTTTGAGGGCGTCCAGGGCGTAGGTTGCTCGCGGTGCATCGCCAGGATCGACAAAGATTTCCAGGGCGACGGTGCGTCCTGAGGCGGTCGTGAACGAGTCTTCCAAGAGGTCAAATTCGCCGGCGACCAACGCGAACAGATAAGACGGTTTGGGGAAGGGATCGTTCCAAACGGCGTAGTGGCGCCCGTCACTGAGTTCGCCAGCCTCAATCTTGTTGCCGTTCGACAGAAGATGGGGATACGCCGCTTTCTCGGCTGTGATCCGCGTCGTGTAGCGCGCGAGAATGTCGGGGCGATCGGGGAAATAGGTGATGCGCCGAAAGCCCTCGGGCTCACATTGGCTGAAGACACGATCATTGGACAGATAGATCCCGGAGAGCGCTGTATTGGCTTTGGGGGAGAAGGCGCTTTCGATCTCCACCGTGGCCTGCGACCCAAGCCCGTCAATGCTCAAGCCGTGATCGTCGACGCTCACCGCGCCTTCAGGGGCGGGCGCTCCGTCAATGCGCGCAGCGATGAACTCCAGATCCTCACCGTCCAGGCGCAGGGGGGCGTTGCTCTCGCTCGTGCGTTTGACCGCCAGGCGGCTGACAACATGGGTGCGCTCGGGATCAAGGCGCACATCAAGATCCACAGTTTCGATTGTGAAGAGCGGCGGTGCGTAGTCGGCCAGGCGGATCACCCGTGGTTCGTCTGTGCGCATGTGTCTGTCTCCTCGGCCGTGTCTGGCTTCCCCACAAGTGGCGTGCACCGCGTTTGGGGGCAATCCTGCGTGCATGGAGCTTGTTTAACTCGACAGCCGCGCCGCAGCATGGCTTTACTCAGAGCCTAGGATTAAAGGGCGTCATCGCCCGGTTGCGCTAGGACGCTTCATGACACACGGCGTATTCGCGGGCGTACGACGCGCCCTTGCGGTGGGCGTTTTGCTTGTGACGATGGGGGTTGTCGGTTGCGGCGACGCTGACGTTTTGGATGCTGCGCGTGATCGCGGCACACTGCGGGTTGCGACCATCAACGCGCCCACGACCTATTATGAGGGGCGTGAGGGGCTTGCCGGTTACGACTATGATTTGGCGATCGCGTTTGCAGCTTCGCTGGGACTGGAGGTTGAGTTTGTCGTGTTGCCGTCGGCGTCCGCGGTCATCGAAGCGGTGGATCGCGGGGATGCCGATCTTGGCGCGGCGGCGCTGGTGGTGACGCCGGAACGCGAGCGCGACCGACGGTTTTCCCCAGCCTATCGCTATGTTGACGAGGTTGTCGTGTGCCAGCGCGGCGAGCTTGCCCGTGCGGCCCGCCACGATCTGAGTTCAACGTCCATTGTGGTTGGCGAGGGATCCAATCATGAGGCGCGGCTGACACGGTTGCAGGACAGTGGCGTCTACTTGAACTGGAGCGCCACCGATCGCGGACGGGGCTTTGAGCTGTTGGCGGACGTGGCCGACGGCGATGTCGCGTGCACCGTGGCCGATAGTCATGTGTACGCGCTCAATCGGCGGTACTTTTCGGGGCTTGAGGCGGTCGAGACATTGCCGGGGCGGCGACGTGTCGCCTGGGTGCTGGCGGGTGGGCATGGCCGCGCAGGACGCGCTTTGTCGGACGATGTGGCGAGCTGGTTGGCGCGCCGGGAAACCCGCGAACTGATTGCTAAGCTTGACGAAAAGTATTTCGGCTTTCGGCCTGAGGATATTGATGCGCGGCACGCGTCGGCATTCTTATCGGCCACCGATCGCCGGCTTGAGGACTGGCGGGAATTGTTTGAAGAGGCGGGCGCAGAGCACGATGTGCCGTGGACTTTGCTCGCCGCGGTCGCCTACCAGGAGAGCCATTGGGACCCCCGCGCGGTCAGCCCGACGGGCGTGCGGGGTATGATGATGCTCACCCAGGCGACGGCCCGCTCTTTGGGTGTGGCCAACCGCGTGGACCCGCGCGAGTCGACCTTTGGCGGGGCTAAGTATCTGCGCCAACTGCGCAACCGTCTGCCGGATGGCATTGAGGGGGATGATCGGTGGTGGTTCGCCGCGGCGGCCTACAATATGGGCTATGGCCACGTCTTGGACGCCAGGGTGTTGGCGCGGCGACGCGGGCTCGACCCGGATCTCTGGTCGGATGTGCGCACTGTGCTGGCCGATCTTGAGAACCCAGAATTTTACGGTGATTTGCGCCATGGCTATGGCAATGGACGTCAGGCGCGTGTCTATGTCCGGCGGGTGCGCGATTATGCCGACATACTGGAAAAGCGCTTCAACTCTTCGGTATTTGTGAGCACTCAGGCCCCAGAAGGGGGCGACACCATTGTGGCGCAGCAGTAACACGAGGGTCAAAGCGGGCTGGGCGCGGCCGCGGGTTGGCGCGTGGAGGGGGTGACATGGTCTGGGTGTTGCGGAGCTTTTTGGGACTGGTTGGTGCAGGCGTTCTGTTTGTTGTGCTGGGGCTGATCCTTCCCAGCTCGCAACGCATCGAAGAGAGCATTCTGATTGCGCGTCCTGCGACCACGATTTTCACCCTCGCCAGCGATGCGCGGTCGAACGCCGAATGGGCGCCTTGGCGCATGAGCCATCCTGATGTGCAGGTCAGCGTGTCCGATCCGCCCAGCGGTGTTGGCGCGAGCGTGTCGTGGCGCACGCCGTCCGGCGCGGCTGGACGCCAGACGATCGTTTCGGCCGAAGCGCCGATTTTGGTGAACAGCGCATACGACTTTGGACTGCGCGGACAGGCGCAATCCTCTTTGGTGATCGACGCCCAAAGCGATGGGGCCCAAGTCACGTGGATTTACGAGGTCGATCACGGCTTCAATCTGATCGCGCGTTATGCCGGGGTATTGTCATCCGGGCGCGTGCGCCTGGCCGCTCGCGACAGTTTGGCGTCGCTCAAGCTGACCGCTGAGCGCTTGCCGCAGGCGGATTTTTCCGAAGCCGACATCCAGTTGGTTGCGCGTGAGCCGATGACCATTGTCTATGCCGAGCGCGCGGTGCGCGGGGATCGCGTGGCGTTTATGGCTTCACTGCAGGAGACGCTGTCGGAAGTGCGCGCGTTTATGGCGGCGCAGGGGCAGATTCCCTCGGGGCCTGAGATGGTTATGGTGATGGATTTTGATCCCGACCTCAGTCAGAGGACGTATCGGGTCGCCGTGCCGTATGTCGGGGCGGAAGGCGAGAGCAGCCCGCGTGTTGCCTATGGCGTGGCGCCCGGGGGACAAACGCTAGTCGCCGCCCTTGGAGGGGCCGTGAGCGACGTCACCATGCCGCCTGATGTGCTTGTCGCTTATTTGGCGGCGCATCGGGTAGAGTTGGCTGGACCGTGGCGTCAAGCGTTGGTTGGCGCGGGGGACGCGTCGGACTTGGCGGTGACGCGCCTGGAGGCCGTTGTGGCCGATGGCGGTTAAGGGAGCCGGTTTGGCTGGGAGAGACACATGAAGTGGATGGTGGCCGTAGGGTGGGTCTTGGCCGCAGGTTGGGCCCCAGTTTGGGCGCAAGACGAAGCCGTGGACGGCGGTGACGACGCTGCTGGTCTGGAGGCGGCGAGCGAGGCGCCAAAGTTTGATTTCGCCACGCACCTTGTCCAGCTTGATGGAGCGTGGGACGGCGCTTTGACGTATCGCGACTTTCAATCCAATCGGCAGGTGACCTTGCCGATGACCGCCCAGATGACGGCGGCGGGGGACGGCTCGTACGTGGCCGGCGCGTTCACATTCACCGATCCTGGCTATCAGGTCTTTTCGCACACCGTCTTGCAGCCCGTGGGTTCGACGGGTGTGCGTGTTGCTGACTTTGGCGGCGGCGAGATGACCTTGGCTGTGCGCGTGGTCACCAGCTTCACTCAGACCGAGGATGGCTTTGTGGTCGTCTATGAAGAGCAGGGGCGTGACGACGGGGAGCCGGCGACGCTTCGCCATACCGAGACGTTGGCGGGCGATCGTTACACCTTACGCCGTGATGTGCGCGGCACGGGCGAGGACGCGTTCGTCTTTCGCAACGAGATCCAGCTGGATCGCGTTTCGGGGTGAGGCGGCATTCTTAGGGTTGTGGGCGGGGGGCGCATGGCCTTAGGTGGCGGTGTGTTTTGACTGCCAATTGGAGGTTCGCTGCATGTCCGTCGCTGAAACTGCACCCGCCACACCGGCCGCGTTGAGCCAAGCCATTGGCCGGGTGAAACCTTCGGCCACCATTGCGGTGACGACCAAGGCGGCTGAGCTGCGCGCTGCGGGACGCGACGTCATCGGCCTGGGCGCCGGCGAACCCGACTTTGACACGCCTGACCACATCAAACAGGCCGCCGTCGAGGCGATCGCGGCTGGGAAAACCAAATACACGCCGGCTGACGGCATGCCCGAACTCAAGGCCGCCATCGTCGACAAGTTCCAGCGCGACAATGGTTTGCGCTATGAGGCGTCGCAGGTGCATGTCGCGCCGGGCGGAAAACCTGTCATCTTCAATGCCTTGGTGGCCACGTTGGATCCCGGCGACGAGGTCGTCGTGCCGTCGCCCTATTGGGTGTCCTATCCGGAAATGGTGCGTCTGGCGGGCGGCGAGCCGGTGATTGCGCCGTGTGGTCCGGAAACGGGATGGAAGCTCACCCCCCAAGCGCTGGACGCGGCGATCACCCCCGCGACCAAATGGTTGATCTTGAATTCGCCATCCAATCCAACCGGCGTTGGATACACAGGAGCTGAACTGCGGGCCTTGGCTGATGTCTTGAGACGCCACGAACATGTGTGGGGGCTGACCGACGACATGTATGAGCATTTGGTCTATGACGACTTTGAGTTCGCGACGATCGCTCAGGAAGCGCCCGACCTTTATCCGCGCACATTGACCATGAATGGCGTGTCGAAGGCGTACGCAATGACGGGCTGGCGGATTGGGTATGCGGCCGGGCCAGCCGACTTGATCACGGCGATGCGCAAGGTGGCGAGCCAAACGACGTCAAACCCGTGTTCGATTTCCCAATGGGCGGCGGTCGCCGCGCTCAATGGGCCGCATGACTTCATCGCGGCGCGCAATGCAACCTTTCAGCAACGTCGCGATTTGGTTGTCGCCGCGCTCAATGGGACGCCCGGCCTATCCACGCAAACGCCCGTTGGGGCGTTTTACGTTTTCACCGATGCCCGCGGGGTGATGGGGAGGACCTCACCGCGGGGCGCGCCCATGCCCGATGATGTCGCGTTCGCCACCGCGTTGCTCGACGAAGAGGGCGTGGCGCTGGTGCCCGGTTCGGCGTTCGGGCGCGATGGTGCGTTTCGGATTTCCTACGCCACGGCCACCCAGGCGCTTGAGGATGCATGCGCCCGGATTCGCCGATTTTGTGAGGGGCTCGGTTAGCGCCTTGCATTGATTTAGCGCCGGTGCGACCGGATCGACGGTCACGTCGCGTTGACAACGTGGTGGACGCGTGGGCTGACTGCGGGGTGATCACACAGGGTGCACGGGGACAACGGAGGCTTGGTGGCGGTCGTGACAAAGCGGATGTTGCCGAACGCTTGGCGCTGGGGCGTGGTGCTGGGGCTCATGGCGCCCCTCATCGCATGTACGCCAGAGCCCGAGCCTGAGGCGCCGCGCGATGCGGCGACGCTGGTGCGGCTGGTGACCATGTCGCCTAGCGACATTGATCCGCACACGGTCAGCGGAGCGTGGCAACAGAGCATTGTACACGACCTCTATGAGGGACTGTATGTCTACGACCGCACCGGAACGCCGCGCTTGGCCATGGCGCAAAGCACTACGGTGAGCGCTGATCAACTCACCTGGACGTTCGAGTTGCGCGATGCTCAGTGGTCAGATGGAACGCGCGTCACCGCGAATGACTTTGTGTTCAGCATTCAGCGCGTGCTGCGTCGTGAACCGGCGTTCACCAGTGCGCCGCTGTTGCACATTATTGCTGGCGCGCGCGACTATGCGGCGGGCGATGATGAGGCGCTGCAGGTGCAAGCGCCCAGCTCGCGGCGCTTGGTGATCAGTCTAGACAGTCCTGCGCCCTTTCTGCCCGAGTTGTTGGCCCACCCGATCATGGCGCCGGTGCCCAGTCACATTTTCTCAGTGACCGACGACTTTGTGTTGGAGCCGAGCGACGTCATCGTCAATGGCGCCTACGAGCCCGCCGCGTTCCATGACGAACGGGTCGTGTTGCGGCGTAACGCGCTCTACCACGACGTCAATTCGGTTTGTTTTGATCAGGTTGAGTACCGCAAGGTGACCGATGCGGGCGAAATCGCAAACCAGATCCGCGCCGGGGAGGCCGATGTGGCGTTTGGCGCGGACCCCGCGCGGTTGGGGGACTTAGCGGATCGCGCCCACTACAGCTCGGGCCGCACGGCGGTGTATTTGGTGGCGAATGTCGAGTTTGCGCCGTTCAACGACCCGGCTGTGCGAGAGGCTGTGGCGCTCGCCATCAACACCGTTGCGCTCGCCCGCGATGAATACGAAGCCCTGGCTGAACCGACCGAGCGGTTGTCTCCGGCTGGATTTGGCGATGACCTGTTTGTGGTGGTTACGCGTTATGCGCAAGACGTGATGGTCGGGCGGCGGCGTCAGGCGCTCAACCTGTTGAACGAGGCCGGTTTTAATGACGGGGAGACTTTGAAGTTTGTGCTGTCCTATCCGCGATCGGGCCCGTATGGGCGCGTGGCGCAAGCGATCAAAGACGATATCGAAACAACGGCGCCATTCACGCAGGTCGAACTGACGTCGGTTGATGATCCGTCCCATATCGCTGACCTAGAGACCAGCGGTTTTCAGATCGCCATTATGGAATGGCACCCGGCTTATGCTGACGTATCGTCGCTGCTGCCGTCGTTTCTGCCTTGGACTGGCCCGCTCAACTATTCCAATTGGTTTGAGCACTCGTTTACAGAGCTTTATCTTGAAGGCATGGCGGAGGACGATCCGCTTGAGCGCGCCCGGTTGTTGGCCGATGCCGAACAGCAGGTTTTGGACGCCCACGTCGCGATCCCGCTGGTGAGCGCACCCAGCATTGTCCTGGTTGGCGCCGACATCGAAGGGTGGACTGACACTGTGGTGGGAGCCTCGCCCTCACACCGCTTTTGTCGCGTGGGGCTTGATCCGCCGGCCAATCCTTTGCTGCGCGAGTAACAAGCCGGGCACCTTGCGCGATGCGTTACCCGAACTATTTTTAGAATTGTTATAACCTTAACTGGTTTGAGCGATGGGAGCTTGGCATGGCGGTCGATCTGGATATCGAGCACGAACAGCGTGAGGCGATTGGCAAAGGTTTGTCGCAGGTTTTGGCGGACACCTACACCTTGTATCTGAAAACCCATGGCTATCACTGGAATGTCACTGGGCCGCAGTTCGCCATGCTCCATGCGATGTTCGAAGAGCAGTATCGCGAGCTGTGGACGGCGGCCGATGAGATCGCTGAGCGCATTCGGGTGATGGGGGTGTTTGCCCCCGGGTCGGGCGCTGAGCTCTCGGCTCTCACCTCGCTCAAGGAGGCGCAGGGCGTTCCGCAGGCTGACGCCATGGTCGCCGATTTGGCGGTTGGGCATGAACAATTGGCGCGCACGGCGCGTGCGGCGTTTGCTGTGGCGGAAACGGCCGAGGACCAACCCACCATGGACTTGCTCACCGAGCGCATGACCGCCAGCGAGAAGTTCGCCTGGATGCTGCGCGCTCAACTTGCTTGACGGTTGGCGGCCTTACGATCTCGTGCTTGCGAGGGGGTATATGTGTGCTCACATGGTCGGATCAGAGGTCAAAAAAACCGGACCGCCGAGACGATCCGGTTAATCAGTTTGATTTTGATCGCCAGAAGGGGCCGACAATCTCTTTGGGTATAGCTGTGTATTGCGGCGCCGCAAGGTCGCGCCGCTGCAGGGCTGCTATGCGTCCGCAGTGTGACGAGAGGCCGTTATGCGGGCGCCGTGATCGGCGGCGAGCTCCGCGCAAACAAACTCGCGAAAGGCGGCCAGGCGACGTGACCCGCGCAGGCCCTCGGCATACACGTAGTGGAGCGTGAACGCCGGCCCGGCCAAGTTGGGCGCCAAGCGGGTCAGTTCAGAATCGGCCTCGGCGAGATAGACGGGCAGCGCTCCCACGCCTAGGCCCGCTTTGATCGCAGCGCGCACCGCTAGGACCGAGTTGACCGTGAGCCGAGGGGCCGGCGCACCGGCGCGGTTCAGTTGACTGGCGAACCAGTTGAGGTCGCCCATTTGCGGTGCGCCGCTGGGCGGGGGGCCGTAAGCGATGTGCGGCGCGGCGAGGAAATCCTCAAAGCGTGACGCTGTTCGCAACGTCGTTGCGAGGTCGGACCGGGCGTAGATCCCCAGCGGCAGCTCAGCCAGCGAGCGTTGGACGAGATCAGGCGTGTCGGGTCGCCAAAGACGCAAGGCGGCGCTGACCCGGCCGGTGCGCAGCTCTAACGGCCCGTCACACAAATCCAGTTCAAGGTTGATGTCGGGATAGCGCTGATAAAACCGCCCGAGGCGCGGGCTCACCCACTCGGCGCCAAAGCCGATGGGGGCGGAAATCAACAGATGGCCGGAGGGCGAGGCGCTGCTTTCGCGCACCCGTCCTTCAACGGCGGCAAGCTGGTCGGCCATTTTTTGCGTTGCGGTAAACAGCAACGCCCCTTGCTCGGTCGGTTCGAGCCCCCGGGCATGGCGATGGAACAGAACCACGCCAAGCTCGCGCTCAAGGGCCGCGATTTGTCGTGACACACTGGATTGGGCCACGCCCAGCGCCTCAGCAGCCGCGGTGAGGCTGCGCAAGCTGGCCGCCAGATGAAACGACTTCAGTTTATCCCAATCCACGCGCGTCGCCCGGTTTCGTCATCCTTGATGGTGCACTGCCGCAAGTTGGCCGTGCGATCAAGACGACCGGCGCCTCATTCGGCAGCTGTGGCCAGCGCCGGTTGGGCCGCCAGCCAGCGCTCGGCCTCAAGGGCGGCCATGCATCCCATGCCGGCGGCCGTCACCGCTTGGCGGAAAATGTCGTCGGTCACATCGCCAGCCGCAAACACGCCGGGAATGGACGTGGCTGTGGAGTCGGGCGCGGTCACAAGGTAGTCGCCTGGCTTGGTTTCCAATTGTTCTTTGAACAACTCTGTGGCTGGCGCGTGGCCGATGGCGACAAAGAAGCCATCCACATCGATGTTCTGGGTCTCGCCGGTGTCGGTGTGTTTCAGGCGCAGGCCAGTGACCGATTTGGGCTCTTGGGCGCCGAGGACCTCGTCGACGGTGTGGTTCCAGATCACATTCACCTTGGGATTGGCGAACAGGCGTTCCTGCATGATCTTTTCCGCACGCAGGCTGTCGCGCCGGTGGATCAGTGTGACGCTCTCGGCGAAATTGGTGAGGAACAGGGCTTCTTCGACCGCGGTGTTGCCGCCTCCGACAACGGCGACGCGTTTGCCGCGGTAGAAGAACCCGTCGCAGGTGG
>CAZADA010000032.1:0-12520 GCA_964483775.1 uncultured Caulobacterales bacterium
GACAGCCATGTCAGCCGCATTGACCTGGTGGGCAAGGACGCCATCGTGCTGCACGACGGTCAGCAAGTCACCGAGTTTCGCGAAGGCCTGTTGCCCTGGGCGCTGCGCCGCCCCATGGCTCTGGTGTTTGACGAGTACGACGCCGGCCGGCCCGACGTCATGTTCGTGATCCAGCGCGTGTTGGAAGCCAATGGCAGTCTCACCCTTCTGGACCAGAACTCGGTGCTCACGCCGCACCCCTATTTTCGTCTGTTCGCCACCACCAACACCGTTGGCCTGGGCGACACCACCGGGCTTTACCACGGAACCCAACAGATCAACCAAGGCCAGATGGACCGCTGGTCCCTCGTCGCCACGCTGAACTACCTGCCACACGAAGAAGAAGAACAGATCATCCTCGCCAAAGCCCGCGACTATGACACCGATGAGGGGCGCCAAGCCATCGCCTCCATGGTCAGAGTGGCCGATATGACGCGCAACGCCTTCATGAATGGCGATGTCTCCACGGTCATGAGCCCGCGCACCGTCATCACATGGGCTGAGAACGCCCAAATCTTTGGTGATATTGGCGAAGCGTTTCGCTTAACCTTCTTGAACAAATGTGATGAGCTTGAGCGCCCGATCATCGCAGAATTCTATCAACGCGCCTTCGGTCAAGATCTCCCCGAAGCGGCCACGCAAATCCGCGTCGCCTGACATAGCCATCGGATCCGAGGAGATTCTTCGCAGACTGCGCGTGTCCAATCGACGTGGCGTGGTCGCTCATTTAGAGCCCGATCATGGGCTTGAACGTCGTCGCGTTTGTCTCGCGCATCACAGCGCCACTGTCCTGGTTGTCCATCTTGGCGGCCGGTTCGATCGCGGCGTTCGGCGCGTTTTTCCACTTCGCCATTCTCGATCCCACAAACGTGTCCTGGCTGCTCACCGGCGATTGGGGACAGCACGTGGTGGGCTGGCATGCGCTGCGCAACAGTGATTGGGCCTGGCCGCTCACGCGCACCGAAGCATTTTACCCCGGCGTGGGCGCCAACACCGCATTGATGGACGCCAACCCGCTGGTGTCGTTGATGCTGCGCCCATTCGCGCCGCTATTGCCGGACCATTTCCAATTCATCGGCCCGTGGTTCTTGGCGTGCGTGTTCTTGCAGGCCCTGTTCGCCTACCTCTTGTTGAGGCCATACGCCACCCGCGCCATCGCCGCCGCCTTCGCAGCCCTCATCTTCCTAGCCTGGCCGCAGCTCTACTTCCGCGCCGCTTACGTCATGGTGACGGGCCATGACACGTTGATGGGCCAGTGGATCATCGTGGCGGCCATGTGGGCGTATCTGACCATCGATTGGCGGACCCGCGTGCGCCGGTTCACATGGGTGCTCGCGCTCGGCGCCCTGGTCCACCCGCATCTGTTCTTGATGGCCGCAGCAATCTGGGGCGGGTCGGTGTTGCGCGAGGCGTGGCTGTGGCGCAACGGGTTGCGCTCACGCCAGCACACCACTCAGCTCGCCGTCACGGTGCTCACGCCGATTGTGGTGTGCGCGGCGGTGATGGTCGCCGTCGGCTCCCTGCCAGCGCCAGGCGGCGGCAAATGGGGGTTCGGCGAATACTCCATGAATCTCAACGCCTTGATCAACCCGATGTATGACGACCACTCGCGATACCTACCGAATCTCGGTCGGGTCTCGCGTCAGTATGAGGGCTTTCAGTTTCTTGGACTTGGCCTTCTGGCGCTCTTAGTCGGCGCGCTTCTCCTGGCGCGCCTGGTTCGCCCCGTCAGCACCGCCGACCAACACGACGCGCCCGCGCGCCCGCACCTGGCTTGGCTCACCGCCCCGTTCATCGCCCTGACTTTAATCGCGTTGTCCTCAACCGTACGGTTGGGTGATCTGACATTGATCGACATCCCCCTGACCAACGAGATCCGCTACGGCGTGTTCAACATTGTGCGCGCCTCAGGTCGGTTCTTTTGGCCCGTGGTGTATCTCGCGCTCTTCCTCGCAGCGCGAACACTGGTGCGACGCGGCGCCGGGGTCACCCTGGCGGCTGTGGCGGCGACCCTGACGATCCAAGCCCTCGACATCAGCCCCTTCGCCGCCAAGATGCGTGATCGCACAGCGAGCTCAGCCGATCGCTCGTTCCAAGTCGTCACCGATCCGGTGTGGCCCGACCTTGTGCGCGATGCCGAGTTGGTCGTGTTCATCCCGGCCTATCACAGTTACAACATGCGCATGGTGATGGAGCTCGCATGGGTGGCGATCGACGTCGGCACGCCCCTGGGCACCATGTACATGTCGCGCCGTTCTCGCCCGCAAGCCCGCTCCGACGAACGCGCCAACACCGCGTTCGCGGCCGGTGAACGCCATCAGAGCCATGTGTATGTGTTCCCGCGCCCCTGTGAGGTCGACTTCGCCGCCAGCGACCGACCCGTCACGGTCGACGGCGTTGTGCTCCTGGCCCAGGACAGTCCGCATCTGCGCAACGCACCGGCGTTCGACGCCCGAACTTGCGAACCGATCGGCGATACAGCCATGGCCTCCCACAGAGCCACGCGCTAAACACTCCCCATGAGCGAACCCCAAGACGACGCCTTTAAGCGCGCCATGGCCGCCGCCACACGCGCATTGGCCGGCAGCGGCCGCATCGATGTACGCTTTGGCGGGGAAACCGCCATGCTGCGCAGCGACGCCATTTGCCTGCCCGCAGCCCCGCGCAACCCCACCGGCAAAGCCGCCGCCCAAGCGCGCGGGCGAGCCGACGCCCTCGCCTTGCGCCTGGCGCACCATGATGCGAGCGCCCACGGCGCCAAACGTCCCACCACAGCCCAAGCGCGCGACGTGTACGACGCGGCCGAGCAAGCCCGTGTGGAAAGCCTTGGCGCCAAATCCCTGACCGGTGTCGCCGACAATCTCGACGCCGCGCTGCAAGACCGCTGCGAACGGCGCGGCTATCAGCGGATGGAAGATCGTCAAGACGCACCCATCGAAGACGCCTTGGCGTTCTTGTTGCGTGAGCGCATGACGGGCCGCCCCCTGCCGCGCGCGGCCCAAGGCGTGGCCGACCTATGGCGTGATGTGATCGAGGGCAAAGCCGGCGCGAATCTCGATCGCGTGGCGGATCTGACCGACGACCAGGCCGCGTTCGCCGACGTGGTGCGCGCCGTCCTGGCTGATCTCGACCTGGTGGACGAGCCGGGCGACGCCACCGCCGACGATGAACGCAACGACGAGGACACCCCTCCCGACGACGACGCCGCGCCCGAACCCGAGCCTGAGGACGACGCGGAAAGCGACGACCAAGCCGCAGCCCCCGAAGCCCAAGACACCCAGGCCGCTGAAGCGGCGATGACCGAAATGGCGATGGAGGAGTTCACCGGCGACGCCGACGACTTCGCCGACTCAGACACGACCGCCGAAGGCATGGAAGCAGCAGGACCGCTTCCCCAGCCCCTCACCAACGCCCCAGAGCTCGCCACGAACTACCGCATCTTCACGAGCGACTTCGACGAAGTCGTCGGCGCCGACGACCTATGTGAAGCCGACGAGCTGGAACGCCTCCGCGCGCAACTCGACCAGCAAGTGCGCCCGCTCGAGGGCGTGGTGGCGCGCCTGGCGAACAAACTCCAGCGCCAATTGCTCGCCAAGCAAGCCCGCGGCTGGGTGTTTGATCTTGAAGAAGGCGTGCTGGACAGCGCTCGGCTGTCTCGGGTGATCATCGATCCCATGGCGCCGCTCTCGTTCAAACAGGAAACCGAAGCGCCATTTCGCGACACAGTTGTGACGCTGCTGCTCGACAATTCAGGCTCCATGCGCGGCCGCCCCATTTTGGTGGCCGCCGTGTGCGCCGACATCCTGGCGCGCACCTTGGAGCGTTGCGGCGTGAAAGTGGAGATCCTCGGCTTCACCACGCGGGCTTGGAAAGGCGGGCGCGCGCGAGAAGCCTGGCTGAAGTCGGGCCGACCTACCGAGCCCGGCCGGCTCAACGATCTCAGGCACATCATTTACAAGCCAGCGGACGCGCCCTACCGCCGCGCCCGCCGCGCGCTCGGCCTGATGATGCGCGAGGGGTTGCTCAAGGAGAACATTGACGGTGAGGCGTTGGTTTGGGCGTGGCGCCGCCTGCTCGCACGCCCCGAAGAGCGCAGGATCTTGATGGTGATCTCAGACGGTGCGCCCGTTGACGACTCCACCTTGTCGGTCAATCCCGGAGGCTATCTTGATCGCCATTTGCGCGAAGTGATCGCGCAGATCGAGAACCGATCCGAGGTTGAACTGCTCGCCATCGGCATTGGCCACGACGTCACACGCTGGTATTCGCGCGCCTGCATGATCGGCGATATCGACCAGCTCGCCGGCGCGCTCATCAGTGAATTGGCCGACCTGTTCAATCAAGACACGCCAGGCCCGTCACCCCGCCGCAGCCCACCCCAACGCGCCAACACCGACCAACCCGGATTTGTGGTGGCCTCCGGACGCGATGGGCGTCCCTCCACACTCAGCGCAGCGATGAAGCGCAGCACAAAATGGAGCTGACCATGCGGTTCGCAACCGCCATAGCGACGTTCGGCCTCCTGGCGGGTTGTGCAGGCCATCACGACCAAACCGCCACGAACGGGCCAGGCGACGCCCACACGCCGCCGGTCCACACGATCACCTGCGAGGCCACTCCTATCGGATCGGGCGAAATCGACATCGGGTCCTTGCAGTTCGTTGCAGGCGCCGAGCTCACCTCGTCAGACGCACGCTTCGGCGGGCTCTCCGGCCTTGACGCTGACGCCTTTGGTCTCCTTTGGACGGTGAGCGACCAGGGCATAGGTATGGCGCTCGTCATCGAGTCTCCTGAGGATGTGAGGTGCTTAAGAGCCGGCCCCATGCGGAACCAAAGCGGCGGCCAGCCCGCAGGCAAATCCGAGGTCGACGCTGAAGGCCTGGTCATGGATCGAGGCGCCGCTATTGTCTCGTTCGAACGCAATCACCGCGTGGTCCGCACGCAAGCCTTGGTCCAACCCGCTGGCTTGTATGGGAGCGCCAACTGGATCTTGCGAGCGCCGATTGCGTTCCAAGCAGACGGGTATGTCGCCGACAATGGCGGCGCCGAAGCCTTGACCATGCTCGAGAATGGGGTCTTGCTCGCTGGCGGTGAGCGGGCGCTGTTCAATGGCCACCACCCGGTCTGGCGCTTCGAGCCGAGCGCGGATCTCGTCAAACGCTTCCACGACACCGGCGCGCCAAGCTTCGCCATCGCCAAACAGGACGGTTTTGCCCTCACCGGCTTTGACACCACGCCCTCCGGCGCGCTGCTGGTGTTGTATCGCCGCTATGTGCCGTTGGTCGGCAATTCCAACATCATTGGCTGGGTGGAGAAGGACGCCATCGAAAACGCCGCCGAAGGCGCTGTGATCGAACCGCGTGAGCTGGCCCGCCTCACACCGAACGGCCCGCTGCCCGTTGACAATTTCGAGGGCGTCGCGTCCCTCGCAACGCCCGATGGCCACACCATGATTTGGATCGTCGCCGACGACAATTTCAACGACACTCAACGCACCCTGCTGTACGGGTTTCGCTTCGACGAAGCGCAGTTCATGGCTGATCTTGAGGATTAGTCGCGCCGCCAAGGTCTGAGAACACGACCCGTCCCTCCACAACGGTCAAGACCGCTCGCTGGTTAGGGATCGCCTCCAGCGGAATGGTCATCAGGTCAGCGGAAAACGCGGTCAGATTGGCGCGCTTGCCCACTTCGATGGTGCCGACCTCATCGTCCTGAAACGCGGTGAAGGCCGGCCACAGTGTGAGCATCTTCAGCGCTTCATCGCGACTCACAGCCTGTTCGGGACGCCAATTGTCCCCCTGAAAACCATTCAGATCACGCCGCGCCACGGCCGCGTAAAACTCGATGACAGGCGAGCCCACCTCAACAGGCGCATCAGAACCGCCGGCGATAATCGCCCCACTGTCAATCAAACTGCGCCAGGCGTATGCTCCATCCAAGCGATCATCGCCGAGCCGAGCGGGCGCAAAGTGCAAATCGCCAATGGCGTGGCTCGGCTGCATGGAGGCGATGATCCCCAGGGCCGCAAACCGATCAATATCGTCAGGATTCACGATCTGCGCGTGCTCAATGCGCCATCGCGGATCCGCGTCGGCCGGCGCTTGCGCCAGGGCCTCCTGCATCCAGTCCAAGGCAAGGCGATTGGCGCGATCCCCGATGGCGTGCAGCGCGATCTGGACATCCTGCTCGAGCGCATCATGCATGATCGATAAGGCTCGCTCGCGATCGAGCAGCGCGAGGCCGACCCCCTCCGCGTCGGCGTAAGGGTCCAACAACCACGCCCCCCGCGAACCGAGCGCGCCATCCATATAGATTTTCAGCGCGCGTGTGGTCGCCAAGCCCTCCGCACGCGCGCCATCGCGCAAGATCGTGTCCACAGCACACTCGGGCGCCACGGCGTTGTAGACCGCGATGGTCAGCGCACCCTCGCGGGCAAGGCCCTCAAGCGCTTCAACATCCGAACATGACACGCTCATATTGTGCACGCCCGTCCATCCACGTTCCGCGTAAATCGCGGCCCCGCGCTGCAAAGTCGCCCGCCGCGCTTGTGGTGTGACCGGCGTGCGGGCCAACACGGTCACCAGCGCCATGGCGTTATCGATCAGCATGCCCGTGGGCTCGCCATTTTGATCACGTAGGAGATTTGCCCGCCGTCAGGAGCCCTGCTCTCAGCCGTGATCCCCACCGCCTCCAGCGCCGCGCTGTTGGCCACCAAAGCATGCCCATCAGCGCGGGTGAGGATCACAGGTCTGTGGGCCACAGCTTCGTCAAGATCGCCCGCCGTGGGAAAGCGCTGCTCGGGCCAATGGGTCTCAATCCAACCGCGTCCCACGATCGGACCCTCGGTTTCCCCATGTTGGTCCCACGCCATCAAACGGCTTGCAGATCGCTGATCGACGTCACATCCGACAAATCGAGCGTGACCGCGCGTTCGCCTATGCCAAACAGATGCGCATGGGCGTCCACAAAACCTGGAAACAGCGCAGCATCGTGCAAATCGATGACGGTCGTGTTGGGCCCGCGCCGCAGCTGAACGCCCCCATCATCGCCAACGAAAACGATCTCGCCATCCCTGACAGCGACAGCCTCGGCTTGGACGCCCAAACCGGTATGGATCGGGCCGCCCATGATGATGAGATCGGCGTCGGGGGGAGGGTTCACACACCCCGCCAAGGCAAACGCGGCGATCACACCTGCAGTAGCGCGTTGAATCGTAACCATACCCAATCCTCCCTGCACACCAGTCTAGGGGCGTACGGGGCTTGGGCAAACTGTCAGGATTAGGCTGTACGCAGGGCGCTAGGTTGCTGGCGCGTCCGAGGACGTCGCCTCGCCCGCCGGCTCGCTGGCGACGGCCGCCGTTTTCTTACGCAGATCACGCTTGATGCGCCGCGCAGCTGTGGACAACTGCTCGTCGCGCGCCTTGAGCAAGAACTTGTCGAGGCCGCCAACCTGGTCGACCGTCCGCAAAGCCTTGGCGGTGATCCGCAGCTTGTAGGACCGCCCGAGCGCATCCGACATCAAAGTCACGTCACAGAGGTTGGGCAACCACCGCCGGCGTGTCTTGCGGTTGGAGTGGCTCACATTATTGCCGGTCATCACCGAAACGCCGGTCAGTTCGCAGCGACGCGCCATGGCGGGTTGTCCTTTTCTGTCGCAATTCTTGAGCGGTTGGGGCGCGTTAGCCCGCTTGTGCCGCGTGAGCGAAGGCAGATAGAGAAAGCATGCGCACACGTCAACACAGCCGAACAACCTGTGATGACGTCGGGGTCGGGTGCGGAAGAACCATAGCGGCTAAACGCTGCGCAGACCACGGAGAGCGCAATGAAGCAGTTGGCGAACTGGGCCGCGGCCCTGGTGTGCATGACCGGACTGGTCAGTCCCGTCAGCGCCGATGATGACGAACGCGAGCTTACGGTCCTCTATAACGGTTATTTCTTCGGCCTTCGCGTGATGAAGGCCTCGGTGACCGCCGAAGTTGTCGATGGGATTTATCTCGCCGAATCCAATTTCCGCGCAGCAGGCGTTTTGGGCTTTTTCAGTGACGCCGAGATTTTGGCCACCAGCATTGGTGTGGTCGACGCCCAAGGCATGCTGCGTCCGCGCGAATACACCCACACAAACGCCGCCAGCGAAAAGGGACGCATCGTGCGCGTTGTCTCCGACGAGACCAGCACCACGCCGTTCATCGACCCCCCGTTTGGCTCCATGGGCGAACCTCCGGCCACCGCCGAACAACGGGCGGGCGCCATGGATTGGCTGACGATGTACCTCAACAGTGCGCTCAGCTATGGCGGCGAGCCGTGCAACCACACCATCCCTGTGTTCGACGGCAAGCAGCGCATCGACATCCGCATGGAGTTGGTCGGCGAAACCACCATTGATGTGCGCGGCTATGAAGGCCCGGTGTATGAATGCCACGCCTATTACGCCCCCATCGCCGGGTTCGACCCTGAAGACCTCGCCGAGCCGGAAACCTACGAACGTCCATTCACGATCTTTTTGACCAAGCGCGACGACAACGTGACGGTGCCGGTGCGCATTCAGGTGCGCATGAACGGTCTGAGCGTGCGCGTTGACGCCAAATATGTGGGCGTGTCCGACGGCACCACGCAGCTGGCTTCACTTGAAGAACTCGAAGCATCCGACTAAGGCCAACCGAATGTAAGATGCAGCGCGTGGCCGTGCAGCGGCGATCCCATACGCGCTGGAGTTGACGCCTCGCCCCCGGCGCGCTCAGCTGGGGGCTCCGCTGTGGGTGCTGGGTCCACATGGGAGGTTCGCAATGAGCGCCCCCTCCTCGTCGTCCTTGGCGTGGCGTGACGCGCCAAGCCTCACCGCGGTGCTGGGTCCGACCAACACTGGCAAGACCCACCTGGCGCTCGACCGGATGATGGCGCGCGAAAGCGGGATGATCGGCCTGCCGCTGCGCCTCCTTGCGCGTGAGGTGTACGACAAAATCGTGCGCGCCAAAGGCCGCGCCGCGGTGGCTCTGATCACCGGCGAAGAGAAAATCGCTCCCCAGACCGCCCGCTATTTCGTGTGCACCGTCGAGGCCATGCCCGTGGCGCGACGTACGGCCTTTGTGGCGATCGATGAGGTTCAGCTCGCCCAAGACCCCGAACGCGGGCACGTGTTCACCCAGCGCCTGCTCCACGTGCGCGGCGATGAAGAAACCATGCTGCTCGGCGCAGCCACCATGCGCCCCTTGATCCAACGTCTGTTGCCGCACGCCGAACACGCGGGCCGCGAACGCTTATCCGAGCTCACCCACACCGGCCCGAGCAAGCTCACCAAGCTGCCGCGCCGCTCGGCCATCGTCGCCTTCTCCGCAGAGGCCGTGTACGCCATCGCCGAATTGCTCAAGCGGCAACGTGGCGGCGCGGCTGTGGTCATGGGCGCGCTCAGCCCCCGCACCCGCAATAGGCAGGTCGAGCTCTACCAGTCCGGCGAGGTTGATTTTCTGGTGGCCACCGACGCCATCGGCATGGGGCTGAACATGGACATCGACCATGTCGCCTTCGCCGCACTGCATAAGTTTGACGGCCGCCGCAGGCGCATGTTGCGCGCCGATGAAATCGCACAGATCGCAGGACGCGCCGGACGACACACCCGTGATGGCGCGTTTGGCGTGACCGGCGACTGTCCGCCCATGCCCGAAGACATCGTCAACCGCGTCGTCACACACGAATTCCAACCCGTCGAGCGACTGATGTGGCGCAACCATGAGCTCGACTATGCCAGCGTCGATCGCCTGCTCGATTCCCTCAACGCACCGACCCCGCACAAGGCCCTGCGCCGCGTCCGCGAGGCGATGGATGAAGCCGCCCTTCGCGCGCTGGCCGATGATCCCCAAATCGCACCGCTTGTCACCGACCGCGCCGGCGTTGAGCGCCTTTGGAATGCGTGCCAAATCCCCGACTTTCGCAAGTCCACCATCGACCACCATGTGCGCCTGACCGCCGCCTTCGCGCGCCATTTGCTCACCGGCTCGGGGTGCATTCCGCAGGACTGGGCGGGCGCTGAGATCGCCAAGCTCGACAAGACCAGCGGCGAGGTGGACGCCCTGTCGGCGCGCCTGGCGCACATCCGCACCTGGACCTACGCCGCCAACCGAACCGATTGGTTCGCCGATCCTGAGCATTGGCGCGGCGTGGCGCGCGAGGTTGAAGACCGCCTTTCCGACGCGCTGCACGAAAACCTCACCCAACGCTTTGTCGATCGGCGCACCAGCGCTTTGGTGCGCGGCCTGAATGCGGGCGCGACCCTGGAGGCGCATGTCACCAATGAGGGCGATGTCGTGGTCGAGGGCCACCATGTGGGTCGACTGGACGGGCTGGTCTTCCACCCCGATCACAGGGGCGCGGCGCTCGAAGGGCGCGCCCTGCGCAACGCCGCGCTGGCGGCGCTGCGTCCTGAGATCCATCGCCGCCTGGGCGCCCTGGCGCGCGCCCGCGGCGAAGCCCTCGCGCTCGATTCAGACGGACGCATTCGTTGGGATGGCAAGACTGTGGGCCGCTTGGTCGCCGGCCCCACCGCCCTTACGCCGCGTGTGGTGCTGCTCGGCGGCGAACAAGCCGCAGCCGCTGCGCGTGAACGCGCCATGCGCCGGCTTGAAGCCTGGGTGCAATCGGAAATTGCCCGCGATTTAAGTCCACTCAAAGCGCTGGAGACCGCCATCAGCGATGGAGACGTCCAAGGTTTGGCGCGCGGTGTGGCCTACCGCCTGGTCGAGCGCCTTGGCGCACTCGACCGCGCGCAGATCGCCGATGAAGTGCGCGCCCTGTCCATGGTGGAACGGCGCGCCCTGCGCGCGCTGGGGATCCAGTTCGGCGAGTTTATGATCTTCATCCCAGCGTTGGTGCGCCCACGCCCAGCCCGCCTGAACGCGCTCTTGTTGTCCGCCCACCAACACGCCGACAACCACCAAACCAAACGCGCCTTTCTGCCCCCAGCCGGGCGCACCTCCGTGGCGATTGAGGGGCGGCGAGACGCCCAAGCCTACGCCGCAGCCGGTTATCGCGCGTGCGGCCCACGCGCAGTGCGATTCGACATTGTTGAACGCCTCGCCGAACTGGCCAGGCAAGCCCGCTTGGCCTACGCAGAAAACGCTGAATCCAAACCAAGCCCTGAGCGCGATCCCGCCGACGATTGCAGCCCGTCACCCGACGACAAAGACGCCGCCAACCCGGCGCCGAACCAACCGCAAAACCGACCACAGACCGAGCGCAAACCGCCCGGCCCGGACGCCCCGTTTGCCCTCAACACCGCGATGACCAGCTTGCTGGGGTGTTCGCAGGCCGACCTTGAAGGCGTGTTCCGCGCGCTTGGCTATCGTCGCGTACGCCCGCGCAAAGGCGCACCGATCGACACCGACACGCCCGCCCTTTGGCGCGTCCCGCGCCCACACCGCGCCAAAGCCCGCAAGCCGAACGCAGACCCTCAATCGGCCAACACGCCGTTTGCCGAGTTGGCCAAGCTGCGCGCCGGATCTGCCGCCTCCCCCTCCCCGCGACGGCGCAAACGCCGCCCCAAAGCGGGGCGTCCCTGATGGCCTGCCAGCCCTAAGGGACTTGCCAAACGAGCGTTGGCGGGCAAAGTCCCTTGCCATGACGGATGCGCGCGAACGCGGACTTCGACTGGACATTTGGCTGTGGCGCGCGCGCCTGTTTAAGACACGCAGCGCTGCCCGCAACGTCGCGTCGAGCGGGCGTGTGCGCGTGACCCGGCCAGGACGCGGCACGGCGCCGGCCAAGCCGAGCTTTGGCGTCCTACCGGGCGACGTGATCACCCTGCGCATCAACGGGGTGACGCGGTGTCTCCAGGTCGAATCATGCGGCGAGCGCCGCGGCCCCCCGGCTGAAGCGCGCAGCCTCTATCGCCCCGTCGACACTGAAGCGCTAAGCGAAACGCGCCCCGCCGCCGGCGCAGCATAGGAGCCAAGCCATGGGTGTGTTTGACGCCTTCAAGTCGCTCTTTGGAGCCAACCCCGCCACCAACGAAGAGGACGCGGACCAAACCACCATCCGCCAAGCCGCAACCGCACTCATGGTGCAACTCGCGCAAACCGACGGCGCCTACGACCCCGCCGAACAGGCGGCCATTCGGCGGCTCGTCTCGGAAACATTTGACGTCACCGGGACCGACCTTGACGCCCTGATCACAGCAGCCGAGGCCCAAGCCGAAACGGCCATCGACCATTACGCGTTCACCAAGCACGTCAAGCGCTTGCCCAAAGCCACCCGTGAAGCCTTGGTCGAAGGGTTGTGGGAAATTGTTTTTGCCGACGGACACGAAGCTGGGCGCGAAGACGCCTTCGTCCGCCGCGTCGCCGACTTGTTGTATGTCGATCTGCGCGCGTCCCGATTGGCCCGCCAACGCGCACAAGACTTAAGCAGCGGGTCTTGAACAACGCGAGCTGCGACCCCCATCTCAAAGCCAACTAAGGAACGCCGGATCCGCAATGACGTATCTTGTGACT
>CAZADA010000032.1:12530-25747 GCA_964483775.1 uncultured Caulobacterales bacterium
CGCATGCGTGCGCTGCAAATACACCGATTGTGTCACAGTGTGCCCCGTCGATTGTTTCTACGAGGGCGAGAACATGCTCGTCATCAAGCCCGATGAATGCATCGATTGTGGCGTGTGTGAGCCTGAATGTCCTGTGGAAGCGATCGTCACCGACAGCGAAGACACGCCCGACGGCAAATGGCTGGAGATCAACGACCGGTACTCCAAAGTCTGGCCGCGCTTGACGGAAAAACGTGACGCTCCAGCCGACGCCGACGCCATGGCCGGTGAAACTGGCAAGTACGAAAAGTACTTTAGCGAAAAGGCCGGCGAGGGCTCCTGAGCGTCTGAACATCTCGCATCTGCGAAACAACAGCGCTCCAAGTGTTGGCATGAGGTTAAGACTCTGCTAACAAGGTCGACCATTCGGAATATGGTCGTGGTCGTGGGGAGCTGCGTTCTCCGGGTGATTTTCTGAGAGTCAGATCGACCGAGCGCGCAAAAATGCGCCATCGGCTTGTTGGTGTGGGTGACACGCGGGTTGTGTTGCGGACCGTCGCGGGAATTGAAAACGATGACAACGAAAACGGCTTCTAAACTTGAGTTCTCCGTTGGAGACTACATTGTGTATCCAGCCCACGGTGTGGGTCGTGTCACTGCTGTCGAGCGCGAAGTGATCGCAGGCTTTGACATGCAGGTCTATGTGATTTCATTCGATCAAGACAAAATGACGCTACGGGTTCCGACCACGAAGGTCGCGTCCACCGGTATGCGTCCGCTCGCCTCGTCCACCATTGTGTCGGATGCATTGCAGACCCTGAAGGGCAAAGCTCGCATCAAACGCGTGATGTGGAGCCGCCGCGCCCAGGAGTACGAAGCGAAGATCAATTCCGGCGACTTGGTGTCGATTGCTGAGGTCGTTCGTGATTTGCACCGCGGCGATGACCAGCCCGAGCAGTCCTATTCCGAGCGCCAGCTGTATGAGTCGGCTTTGGATCGCATGGCGCGTGAATTGGCCGCCGTTGAAAACATTGACCGTGATGCGGCCATGGCCAAACTTTCCAAGTCGTTGCACGCGGCGTAACGCGCCCACACTTCAGCATCAACCAAGGCCGGCGGCGTCCCCGCCGGCTTTTTTGCCTTGAGGCGGACCGACCAATCGGCATCGGCGAGCCCATGGGCCGCTGCACCGCCCAAACAGCAATTTAGAATTTTTCTTAGTCAAACTTGATCCGACCGCGCCTCCCGCTCGTACACCGTTACAGAGAGAGGTAGGCAAGAATGGCGACCATCGAGAGCGTAGACAGTCAACGGGCGAATCGCAGGTTCATCAAGCGCGCAATGAAAGCGCCGCTCCTTGAACAGGAACACGAGCTCGATCTCGCCCAACGCTGGCGCGACAAACAGGATGAGCGCGCCCTGCACGAACTGACCACCGCCTACATGCGACTGGTGATTTCCATGGCCGGTCGATTTCGCCATTACGGCTTGGCGATGTCGGATCTTGTGCAAGAAGGCAATGTCGGCCTGATGCAAGCCGCCGCCCGGTTCGAACCTGAGCGCGGCGTTCGGTTTTCAACCTACGCCGCCTGGTGGATCCGGTCCGCCATCCAAGACTATGTGCTGCGCAATTGGTCGATCGTGCGCACGGGCACAACGGCGGCGCAAAAGTCGTTGTTTTTCAACCTACGCCGGCTGCGCGCCCTCATCGATGATTTCGGCGACGGCGCCATCAGCACGAAGAACACAGAGTTCATCGCCAATGAACTCAAGGTCAGCTGCGCCGATGTGCAAACCATGGCGTCGCGCTTGTCGGCGAGCGACCGGTCCTTGAACGCTCCGATGGTGGACGATGGCGAGTCCGAATGGCAGGACTTCCTCACAGATGATCGCCCCCTGCCCGAGGATGAGGTGATGTTCGCCCACGACGCGCAAACCCGTTCGCGTTGGCTCCAGGCGGCCCTCGAAGGGCTCACCGAACGTGAGATGCTGATCATCCGCGAACGCCGCTTGTGTGAGGACATCGTCACCCTGGAAGCGCTCGGCAAACAGCTCGGCATTTCCAAAGAGCGCGTGCGCCAGATCGAACATCAAGCGCTGAAAAAACTCAAACGCGCTTTGGAAGAACGCGTGGGCGACCCCCAAGAGTCCGGCCTCGTCCCGTCAGCATGATGGGTTAGCTTAGCCCCGCTAAGTGCGTGCAAACACAAGCTCGAGCTGTCCGGCCTCCAACAACCGCATGCGCGGGCCGTAACGATCGGAGGTGACCGGGCCGCGCGCGCGTACAACTGCACCCTGCAAGCCAAGCGCATCCCCATCGCCCCAAGCCCGGCGCGCCTCTCCGGTCAACCCAACGCGGAATCCACCCCAACCGCGCGGCGTAAAGCTCAAGGTCACCCTCCCTCGTGCAAACCGGACGTCGCCCACACGCCCCTGCACCACATGATAGCCGCCCACAGTATCGTCCATGCTCAGCGGCGAGCGCACCGCATAAGCGCTCATCCCCCAAACGCCCAAGCCCGCCCCTCGGGCGCGCGCTTCGGCCGCCAACAATCGTCCAGTCACACGGCGCGTCGCAACCTCCGGCGCACATCGAGCGAGCCCCTCAGCAAGGACGCGTTCTTGCACGGTGGTGTTGGAGTCCGCCGGCGTGATCAAAGCTGGCCATCGCCCCCAACGGTCCGGTTCAGGCGAGCCCGACCAGGACAGACGGCACGGGCCCCTCGCCACGATGTCAGCGAGCACGCCCGCCAAGGCGTCGACCAGAGATTGCGCGCGCGGCCCATGCACCGCTTCAGGCGGCGCCAGTCCGGCAAGCCGCACTTCGGCGCCAGCATCAGTGATCAGTGTCAGCAAACCGCCAAAGCGCAAACGAATCGGGATCGCTGCAGGCGGACGCTCTGACTGCGGCGTCGAGTCCGACGGCGCACAGCTCGCCGCCAGGGCAAACAGGCTCCCCATCATTCCCGCGCGACGCGTCACCACACAACGCCCGGCGGCGCGGTCTTGTGGACCCACAAACGGCGCACTTGGTCTCATGGACCGCAATGTGGCCCATAACCGGCCCGTCGTCCCCGGAGCTCAGCAGGACAGAGCATCAGCTCTCTAATCTGAGGGCTGAGTTGAGAAAAGTCGTCTGCTATTGGTGGGCGGGCGAACCCACGGCGTTCGACGGGACACCTTCCCAAGACCTGACGCTGTTTGCCGCGATGAGCGCGTCGTGGCATCAATCGTGACCGACGACCCCGTAGCTCAGCAGGATAGAGCACCGGATTCCTAATCGGGGGGCCGCTTGTTCAAATCACGCCGGGGTCGCCACCGCTCGATGTTGGAGGTTTCTGGGGAGTTTCCCGCTGAGTCCTCCACAATACTCAAGCCATTGATTTGAAATGAGTTCCTCAACGCAGGGTCACAAGCTTGGGAATCCGGCGCTCTATCCTGCTGAGCTACGGGGGCGTCACGTGGAGCGTGCCGTGAGTGAAGCAGGCGTGGATTGGCGAAGCGGGCCGCAAGGCCGAGCGACAGCGTCTCGCCGGTCGCCTCATGATGAAAATCAACACTAAGCGGCTCGGGGCGCGGCTCTTCGCCGAACACCACTTCCGCGATCTGATCCAGGCCGATCGCTTTATCATCGCGTTTGTCCGCCCAAACCAGAATGGGCCCGAAATGGCTGCCGTCACGCAAAGTGAGGCGTGTCTCGGCGTTAAACAAAGAGGGGTGATCATTAGACTGGAGAAGGCGGTGCTGATTGACGAGGCGTTTGAGATAGTCGCTTTCGCTCGGATGCTGAGCGCGCCATCTCTCAGTGAACGCGAATTGTTCGTCAGCCCATAATAGAATGTGGTGTATCGAGCATGCATAGTTATAAAGTATACGGTGAAGCAATCCGCGAATGCAGAAGACGTTATTCAATCAATCAAGATTGGCGCGTTCACTCTATTGCACAACTCTGCGTATGGTGTAACGCCCCGGGATCCTTTGAATGCGCACGTTTTGATCCAGTTCCAACACCGCAACCAGGGCAAGGGGGTCGTCCGCTTCAAACACCCCGGTGATCCGCTCACCAGCAAGATCCGGATCATCAATCACAAGCTGGACCGAATTGTAGCGGTTGAACTCCGCAACCACCTCCGACAACGCCGCCCCATCAAAGATCAGCTGATTGGTGCGCCACACGCCAATGCTCGCAAGGTCAATCTGCTGCGTTTCAGGAACACGAGCCCCTGCTGGCAGGTGCGCCGAACCGCCAGGACCCAGCAGAACACCCTCGAAGTCAGCCTCCAAAGCCGGTGAAGCCATCGGTTCACCGTGTTCGTCCTGGCTGATAAGGTCGCCAGACCCGCGCGCCATCGTCGGAATGGCCAACGTCTCGCGACCGCCAATCCGACCAAACCGCACGCTCCCTTCCATGACATCAACGTGCGTCGCGCCGCCAAGGTTGCGGACATTGAAGGCGGTGCCCACCACCGTGATCTGAGCATCACCAGCCCGGACCGAAAACGGGCGTTCAGCATCGGGCGCAACGTCGAAAAACACTTCGCCGGTGCGGATCTCGGCCCAGCGCTCATCCGGCCCAATGCGCGCGGTGACGTCAGACTGCGTGTTCACATGAAGCGTGGTGCCATCGACAAGCGTCACCAGGCGTTGTTGGCCAAGGCCTGTCACCACAACCACGTCAGAGACCTGAGGTGACGGTGTGTCGCTGGGCAACGCAAAAAGCACCACAAGCGTCGCCGTGATCCCAGCAGCGCTGGCGACGGCCCATTTGGCCCACGAGCCGGATTGTCGATGCTTCGGCAAAGCCGTGGGCTCAGGTTCCGAGGCAGCCGAGCCCTCAAACAGAGGCGTGACATTGCCGGCGTCTTTGAGCAGAGCATCGATATCGATGTCCTCGGCGATGGCGGCTTGCTCCAATCCGCTGATCAGCGCGCAGGCGGTGAGAAACTCCTCAAGATGAGCGGCGGACCGCTGCAACCATTGGCCAAGGGCGACCCGTTCGGCTGGCGACAGTGCGCCTGCATCAACCTTGATCGCCCATTCGGCGGCCTCTTCAGCAATGGCGACATCAAACGGGGTGCGATCCATGGTTCACTCCGCCCATTCTGCGCGGCATTTGAACAGCGCGCGTGTGAGGTATTTGTGCACAGTGTGCGTGGAAATGTTGAGCCGCGCCGCAATTTCCTCGTGCGTCAGCCCTTCGCGTTTGCGTAGCAACAACACCGCACGATAGAGCGGCGGCAGACCGGCCAAGATCGTCTCCAACCGTAACAGCGCCTGGCGTGTCTCGATGGTGTGTTCAAATTGTCCGCCATCGCTCGTTACCCACTCATCCTGGGGTTCGCTCAGTGTCGCCTCAGGCGCGGTCCGCCGCCGCGCGAGGGCCTCATTGGCGAGGTTGGCCGCGATGCGGAACACATAGGCGTCAGGCCGCTCGATCTGCTCAAAGTTGGGAACCCGCAGCAAGCGCAGATACGCTTCTTGCACCAAATCGCGCGCTTCGGCCGGGTTGCTCAGCCGGCGGGACACATAGCGCAGCAGGCTGGCCGCGTGGGTCCGAAACACGGACTCGACCGTCTCCGCTCCGGCGACATCTGGCGTTGGTGTGCGCCCCATGGCTGACAATCCGCCCTTTTCCAGCCCGCACTCAGCGTGGCCGTTCAGCGATATAGAGCGTCCAGGCCGACCAATTGGGTACGCGCTTCACGCGGGCCTCCCCATTTTTGGTGAAACTTTTGTGACGGCGTACCCAATTCGCCGCACTGCACAGCTCTCCCCCAATGTCCGGCGCCGCGATGCGCCGGTGGTTTGAACGCCGCCCAATCGCTGGGCCGGCGCGACACATGTGAGGGGACCCATGAGACCATCAAACAACGCAGTCCGCGCCGCGACCGCCGCACTGCTCGCCGCGGCAAGCGCAGCCACACTCGCCGCCGCACAAGATGCGCCGAGCGCCACCGACCAAGGCGCCGCGCCCACAGCTGACGTGATCTTGGTGACGACACTCAAGCGCGAACAGGACGTCCAAGACGTGCCAGCCTCCATCAGCGTGTTCAGCGGCGGCGAGCTGGAAGGCTTCGAGATCGAGAACATCCGCGACCTGTCGCGCTTTACGCCGAACTTTCTAGGCTCAACCTTCACCTCCAACCAGCCGATTTTCGCCATTCGCGGCGGCACGAACACGCTGTCAGCCGTGGGCGCCAATAAGCCGGTCGGCTTCTACATTGATGAAATCTACGTGCCCCGCCAAAACGCCGCCGATCTGGAGCTGTTTGATCTGGAGCGCGCCGAAGTGCTCCGTGGGCCGCAAGGTACATTCTTTGGACGCAATGTCGCCTCTGGCGCGGTTTTGCTCACCACCACAGAGCCGTCATTCGACGAACTGACGGCCAAGGCGCAACTGGGCGTTGGCAACTTTGACCTCGTCGAAGCCCGCGCCTTGATCAATGGCCCCTTGGGCGACGGCGTCGCGGGCAAACTCTCCGTGTCGCATCGCAAACACACCGGCTATGGCGAAGACGAGCTCACGGGCGCAGACCAGGACGACCTTGAAGTGTTCTCCGTGCGCGGCGCATTGCGCTTTGCGCTGTCAGATCAAACCGAGATCCTGCTGTCGGCCGATTATGGCAATGACGAAAACGGCGGGCGCACGCTCGCAGCGCTCGACTTTGGCAGCGACGATCCACGCGTGTCGACCTTGGGCGTCAACCAAGGCTTTGAGCGTGACATTTTCGGCGGTTCACTGCGCGTATCGCACCAAATGCCAGCGGGTGAGTTCTTGTCGATCACCGGTTTGCGCTCGTCCGATGCGGATGAGGTGTTCAGCTTTGTCGGCCTGTCCTTCACCCAATTGCCCTTCGCGTTCCAACGCGTGCAGCGCGATGAAGAAGATCCCTTATCGATCAGCCAAGAATTCCGCTTCGTCAGTGACGACGCAGCGCGGTTCAATTACATCGCCGGCCTCTACTATCTGTATGAGGACAATGACCGCATCCAGGACCGCCAAGACCTCGCCGCCGGCTCTGGCGCGGTGATCCGCGACCAGCTGTTTGACCAAAACATCACAACCGACGCGTACGCCGCCTATGTCGACGGCACCTACGCCATCACTGATCGGCTCGATGTCTCCGCCGGCCTGCGCTACACGTTCGAAAACCGCGAAGCCACGTTGAACTTCGTCGACCGCAACGACGCGTCCAACAGCTTCTTGGCCGACGGCCTTGAGGAAGAGTTCGACGCTTGGACCCCGCGCTTGGCGCTGACCTATCGGCCAACCGACGATCTGACCGTGTACGGCTCGATCTCGCGCGGCTTCTCAGCCGGCGGCTTCAACACCGAAGCGGACTCACTGAACGAGATCACCACCCCGTTCGAAGAAGAAACCATCACGTCCTACGAGATCGGCGTCAAAGCGCGGCTGTTTGGCGGCCGCGGCGTCCTCAACGCCGTGGTGTTCCACCAGGACTACGAAGACAAACAAGAGTTTGTGTTCAACCCTGAGACCTTCGTCGGCACGATTTTGAACGCCGCCGACGCCACCATCCAAGGCATTGAGCTTGAAGCCGGTTTCGACCTGACCGACACACTCACCATCCAAGCCAATTACGGCTATCTCGACACCGAGTTCGACAGCTTCCCCATCGGCAGTTCGGCGGGCAACACGGGCAACCAGCTTGGCAATTCGCCCGAGCATCAGTTCTCGGTCATCGCTGATGCGCGCAAACCTCTGGCGAATGGCGCAGAGCTGTTCGGCAATGTGAACTATTCGTGGACTGATGACTATTTCACCGGGGCCACCAACGACCCGGATCTGTTCGTCGACGCCTATGGACTGGTGGGCGCAAAACTGGGGTATGCGAGCCCCGGCGACCGCTGGCGACTTGAAGTCTATGGCGAAAACCTCACCGATGAGGAGTTCATCCGCATACCGTCAGACTTCATCATTCAAGCCGCGCACTTGGGCGAACCGCGTACCTACGGTGTACGTCTGACCGTCAGCTACAACTAGCCGGCGGTGGGACCGGGGCGCCCCCAACGCCCCGGTCTCCTTTGTCGCGCATGCGCTAAGGAGGTGAAGTGTCATCCAAGTTTCATGTGGGAGCGCTAGGCTCGTTCGCATCGCCGCAGGGTGCGTTGATCGCGTCCTAGTGAGGATCGAGCATGTGCGAGAAGGCCCGCGCGTCACCTCAGGTTACGGCGCTCGTCTGTGCGCTCGCGCTCGCGGTGTGCCCGTCATCGATGCGCTCTGGTCCAATCGCCGCCGCGCAAGAACACGCCGATGACCATGTTGACGAGCGCTTGGATGCACGCCCGCTCGGCCAAGCGCTGACGGCGCTGGCTGAACGTTTCCAGGTCCAGATCGTCGTCTACAGCGCCGATGTTGAGGACCTCCAATCCTCACCGCTCGATGACGAGCTCACGCTTAACGCCGCGCTCGCAACCCTGCTCGCCCCCCATGACGTGACGTATCAGCGTGTGCGCCCAGACCTGATCGTGGTCGGCGCGCCGCACCGCTTTGGCGCCCAACCGCCGCCCCCCCAACAGCGCAGACAAGACGACAGCGCCCCCATCGCAGATCGCCTCGTCGTGCACGCGTTCAAACGTGAAACCGCCCTGCAGGATACCCCGGCCGCGATCAGCGTGTTTTCCGGCGCCGAGCTTGAGGCGACGCGGTCTTACGCGCTCACCGATGTTTCGCGCCTCACACCGAACTTTCTGGGCTCATCCTTCACCAACACCCAGCCCATCCTCGCCATCCGCGGGGGCGCCAACACCGTGTCGGCGCTCGGCACCAGCGAGCCCGTTGGGGTGTATCTCGACGAGATTTATCTGCCTCGCTTCTCTGCGGCCGACTTTGAGCTGTTTGACCTGGAGAGCGTTGAGGTGTTGCGCGGTCCCCAGGGGACATTCTTCGGGCGCAACGTGGCCGCCGGTGCGATCTTGCTGACAACGCGCGCGCCGACCACCGGCGCCGCGACGGGCAGACTGCAAATCGAAACGGGGAGTTTTGACCACTTCGCGCTCAGCGGATTGGCGAGCGCGCCCGTGGGCGAAGACGCCGCAGTGCGCCTATCCCTCTCCCATCGCGAACGTGATGGATTTGGCCGCGACGCGATTTCGGGCGGCGAACAGGACGATCTGGAGGACTTCACCTCGCGCCTTGGCCTTCGCTGGCGGCCGCAACACCAATGGGATGTCCGCGCGACACTCGACTACGCCAAACGCCGCAATGGCGCCCGCACGCTTTTGCCCGTCGGCGCGCCCGACAGCGACCCCCGCCTGTCCAGCCACGGCGTCGACCAATCGTTTGTGCGTGAGTTGTCCGGGGGCTCACTGAACATCGGCTATGAGAGCGCGATCGGCCAGCTCACCTCCATCACCGGCTATCGACAATCAGCGTCGCGGGAGCGCTTTAGCTGGGTGGCGTTAAGTGCGCCGCAACTGACCAGCGGCTTTCAGCAAATCGATGATGATCGCGAACGCCCGAAGGTCTTCAGTCAGGAATTCCGGTTTGCAAACAACGACCAGGGGCCTTTGAGCGTCATTGGCGGCGTCTATGTGTTGCACGAGACAGCAGACCGCGACGTCGACCGTGTACGTCTCGCAGCTCGTTCAGCGGCGCTGATCCGAAGCGTCAGCTTTGATCAGTCCACCCGCAATCGGGCCTACGCCGCGTATGCCGACGCCACCTGGCGAGCGCGCGATCACTGGGAGCTCTCAGGCGGCCTGCGCTATTCCTTCGAAACTCGCGACGCCGACTTGCTGTATACAGACGACCTTGACCCCACACGGAGCTTCGCTACGGAAACACTGAGCGCCAGTTTTGACGCTGTGACGCCGCGCCTCGCGCTCAGCTTCCAACCGAACGACGCCATAACGGTCTACGGATCCCTTGCCCGCGGGTTCACAGCCGGTGGATTCCACACCGAGGCCGACCGGCCGGAAGCCATCGCAGCCCCGTTCGAAGCGGAGTTCGTGTGGGCGCGCGAGCTCGGCGTAAAGGCCCTCTTCGCCGATGGCCGCGGGTTCGCCGCCGCCACCGCCTTCCATCAAACCTATGACAACAAACAAGAATTCGTGCTCAAACCCGACACGATGATCGGAACGGTGGTCAACGCCGCCGACGCCACCATGCAAGGCGTAGAGATCGAAGCGCGTTTTACGCCCCTCGAAGGGGTCTCGCTGTCAGCCAGCTATGGTTATCTCGACACACGGTTTGACCGGTTTGACGTCGACGATGGCCCTGGCAACACGGGTAACCGGCTTGGCAGCGCGCCGCGCCACCAAGTCTCGACACAACTTGAGGCGGCAACGCCAATCGCTTCCAACCGCTACGAAATCACCGGCCGGCTCAGCTATTTCTGGACCGACCAGTATTTCACCGGCGCCACCAACGATCCCAACCTCGCCGTCGACGCTTACGGCCTTGTGGACGCCGCCATTGGACTGGCCAACCCCGCCTCCGACTGGCGTGTGGAGCTGTTTGGAACCAACCTGTTCGACCAGCGCCACGTCCTGATCCCGTCCAACTTCATCGTGCCGAGCGAACATCTTGGCCCGCCGCGCCTTGTCGGGGTGCGTCTCAGCGCCGGGTGGTAGCAAGATCGTCGCCAGTGTTGCCAGCGCTCGCGCGTCCGCTCGACTTCAGGCGCCAGGCGGCCAACACCGCCGCCAGATATGCGCTTTTGAAAGCCGGTCACGCCGGACCGGCCCACCTGCAGGGCGTCCGTAACCGGCGCTGGCGTAGGGGCATCCGATCTGACAAAGCTGGCCACACGCGATCGGCCAAGGGAACCTGCGCATGCCCAACAATCCCCACCCCACCAAGCCGATCAACCTTGGTCTCCAAGGCGGGGGATCGCACGGCGCCTTCACATGGGGTGTTCTCGACCGCCTGCTCGAGGATGAGCGCATTCAGTTTGAGGGGATCACAGGCGCATCCGCTGGGGCCATGAACGCTGTCGTTTTGGCGTCAGGTTACGTCCAAGCAGGCCGGGAAGGCGCACGTCGATCCTTGCGAAGGTTCTGGGAGGAAATCGGGCGCGCGGCGTGGGCGAGCCCGCTGCGCCGCTCGCCCCTCCAACATATGAGCGGAGAGTGGAGCTTGGACTCCTCGCCCGGCTACCTATTCCTCGACGTGATGTCCCGCATGTTGAGCCCGTATGAAATCAACCCGCTGGACATCAATCCTCTGCGCGATGTTCTGAAATCCAGTGTAGACTTCGACGCCATTCACTCCTGCCAAGAACTGAAGATCTTCATTTCAGCAACCAACGTCATGACCGGCCGCATCGAGGTGTTCAACCAGCGCCAACTGACCGCCGATCATGTCATGGCTTCGGCCTGCTTGCCGTTCATGTTCAAAGCGGTGGAGATCGACGGTACGCCGTACTGGGATGGTGGGTTCATGGGCAATCCGCCGCTCTTTCCGCTATTTGATCATTGCACCACGGACGACGTGGTGATCGTGCAGATCAATCCGTTTCGCCGCGACGTGGCGCCCAAAACGGCCCGAGAGATCCAAAACCGCCTGAACGAAATCACCTTCAACCATTCCTTGATGCGCGAGTTTCGCGCGATCGACTTCGTCACCCGCCTGATGGAGGCTGGCCGCCTTGAAGGAACCGGATACCGTCGGGTGTTGGTGCATGTGATTGGCGATGAACCCATGATGTCGACCCTCGGCGCCTCCTCAAAGCTCAACGCGGAGTGGGAGTTTCTCGACATGCTGTTCCGCAACGGTCGCTCGGTCGCCGATGCCTGGATCGGTCGACATTTCGACGCGCTGGGCGAACGTTCGACGTTTTCCATCGACGATGTATTCGGCGATGAAGTTGACCCGCTGGACGGCGACCGGATCAATCGCTCCGCAGCCTACCAGGCTCGCAAACCGAAAGCCGCTGAATAGCGAGTAACCGCACCGAACTGTCTTGCATCTTTACGGTGTCGCAGGGGCAACGGCCCGCGGATGAAGTGAACGTGGATACGCAAAGATGGAACGCACTGGCAAAACGGCCGTCATCACCGGATCAAACAGTGGTATTCGACTTGGCATCGCCCCGTTGCTTCGCCAAGGCCGGCGTCAATGAAGCGCAAACACCCCGTGGCGATGGCGCCAGTCACCATCGCTTCACCACCTTGTCAGACGGCGTGAAAGCGCTCAGATAGGTCCTAAGGTGTTGATTCTAATCAACTATGCGTAGAGGTTATCGGATCTCTGCGCAGCTTGAATTTCCCCGCCTTGGCCACCGCGGTTACCTCGAAACCATCATCAATTCGAGGGATCTGTCGTGCTCAGCCAACCACTCCCCCTTCCCCCGACGGCGCCACACATCCTTGAACCGCCCGACCACGACACGATGGTCCGCCGCTACAGCGGTTGGATGCTCAGCATTGCGCAACGCTATGTACGCGACCGCAGCCTGGCTGAGGATTGCGTCCAAAACGCTCTGATGTGCGCCATCAACAAGATCGATCAGTTTGAGGGACGCGCCTGTTTCAAATCGTGGCTCTACCGCATCACGACCAACGCGGCGCTGGTGATGCTGCGCGCCCGCAAGGGCCATGACGACCGAGACATCGAGACGCTGCTGCCTCAGTGCGACGCTGAAGGTCTGCGCCGCGAGGCCCCGTGGCTCCACATCGCGACCGCCGAGGAAATCCTACAAAGCATCGAGGCCTGCGCCATGGTCCGCGAGAAGATCGCGGCTTTGCCCGACACCTACCGCACCGTGTTGGAGCTCCGCGACATCGAGGACCACACCACCACCCAAACCGCCGAAACACTGGGCATTAGCGAAGGCGCGGTGAAGGTGCGCCTGCACCGCGCCCGCAGGGCGCTGAGACATTTGATTGAGACGTCCACCGATCCTGAGGCGTATTGATCACTAAGCAGGCCCCGATCCAACCGCACCGGCCTGCCGATCGGCTCAGCCCGATGGGGGCCAAGACGCTGAACGCCCAAGTCGGCCAACCAGCCCACCGCCGTGACGGCCCGCAACCAAAGAGATCATTGCCGATTGTCACGATCGGAGCGGTCAGCGCCGCCAGCGAAGGCGCTGGCGTGAAAACGGTCTTCGCTCACGCGCGCGCCGCCAAAGACACGGGCATGCTTGGAGCGCACCAGCGAGGACTGGCCCCCGCCGCTTGGTGCGTGTGATGCCTGGTCAGACAGGGGGGGGGGGGGTGCCCCCACACCCACGCCACACCCCCCCCACCACGAATAACAAACAAACCCCACC
>CAZADA010000033.1:0-25725 GCA_964483775.1 uncultured Caulobacterales bacterium
ATGTGGGTTTCGGATGGCTCGGATCGCCAAAGCGCAGCGCGTTCATCAGCGCCACGGGCCGCGCGCCCATGGTGAACACATCGCGCAAAATGCCGCCGACGCCGGTTGCGGCGCCGTTATACGGCTCGATGAAGCTGGGGTGGTTGTGGCTTTCCATCTTAAAAACGGCGGCGAGCTTTTCCCCATTGGGCCCTTCGCCAATGTCGACAACGCCGGCGTTTTCGCCCGGACCGTGGATGACGTGCGGGCCGGTAGTGGGCAGTTTTTTCAGATGCCGGCGTGAGGATTTGTAGCTTGCGTGTTCTGACCACATCGCGCCGAAAATCCCCAGCTCCACCAGGTTTGGCGGGCGGTTCAGCCGTTGCACAATCAGGCCATACTCGTCAGCCGTGAGGCCGTGGTCGGCGGCGGCGTCCGTATTGGCCTGCGCGATCATGGGGGCGATGAGGGGGGATGTGGTCGTGGTCATCACAGCCGGATAGCGGCATTTCTCAGCGAAGGCCATGGCTAGTTGGCGTGCGCATGGGCTAGCTGCGTTCGCCTAAATCTGATCTGCGTAGCGCTGGCGAAAGCGGGCGCTGTCGAGCAGAATGACCACCACCGTGACGGCATAAATGGCCGCGATGGCGAACGGCAGCGCGGTGAAGCGCAAATCCGGGGCGGCCCACCACATCGCCGTGACGACCGCCGCACGCACCAAAGTATGTGCGGTAAACACGCTCGTGCGTCCGTATGACCAGCCAATCACAGGCCAGTGCAGAGACATACCAATGCCGATCATCAGCGGCGCCAATTGCGGGTCCACATAGTAAGCGCTGATCGCCATGGGCAGATACAAGAGCATGGCGATGAAAGTGGGCGCCAGCACGCTCGTCACTGCGGTGCGTTCGGCCATAAAATCATTGCGCAACAGCTTGGCGAACATCAACGCTAAAGGAAAAATTGCGCCCGAGGTGATGAACGCGGTGAGGGCCCAGCTTGAGGGCGTCGCGGCGTAGCCCCAGACTCCAAGGCCGATCCAGTACGTCGTGCCGGCGAGCGGCACCGAGTACCCGCCCCGCAACCGGGCGTAAGAGGATTGGCGTTCAATCAGCAACGCTTCGTTGAGTGACATGGTTCCCCCTTCGACCTCGCCCCGCAGCATCCATCGTCGGATGGGCCGTTGTGTGTGAGCGCGCCGCCAACCGCTGCGTTGGCGCTTGGCCCGATGGGCGACAGGTCTCGATCTGTCACATCGGTAATTTGGGCTCGCTGACGAGGATGCTTTACACATTGAACCCACGAAGACCAACGAGCATCGGGTGGACTATGGGGAGATTGATCCTGGTTTGGGGCATCGTGGCGGCGGTCGCGACGGCCGCATCGTGCGCACCCCTGGCCGGGCCGACGGGGGATGATGCGGCCGCATCGCCCATGATCACCGAGGATTTCACGTTCGTGTCCGCCGGGAACACATTATCCGGCGTGATCGATCAGCCGTCGGTGGGTGAGGCGCAAGCCCTGATCATTTTTGTGCATGGCTATGGCGAGACGGACGTGCGCGGTTGGAACGCGTATGCGGAATTGCGCACGCGCTTTGCGGAGCTCGGGATCGCCAGCATGGTGTGGGACAAGCCGGGGATGGGACGCAGTGAGGGGGTGTTCGATATCAACCAGCCTGTTGAACAGAGCGCGCAAGAGGTGCTCGACGCCATCGCCTACGCCCGCGAACAGAACACACCTGGCGCGGGAAAAATTGGCGTTTGGGGCGTGAGCCGCGCTGGGTGGATCGCCCCGCTTGCGATGGCTGAAGACGCTGGCATCGAATTTTGGATCTCGGTGAGTGGTGTGACGGCGGTGGACAATTTCCTCTATTTGCTGCACGCCAACTTACCCCATGAAGGCGTCACGACTGATGAGGCGGATGCGTTGCTGGCGGAATGGCGCGCTGGCGTGGCCATCATGCACTCGGGCGGATCGTTCGCCGACTATCAGGCCGCCACAGAAAACTGGTGGGCGAACGGGTACGTCGCGCGCATGCTGGGGTTTGCGTACACCCCGCAGAGCTACGCGGCGCGCCAGGCGGAATTGCTGGCGATTGAAGGCGATTGGCCGGTGGATCGTGAAACCGCCATGCAGATCCATGTTCACGGCTTTGAGGCGATGCTCAGCGGTTTGGACGTCGATGTGCTTGCCCTGTTCGGCGAGAACGACCTGAACGTTGACTGGCGCAAGGTGCGCGCGCTTTACCAAAACACGATTGGTCAAAACCCCAACGCCACGCTTGAGGTTCACACTTTCGCCGACGCCAACCACAACATTGATGTGGCCGAAACGGGCAGTTTGCGCGAAATGGAAACCATGACCCGCTGGGTGAAAAGCGCGGGGTATTACGACATCCAGGTGAACTGGCTGCGTGAGAACGTGGTCGAGTGAGCCGGTTTTGCGCCGTGCGCGTGAGCGCGGGTCGACGAACGGCCGCCGGATGACCGGATGGCCGGCCGAACTGCGTTGTTAACGTTGGGCGCGCAGTGCTGCAGGAGACGGCAATGGGACTGTGGAAATGGATCGGCGTGGTCGGCTTGTCGGGAGGCGTGGTGTCAGGCTGTGTTTACGCTTTGGCGTCACAAGCGATCGGGAGCGGCGGCACGCCGCTTGAGCCGCCCATCATGGCGTTCAACGAGGGGCGCAATGCCTGCGTCCAACAGAGCACGGGCGGCAGCATGAACATCACCATCGACAATAGCGGCTCTGGCTTTGGCAACGTCCAGTCAACCGGGAGCAGCTCGGCGTGCGTTCAGTTTGTCTGTCAGGACGGCTACACGGCGGCGGCGCTTGATCGTCGCGCGCGTCTGCCTGGCCAAGGCAATCGTGGAACCATGGCCTGTTTGACCGATGATGAACGGGCCGCCGCCGCTCATTGTGTCAACGCTGATGGGGAGTATCGGACGGGCTGTCTCTATGATGTGCTTGGCATAGGCTGATGCGGTCGCTTGGGGGGTGCTGATCGGCCCATGAATGGGGTCGGATCGCGCCATGGTGTCCTACCCGCACGCTGACCACGCCGGCAATCTGGCGGACGTTCACAAGCACGCCATATTGGCTGAAATGCTCGCCCTGTTGGTGCTCAATCCGCCTTATGGGACCGATGAGCGCGTGGCCCTCGCTCGGCGTATGATCGAGGCCGTTCCGCCCGACGGCGGGCACGCGATGCGGCGTTCGGATTGACGCGGGACTGTACGCTTCGGCGATCTTCGCTTAGGCGTGGGGACGCTCAACGATGGGGGGGACAATGGCGGTTGGCGGCGGCATTTGGCATGGGTTTCGGGTGGGACTTGTCAGTTTGGTTTTGGCGGGCTGCGCGACGGGAGCTGGCGAAGACCGGGCGGCGCAGGGCGATTGGCCGACGTTGACCGGACAGAAGCCGATGGTCATCGCGCATCGCGGCGCGTCGGGCGAACGGCCCGAACACACGTTGGCGGCTTACGAACTGGCGATCGCGCAAGGGGCCGACGCCATTGAGCCCGATCTCGTCATCACCAGGGACGGGGTTTTGGTGGCTCGGCATGATCGATTTTTGTCGACAACGACCGATGTGGCCTCGCGTCCAGAGTTTGCCGATCGGCGCGTGGCCAAGCCCGATGGCGAGGGCGGTGAGCGTGTCGATTGGTGGGCTGAGGATTTCACCCTCGCTGAACTGAAGACGTTGCGCGCCGTGCAGCCGCGGGCGGGCCGGGATCAGTCGTTCAATGGACAGTTCGCCATACCGACGTTTGAAGAGGTGTTGGACCTCGCCGCGGCCGCGCACCGGCGGGTCATCGTCTATCCCGAGCTCAAACAGGCTGTGGCTCTCGCGGAGGCCGGATTGGACTCGCCGGGCGTCCTGACGCAGGTCTTGCGCGCGCGCGGGCTTGATGGAGCCGATGCGCCCATCATCGTGCAGTCCTTTGAGCCCCCAGTGCTTGAGCGCCTGAATGGTGAGATTGACGTTCCGCTGGTGCAGCTTGTGTACGCCCTGCCGGACGGCTCACCGAGTGTCGCCATTGGGGACGTCGCCGACTTTGTCGACGGCATTGGCGCGCAAAAGAGATTGGCGTTAGGCGAGGGGCAAGAAGGTTACGTCGCGCGCGTGCATGACGCCGGTCTTGTCCTCCATCTGTGGACGTTCCGCGACGACGATGCCGGCGCGGAAGCGGCGGCGCTCGAATTCAGAACAGCGTTGGCGTTGGGCGTCGATGGTGCGTTTACGGATCATCCAGCGTCCACGATCGCGGTGGTCGACGCGTTTACGCAGCCATAAGGCTTTCGAACACGCCACGCCCGTCATGGCCGCCATGGGCGGGATCGACGGCGCGCTCGGGGTGCGGCATGAGCCCGAGGACATTGCCGGCGGCGTTGGTGACGCCAGCGATATCACGCGCTGAGCCATTGGGGTTGCCGCGGTCGCCGGCGTAGCGGAACACGACCCGGCCTTCGCCTTCGAGCCGGTCGAGGGTGTCCTCGTCGGCGCGATAATTGCCGTCATGATGGGCGATGGGGAAGGTGGCTTCGGGCCGATCGCCATAGGCCGTGGTGAAGCGGGTCTGTGCGTTCGTAATGGCGAGCAGCTGGGGGCGGCAGACAAAATCCAGGCCGGCATTGCGCACCAACGCGCCCGGCAACAGGCCAGCTTCGCACAAGACCTGAAATCCGTTGCACACGCCGAGCACCGCCACGCCGCGTTCGGCGGCGGCCACGACGGCGTGCATGATGGGTGAGCGCGCCGCGATGGCTCCGCAACGCAAATAGTCGCCATAGGAGAACCCGCCTGGCACCAGCACCAGGTCCAGACCGTCCGGCAGTGAGGTTTCGCGATGCCACACCATGGCCGGCGGGCGCTCAGTGATGTCCGTCAACGCGACCTGGGCATCGCGGTCGCAATTGGAACCGGGGAAAACGATAACGGCGGAGCGCATGATGGTCAGTCTACCTTTCCTCGTTTTCGTCGGCCAGGGCCGGCGCCGCAGCGACGGCAATGGCGTCAATGTCGGCGCCGTGATTGAAGACGAGCGTTTGTGCAAGTTGCCCGCAGCACCATGGATACGCTCAGCGAGGGATCGACGACGCGGTGGTCACAGCCATGCTCAAGGCTAGCGGGTTAGTCGTCTGTGGGCCATCCCTCGGGCACGAGCGGTTGGCCCGCCGCCCGCTTGGCTTCGATCTCCGTGCGGGTGGCTTGTAGAGCGAGCCGGCGTTCGGGACTGGTGGGGTGGGTGATCGGGCCCCAGGTCGCGCGCGGGTTGGCGTTGGCGAGCACGGTCCATATGTCCTCCACGCCGTCAAGATCGGCGCCAGTACGCGCATAAAGGTACAAGCCGAGATAATCGGCTTCGCGTTCGAAGTTCTGGGTGCCCATGGAGGCGGCGACGGCGTGGCTGAGCGCGGTGGACAGGGGCGGATTTTGGGGTCGGATCCAGACCCACTCCAACACTTCATCACCTAAGGCGGCGGGTATCGCCAAGAGCGGGCCATACACAAACGCGCCGGTCACCACGCCGTTCCGCACGCCCTTGCGCACATGGCGCTCAATCACGTGGGCGAGTTCATGGCCAATCACAAACCGCAATTGCGCGTCATCGCCGACAAGATCGATGAAACCCTCGGTCATGACGATTTCGCGGCCATTGGTGTAGGCGGCCGCCTCGCGGCTGCGGCGCAGTCGGATCGCGACATTGCAGACGTCCACCGGCGCGAGCGTGACGTCGTTTCGCCCGTCATCGTCCTCAACGATGAGGGTGATCGTCTCCTTGTCCTCGGCCGTTTCGGACAGGATTTCAGAAAACTCGGCCAGCGAGGCGTCCTCGACGTCCACCCCGTTCACACCCACAATGTGTTGGCCGACCTGAAGGCCGGCCGCGTGAGCGGGAGAGTCCTCGGCGACCGCCACAATGTTGAGGTCGTCCTCGTAGCCGAGCGCGCGGATTTGGTTGCGGGTAAGGCCGCCGACAATGGAATCGACGCCGCTCACGTCGGCGACAACCACGCCCAGCGTTTTGCGCGTGCGCTCGCCGCAAAGATCGGCGTTGTCGCGGATCAAGGGCCAGGCCAGATTCATCAGGCGCGCGTGCGAGGCGAGGCCTGTTTGGATGGCTTGGCGTTGGGCCTCTTCGGTGGACGCGCTTACGTCCGCTTGGGAAATCGCCGGATAGTCCAGCCGCGGCGTTGCGCAGGAGGACAGGATCAACACCAGTGCCCAAGCGGCGATACGAGACGCTCCGAACACGTGACGTACGGGAGTCATAGGCAAGCCTTTCCGGTGGTGTCCATCACACGCCGCGATCAGGCGGCCGGCGCATCCAGTTCGATCCGATAGTCTTCGATAACCGGATTGGCCAACAATTGCTGACACATGGCCACGACCCTTTCGTGCGCCGCCTTTGGGTCGGTTTCGCTGAGCTCAAGCTCGATGACCTTGCCCTGGCGGGCGCGGGTGACCTCATCGAAGCCGAGCGTGTTCAGCGCTTGGGCGACCGCCTGGCCTTGCGGGTCGAGTACGCCAGCTTTGAAATCGATGCGAACCGTTGCCTTCATGCCGCCCTCATGTATCGCCGACCACCTGGAGATTTGGCGGCGCATCCTTCATGACGCCCAGACGGCGCGCGACTTCGGCATACGCCTCGGTCACGCCGCCGAGATCGCGCCGGAACCGATCCTTATCGAGCTTCTCACCGGTTTCCATATCCCACAACCGGCAACTGTCGGGGCTGATTTCATCGGCGACCGCGATGCGCACCATGTCGCCTTCGTACTGCCGGCCGAATTCCAGTTTGAAATCGATGAGGCGAATGCCTGCGGCCGCAAACAACCCGGAAAGAAAATCGTTGACCCTGAGGGTCAAAGCCATGATGTCGTCGATTTCTTGCGTGTTCGCCCAATTGAATGCCGTGATGTGTTCTTCAGCGACCATGGGGTCCTGTAAATCATCATTCTTATAATAATACTCAACAATTGACCGCGGCAGCGGCTGCCCCTCTTCGAGGCCGAGGCGCGAAACAATGGAACCTGCGGCGACATTCCGGCATACGACCTCGACTGGAATGATCTCCAACTCATGGATCAATTGCTCACGCATGTTGATGCGCCGGATGAAATGGGTCGGTATGCTGATCGCGTTGAGGCGCGACATGATGTGCTCGGAAATGCGATTGTTGAGGACGCCTTTCCCGTCAAGGGTATCGCGTTTTTGGTTGTTGAACGCTGTGGCGTCGTCTTTGAAATAGGCAATGAGAGTGCCCGGTTCGGGGCCTTCATAGAGCACCTTGGCTTTGCCCTCGTAGATTTTTTTACGTCGTGACATTGTGGTGATCCTCAGCGTTCCGCTCAGGTGGAACGGGGCGATTGGCCGCGTTGTCGCTCGCCGCCGACCAAAACACCGTAGTCAATGGGCCTGCCGGGAACAACGCGGATGTGGCGTTGGCGGCAGGGACGGTGCGTTGATTTTGAACCCAACGCGAGCTAGCGACATGGGGTGACCTAGCGCAGGAGACAAGAATGGGCGGATTTGACGACCGCGAAAAGGCTGAGGAAGCTCGGTACGCGCATTCGGCGGAGATGGAGTTCAAAGCGCAGGTGCGTCGCAACAAACTGTTGGGATTGTGGGCGGCGGACCTGATGGGCATCACAGGCGAGGCGGCCGACGCCTACGCCAAAGAAGTTGTGAGTTCCGATTTCGACGAGCCCGGCGATGACGATGTGTTTCGCAAGGTGCGTGGGGATTTTGACGCCAAAGGGGTGGAACAATCCGACCACCAGATCCGTCGACGCATGGAGGAGCTTTTGGCGGAGGCGCGCGTGCAGGTCGCCAACAGCGCGGACTGATTGGCCCGCGAAAGGCGCTTAGACGTCGCCCGCCCGCAACGCGATCGTGATGGCGCGGGCGATGTCGTCGCGCGAATTGCGCACCGTCAAGACGTCGACGATGCGCTCGTCACTCCGGTCGACGACCAGAGCAAAGCCTTGGCGGCCTTTGTATTCGTCCCAGATGCCGGCCATGCCGTGGCGCGCGGCCAGGCGTTCGCGCTCACGCCCACCGCCAAACAGCGACATGGTCTTGTCGAACCTGATGAATGTCACGGGCCGTCCATGGAAGTCGGATTTGACCGCTTCAATGCGCGGGTCGAGTATTTGGCATTGTCCGCAAAAGCCTGAATAGAACATCGCGACCACGACGGCGTGTTCTGGGCGTGGTTGGGTCTCATGGTCCTGCGCCATTGCGCCGGCGGCCATGACCACCATCGCCGCACACACCGCCAAAAGTGCTCGCATCTGTTTCTCCCTAACTCGCGAGTGATGTGCGGTCTTCTGCGCGCGGCGCCAAGGTCGCTCGCGCAGATTTCACGCGATTGCGATCTCACGCAGGCTGGGTTTGGTGTTCGAACACGCGGTTGAACACCAGATCGACGTGGCGGGTGTGCGCCGCCATGTCAAAGCACGCCTCCAACGCGCCATCCGGCAAGGCGCTGAGTGCTGGATCGGCTTGCAGCAATTCGAGAAAGGGGCCTTCGCCGCCCCAGGTTCTCATGGCGTTGTGTTGCACGAGGGCGTAGGCGTCCTCACGGGAGAAGCCGTTTTGCGTCAGCAACAACAGCACGCTTTGTGAGGCGTAAAGCCCTTGGAGCCGATCGAGATTGGCGCGCATGCGATCGGGATAGACGACCAGGCCCTCAATCACGCCCGCCAAGCGGTGCAAGGCGAAATCAAGATGGATGGTGGCGTCCGGGGCGATGGCGCGTTCAACGCTGGAGTGAGAAATGTCCCGTTCGTGCCAGAGGGCGACGTTCTCAAGCGCGGGTATCGCGGCGGCGCGCACCAGCCGCGCCAATCCTGTGAGATTCTCGGTCAGCACCGGGTTGCGCTTGTGCGGCATGGCCGAAGAGCCCTTTTGTCCCTTCGCGAAATGTTCTTCAGCTTCAAGCACTTCTGTGCGCTGAAGGTGGCGGATTTCAACCGCGAGTCGTTCGACACTGCTGGCGATGACGGCCAGGGCGGCAAAGAAAGCGGCGTGGCGGTCGCGGGGAATCACTTGGGTCGATATCGGTTCTGTGCGGAGGCCCATCTGTTTGGCGACGTGGGCTTCCACCAGCGGATCGACATTGGCGAAGGTGCCGACCGCGCCTGACAGGGCGCATGTGGCGATTTCGTCCCGGGCGGCTTGCAGGCGCGTGTTGGCGCGATCGAACTCGGCAAAGTGGGAGGCAAGCTTCAGCCCGAACGTTGTGGGCTCAGCGTGCACGCCATGGCTGCGCCCCATGCAGAGGGTGTGCTTGTGTTCAAACGCGCGCACTTTCAGCGCTTCGCACACCCGTGCGACGCCTTCGAGTAAGAGATCGGCGGATCGCGTGAGTTGGACGGCAAGCGTGGTGTCCAACACATCCGATGATGTCAGGCCCTGGTGGACATACCGCGCTTCTGGGCCGACCAGTCCGGTCAGGTAGGTCAAAAAGGCGATCACATCGTGGCGCACCTCGGCCTCGATGGCGGCGATGGCCTCGACATCGAACTGGTGGTCCTTGGCCGACCAAATGGCGGTGGCGGCCGATTGCGGGATCACGCCCTGCGCCGCCATGGCGTCGCAGGCGTGCGCTTCGATCTCAAACCAAATGCGATATTTGGACTGGTCGGTCCAGATGTCGGCCATGGCCGGGCGTGAGTAACGAGCCACTGCCATCAGCGTGTCCTCAAGGTGGGGGTCATAGCAACTCTAAGCGTTTGAAACTGGCGGTGCTTTGTTTGGCGACGATGATGTGGTCGTGGACCGTGACGCCAATGGCGTTGGCCGCGGCCACGACTTGTTGGGTGATGGTGATGTCGGCGCTGGACGGGGTCGGATCGCCACTGGGATGATTGTGCGCCAAGATGATCGCGCTGGCGTTCAAGATCAAGGCGCGCTCGGCGACTTCGCGGGGATAAACAGGCGCGTGGGCAATTGAGCCGCGACCCATGACCTCGTCGGCGATGAGACGATTGCGCCGGTCAAGAAACAGGACCCGAAACTGCTCTTTGGATTCGTCGGCCATAGCGGCGCGGCAATGCTCAACCAACGTTGAAAACGTTGCGATCACTGGCTTCATCATCACCCGATCGCGCGTCAGGCGGCGCGCCGTCTCAAGGACGATCTTCAGGTCTAAGGCCGCGCTTTCGGACATCCCTGACAGCTCGACAAGCTGTTCAAGCGGCGCGCCAAGCGCTTCGGCGAAGCCGCCAAAACGCGCGATCAGGTCTTTGGCCAGCGGTTTGACATCCCGGCGCGGTATGGCGCGGAACAACACCAGCTCGAGCAATTCGTAGTCGGCGAGCGCCTCGGGGCCGGCGGATTGAAAGCGTTCGCGCAAACGCGCACGGTGACCAACATGATGGGGTGTTTTGGGCTTGTGGAGCGGTGAAATCGCGGCTTCGCGCACGGCGTGGACCCCCTCTATGAGCTTCGAACGAAGCACGAACATAATGCTGAGTCAATCGGCGGAGGGAACGGTTTGGGCGGCGCGGCGATACGCGGCTTCGCGTTCGACTGCGATGCGGTCGCGCACGGTCTCGCCGACATAGCCGTACTCCTCGAGCGCGCGCGCTGCGATCTGCAATCCGGCTTCGATCGCTTCAGGGATCACAAAGCTGGCGCCGGCCGCCTCGAGTTCGGCGGCGTGCTCCACATCGCGCGCGCGCACAAGGAGCGGGGCGTGGGGCCGCAGTGCGCGAACAGCGCGTACCATGGCTTCGGCGGCCTCATGATCATCCACAGTCACAACAAAAAGCGCGGCGGTTTCGGCGCCGGCCCGCCGCAGGATCTCAGCGTGTGACGCATCGCCAAGGAACACCCGCCACCCGGCTTTGCGTTGTTCAGCCACCAGGCGCGGGTTGCGATCAAGGGCGACCAGCTCAGTGGTTTCTGCGGCAAGGATGTTGGCGATGGCTTGGCCCACGCGGCCAAAGCCGGCGATCACAACGTGGCCCGAGGCGGGGATCTCGTCTGCAGCCGGGGGGACGCCTTCGCGCGCTTCGAGCCATGCCGCCAACAGATGTCCGGCGCGGGCCAACAAGGGTGTCGTTAACATCGACAGACCGGCGATTGCGGTGATGATGGTGGCGGTTTCGGCGCTGACCACAGAGCCCGCGCTGGCCGCGGCAAGAATGACAAAGGCAAACTCCCCAGCCGGCGCGAGAATGAACGCCGATTCCAGCGCAAGCGGCCATCGGCCTGCGAACAGGCGACATGCGAGGGCGGCGATGACGCCTTTGACCAGCAACAGGCCGACCAAGCCACTGAGAATGATGGGCCATGATTGGGCGAGGCTGGCGAGGTTGAGCCCCATGCCGACGGTCATGAAGAACAGGCTCAACAACAGGCCCTTGAAGGGCTCGAGATCCACCTGAGCTTGGTGCTTGAACTCGGTCTCGCCAAGCAACAGTCCCGCCAAGAATGCGCCCAGCGCCAGCGAGAGGCCCGCTGCCGCCGTGAGCACGGCGGCCCCGACCAGCGTCAACAGCGTGATCGCCATCAGAAACTCTCGCCCACCGGCTTGGGCGGCCAGCTGAAAGATACGGCGCAAGCCGAAGCGGCCAACGAGAACGATGATGACCAAGGCGATGGCGCCCTCAACGGCGGCGTCGAGCAGCGCGGTCGCGACGTTTGCGTCGGCGTCGTGGGTCAAGAAGTTGACCAAAATCAAGATCGGCGCGACGAGGATGTCCTGAAACAACAAGACCGCGAGCGCCGTGCGGCCGATGGGCGCGGCGGTCTGGCGTTGCTCACCGATGATCTGCATCACCACGGCGGTTGAGGACAGGGCGAGGGCCAGCCCAACGGCGACGGCGGCGGGCGCTGGCAACCCCGCCAAAGCCGCCACCAGGCCAATGACCAGGGCGCTCAGCCCGGCTTGAAGGCCGCCAGCGCCAAACACGGCCTTTCGCAAAGACCAAAGCGTATTGAAAGACAGTTCAAGGCCCAGCAGAAACAAAAGGAAGAGCACGCCCAACTCGGCGAACGGGGCGGCGGTTTCGGGATCGCTGATGGTCACGAATTCTAACGGCGCCCAAGAGGCCGCCAGCGCGCCCAGTCCATGTGGGCCGAGTGCAACCCCGGCCAGCAGAAAGCCCAACACCATGGGGATGCGCACAACGCGCAGCGCCGGCACCAAAATGCCCGCGGCGAACAGAAACACCAAAGCGTCTTTGAGCCATACCGTGTCGGCGTGATGGGGCATTGGCGCATCCTGACTGTGCGCGGATGAAGTCGCGCTGACCGCTTCGGACCGCGGGCGCTCGCCCGTGTCAAGCGTGGATGCCGTTTAGGACGCGTAGGGCGGCTTGTGCAGACCGGCTGGTGAGGTTGTGAAGATCTCAACGCCGTCTTCGGTGACGCCGACGGTATGTTCGAACTGGGCTGCCAAGCTTCGGTCGCGGGTCACCGCCGTCCATCCGTCGCGCAGCACCTTCACATCGGGTTTGCCCAGATTGATCATCGGCTCGACGGTGAAGAACATGCCGGGTTGAAACACCGCGCCTTCACCGGGAGGGCCAACGTGCACAATGTTGGGCGGGTGATGGAACATGCGCCCGATGCCATGACCGCAAAAATCCTCGACAACGGAGAATTGTTCAGCGTGGGCGCGCGCTTCGATGATGGCGCCGATGTCGCCAACGGTTGCGCCGGGGCGCACGGCGGCGATCGCCTCCATCATCACATCATAGGTAAAGTCGATGAGGCGCGCGGCCGCGCGTTTGATCGGGCCGACCGGATACATACGGCTGGTGTCGCCGTGCCACTCGTTGAGGATCAACGTGACATCCACATTGACGATATCACCCTCGCGCAAGGGCTTGTCGTCGGGAATGCCGTGGCACACCACCCGATTGATTGAGGTGCACACGGTGTGGGTGTAGCCGCGATAGAACAAACATGCTGGCAGCGCGCCATGGTCGAGGATGAAACCGCGCGCCAGATCGTCCAAGCGTTGGGTGGTGACACCGGGAACGATGTGCGGGGTCAGCATGTCGAGGCAGGCTGCAGCCAGCTGGCCCGCCGCGCGGATGCCCTCGAAGTCTTCGACGGCGTGGACCACCAAGTCCCCTGGTTCAGGGGTGCGATGGCGGGTTTCAGGTCTGGCGGCGGTTGTGGTCGACACTGGGGCTGCACCTTACTGGATGTGTTGTACGCTCAGCGCCTAAAATGGGTGCTCCAGGCGCGTGGACGCAAGGGGGGCTTACGCCCTAACGGGTTCACAAATGGGTACCGGCCTGGCGATTGTGACCGCGACGGGGCTGACGTCACACGCATAGGCCAACGCCTCGACGCCGGCGGCGCGAGCCGAGGCGAAGGCTTGAGCATAAGCTGGATCAATGTCGTCGGCGAGCGCTAACCTGTCGCAGTCGGTGCGTTGGATCACGAACAGTTGGATGGCGCGCGCGCCGTGGCGTGCGGCGTGAGCTAGGGCCGTCAAGTGCTTGGCGCCGCGGGCCGTGACGCTGTCGGGGAACTCGGCCAGCTCTCCGTGACGTCGCAAATGCACGTTTTTGACTTCAATGAAGGCGGCCCGCCCGGCCGAGTCGGTCAGGGCGATGTCGAAGCGGCTGGTCTCATCGTCATGCTGGTAGCGCACTTCCCGACGCATGTCGGTGTGGCCGGCAAGCTCGGTCACGACGTTGTCGGCGATGGCTTCGGCCGCCAGGGAGTTGGGGCGATGGGTGTTGATCCCCACAAGGCCCCCGTCAACCTCAACAAGTTCGAGGGTATGGCTCAGTTTGCGTTTGGGATTGTTGGCGGGCCAAATCCAACAGCGCGCGCCGGATGGGGCCACGCCCAACATGGCGCCTGAGTTTGGGCAATGGACGGTTTGCTCGGCGCCGTCGGCGCGGCGAACGTCAGCCAGAAAGCGTTTGTAGCGGCGCAGGAGCGTGGCTTCGATGAGCGGTGGATCAAAACGCATGGGTGGCAGGCTGGTCTCAGACGCGGCGGCTTGGCAAGCGATGGTCCACCGCTTTGGGCCCATCCTGGTGTGGCGAGCCGTTCATGGGCAGCGATTTGGATTAACTTTTCGCGGGTGTCAGGGGGGAGGTTTGGGACGGGCTCGGCGGGCTCGCCTAGCAATTGTTGGTTCAGGCAAAGTACAGGTTAGGTTCATGAAGTTAACGATAAAGTGAACAGGTGTTAAGCTGAATTTTCGCCTTAGTCTCGCCGGGGAATGGGCTGGAAATTTGGACACTGTTCGATCCCCGGCCGTGGACACGGCGACCTCTGATGCAAAAGGATCTTCCATGACTCAACGTGTGATCGTGCTCGCGAGTGTGAGCGCCCTGGCTCTTGTGCTGGCGGGCTGCAGTTCCAACGACACCGATCGGGAGGAGGCGCAGCCTGACTCCACGCAGCAACACGTGGCGGACGATGACCAACGCAGCGGCGAGGGTGCGGCAAGCCAAGAGCAGGGCGAGGATTCGCCGGCGACCGAGATCGTCAGCGCCGATAATGAGGCGGGCGGGGCCAATCGGGCTGCAACCGATCGTGATGAAGCTGTGTTGGACATGGTTGAGCAGGAACCTAGCCCGTTTCCGCCCCGCGCCTTCTCCAACATTGGCGGCGCGCTGGACGAAATGCCTGGCTTTGGCGGGATGGCGAGGCCCGCCGCGCCGGGCGAGACCTTCGCGGTTGATCCGCAGGCGGGTCCCCAACCGCAGCCAGGTGACATCGACCGTGAGCGTTTCCCCGATGCGGAGTTCAACCCGGTCAAGCTGGTGAGCGAGGAGCCGGTGTCAACGTTCTCGGTTGATGTGGACACGGCATCGTATTCAGTGGCGCGGCGCTATCTCAATGACGGAACAATGCCGCCCCAGGACGCGGTGCGGGTCGAAGAGGTGATCAACTATTTTGATTACGACTATCCGTTGCCGGAAACGCGTGAGGCGCCCTTTGCGGTGACCGCAACCGTGACTGATACGCCGTGGAACACCGATACCCAGCTGATCCATATTGGAATCAAGGGCTATGATATTGAGCCTGACGAGCGTCCGCGGGCGAACCTTGTGTTTTTGCTCGACGTTTCGGGCTCGATGAACAGTCCAGACAAGTTGCCGCTGTTGAAGCAATCCATGCGGCTGCTGGTGGACAATTTGGATGATGACGACACCGTGGCCATTGCGGTGTACGCCGGCGCGGCTGGTGTGGTGCTCGAGCCGACGCCTGCTTCGGACTCCGGTAAGATCATTGCGGCGCTGGAGAATTTGTCGGCTGGCGGATCGACCGCCGGTGGCGAAGGTTTGCGCTTGGCTTACGCTTTGGCCGAGCAGAACTTTGATTCTGAAGCGATCAATCGGGTGATCCTCGCGACCGACGGCGACTTTAACGTTGGGGTCGTGGATGACGGTGACCTGGAAGGTTTCATTGAGCGCAAACGTGACACCGGAGTGTTCTTGTCGATCCTTGGCTTTGGCCGCGGCAACTACAATGACCGCCTGATGCAGACTCTCGCCCAGGCCGGTAATGGCCAAGCAGCGTACCTGGATACGCTGAACGAAGCGCGCAAGGTTCTGCAAGACGAGATGCAGGGCGCGCTCTTTCCCATCGCCAAGGATGTGAAGATCCAAGTTGAATTCAATCCACAGCGTGTCGCCGAATACCGCCTGATTGGTTATGAAACGCGGATGTTGAACCGTGAAGACTTCAACAATGATCAGGTCGATGCGGGCGAAATTGGCGCCGGCCATGAGGTCACGGCGATTTATGAAATCGCTGCGCCAGGCAGTGATGGCCGGCTGATCGACGACAGCCGTTATGCGACCACGCCGGCGGTGGATGACGGGAGCGCGCTTAGCGATGAGTTCGCCAATCTGCGCATCCGCTACAAACTGCCCGATGAAGATGACAGCACCTTGATCGAGCGGGTGATTTCAACAAGCGATCAGTCGACGTTTGACGAAGCGCCCCAGGCGACCCGGTTTGCTGTGGCGGCGGCGGGCTTTGCCCAGTTGCTGCGTGGTGAACCCTACTTGCGTGATTTCGATTATGACTCGGTCATTGCGATCGCCCAGGCGGCCAAGGGTGAGGACGTGTTCAACTATCGCGGCGAGTTCATCCAGCTGGCGCGTTCGGCGAAATCCGCGCCGGCGCTGCCCACGCTAGAGCGTCCTGGATTCGGCGGAGAGCGCGTGGTTACGCCGTTGCCGAACTGATCCTCGGCGATTGAGGTCAGAGGAGTTCAGCGCTGATGTCGCGCTGGACTCCTTTGCCTTGAGGGGATGGGCGAAGACCTATGCGACCGCGGCGTCGACCAGTTGGTAGGCGCTCGCCAGGCTGGGGTCGTCATCGCAGACCACGCGCCCCTGCTTGACCAGATGGACCATGTGAGCGAGCACCGAATGGGCGGCGGCGGGGTGCAGGCGTTTGTCGACGTCGGCGTACATCGCGGAGACCATGTCCTTGATCCGTGTACGGCCAGCCTTCATTTGCTCGACGATTTGGTGTTCGCGATTGCGGCGGTGGGCGATGTAGGCCGTGATGTAGCGATCGGGGTCGGTTACCGCTGGGCCGTGGGCCGGCCAGAGCGACCGAAAGCGCATCTGGCGAATGCGTTCCAGGCTATCGAGGTAGTCGCCCATGTCGCCGTCGGGCGGGCTCACCACGCTAGTTGACCACGCCATGACATGGTCGCCGCAAAACAACAGGCTTTCCTGGGGAAAGGCGTAGCACATGTGGTTGGAGGTATGACCTGGCGTATGCAGCGCGGTCAGCCGCCAGTTCGGCCCTTCAAACTCATCGCCGTCGGTCACCTCAATGTCGGGCGCGAATCCAACGTCGTCGCCGGCCTCCAGACGCACATCGGTCTCGCCCAGATCTTCTTCGCGCAGGGGCCTGCCATAGCCGTAAATCGGGCAGCCGTGTCGCTCGGCGAGCGGCCGTGAGAGCGGCGTGTGATCCAGGTGATGGTGGGTGACGAAGACATGGGTGACGCGTTCACCCTCCAGCGCAGCGTTCATCGCATCGATGTGCGCCGGGAGCACTGGGCCTGGGTCAATCACGGCGACGTCGCCTGTTCCGACAATATAAACGCCGGTTCCAGTGAACGTGAACGGTCCAGGATTTTCCGCGATCACGCGGCGTACGCCGGGGGCGATCACGTCAACGCGGCCGTACTCAAACTCCATGTCCTTAGTAAAGGGTATGCTGGCCATGCTTGTCACCACCTGATGCTAGTACTCTTCTTAGCGTGCGCGCCAAACGATGGGTGGCGCGGATTTTGTCCCACAGTCCGAGGGCCGTGGGCGGTCCCATATCCGTCTTGTTCACGTCAACAACGTAGAGGCGCCCGTCGTCGCGATTGCGCAGCACATCCAGACCGCCCCAGTCTAGCCCCATGGCTCGGGAGAACGCTGCGAGCTTGCTACGTTCGTCGGCGGTGAAGACGTCTTCGGGCGTCGCCATGGCGACGGATGAATTCACGTTGGCGAAGCGATTGGACTTTGGCCGGCGCTTGCGGAACACCACCGGAATGTCGCCGCCAACCGTGGGGCAGCGCAGGTCTTCCACCAGATCTTCGCTGATCGCATTGTCGATCAAGCGCTGATACACCAGGTCGGGTCGTGCGTCGCACGGGCAGTTCACCACACGCCCATCATGTTTGCCGTTGAGTTCTGACTTCTCAACGGCCGGGCCTCGCCAAACGCTCGGATCGACCGCCAGAGGATAGCCGAACGTCTTCTCAAACACCGCGCCAACGTGGCTTTTGGACACATCGCGGGCTGCGAAGTTCAACCGCCGCGCGCCAGCGTTTGCTGATAGCGCGTTGGGGCCGCCCTGGGTGGTGTCTTCGAAATACACAATGGCGTCGGCGCGTTCAGGCGACACAAACCGAAGCCCCGCCAATCGCGCCACAGCCCATAACAGATACCAAGGGCGCGGCGGGGCCGGCGTGAATGCAACCTTGATGGCCGGTTTCGTCAGTAGGCTCCAGAGCCGTATTGGCTGGATCGCAACATAAAAGATCAGCCAGCTCGAGACTTCTTTGATGATGGGCCAGGTAAACGGTACCCGAGCACCTGTTTGGCGGACGAGCAGATAGCCGCGTCGCCATTCAAAATCGGATATCCATAGCGCGCGCGCCAAATCGGTTCTCCTACGTCCCCACAGGCGCTGCCCGCGCCCCACGTGATCGATCCTCACAATCGACGAGAAAGACACCACCGCGGCTTCGATACATCAAATAACACGGCATCACACTTGCTGGAGGGCGTCGAGTAATGGCGTGATCGCGGTGATGTCATGCCCGGCCAGGCGCGCAGCTTCCAGCGCCTGCGTGGTATTGGCTTGCTTGGAGCTCACCGCGGCGGAGGCCCACCGCGCCGCAGACCGTTTTCCGCAGCCCGAATAGGCGAGGATCGGACCTGTGGCCTGAGCTTGCGCCGAGAGGAGGGCGTCAATGCTGGCTTCGTCAAGCCGACCGCCTTGGATGGGGATGTGGTGAAAGGCGAGGCCTAGCCGATGGGCGACCTCCGCGGCCTCCGCGGCGCTGAGTTGGTTTGGGCTTTCCCCATCGGCGCGATTGCTGACAATCGCGGTGTAGCCGTCCGCCTTGGCTTGGACAAAGTCGTCCGACGACAGATTGGCGCTGACCGCGAATTGCTCGGCAATGCGATGAAAGAGAGGCATGGGTGGAAATGTCCCTGCATGGCGACCAGCGTCAGAAATGGAGGTCTACACCGGAGTGTGGCGCCCCAGACAGGCGCCTTAGCGCCGCACTGGGGCGGGCCTGGCTGGGGCCGGTTGTTGAGGGTTACTGCACTCGGCGTACGCGGAATGCACGACCTTGGTCATTGATTTTCATCAGAAAACTACCGAATGCGGCGCGCCGAATGACTGCGAATGTCTCGCCATTGTTGTTGCGAGGGATGCGGACGTTTTCAGAGCCGACTTGTTCCCAGACTTGTCCGTTTTCCATGAAGAAGCGTTTTTCACCGTAGGGCCGTTCACGCACTTCGCTGATCACCAAGCGTACGCTGTCGGGCTCGGCGGGCTCGGCTGTTTCGGAGGGGCGCTCAGGCTCCACGGCTGTTTGGGGCGCCTCGGCAGTGCTGACTGGCGATGCGGACTCGGCGCCTTGTGTGGGCGCCGGCGGCGTTGTTGATGATGGGGGCGTCTGGGGTTGGGTGGGCGCTTCTGATGGCGCGGCAGGCTCAGTTTCGATCGGCGGTGTCGGCACGTCCGCCAGGAGTTCGGGCGACACCGCGGGTTGCAACGCTGCGTCTAAGGTCGCGCCTGTGGCTTCAGGGCCGCGCAGACCAAAGCTCTCGCGCGCCGCCTGCCTAGCCGCATCTTGGTCGACAAACCGGAGGTCACCGGTTGAGACCTGTGTTCTCAACGCTGCGATGGCGCTATCGTAGCACGATAGTCGTTCCGCATCGCTGCTGATTTGGGCGCAGGCGAACAGCGGATCGAGCGGCGGACCGTCGCTCTGCGCCAATGCGGGTGCGCCAAGGGCTGCGATGATTAAGGTGGATGCGGTCACGGCTTGAACACGGGGTGTTGAAAGCCGTCGCGGTGTGCATGGCATGGCGGTCCTCCCTCCGAGCGCAGCGCTAGCGTGGGGCGATGTTAACTGACCGGCGCGCTGAGTCGATGACCCTAGCCGCACATGAAATCATGAACGTGCAGTCTGGCCGCATCGGAAGGGCTGGGCCGTTCTTAAGATGGCGGCGTTGGCGTCGGGCGCATGTTGCAATTATGCCACAAGATTAACGGAAGTGCGGCGGGACTTCACCCCCCGACTGGACGGCGAAAACGATCGGGGCATAGCTTGGTGGCACGGGTAGACCGTTGAGTCGCGGGGCCTGGGGTGGCTGGCGACGGAATAAAACACAATTGTCGAAGGGGTTCGATCGTGACGTTATCTCAAAAGGAGCGCCTGCTGCGCTCGACCATCCTGTCGTGTTTTGCTGCGGGCGCTGTATTTGCAGCTCCAGCATTCGCCCAGGACGAAGATGTTGAAACCACCAGTCAGGCAGAAGAGCCGGCGGACAATGTTGAGCGCGTGCAGGTCACGGGTTCACGGATCCTGCGTCCTGAAGTGGACACGGTGTTTCCAACGATCTCGACCGATGCTCAGCTGTTTGAAGACGCCGCCTTCACCAACATTGGCGACGCGCTGAATGAAATTCCTGGCTTTGGCGGCGGTATCGATCCTCTTGGCGACCAGGGCGCTAACATCGGCGTGAACTTCGTCGATTTCTTGGAGTTGGGCACGCAGCGGACATTGACCCTGGTCAACGGTCGTCGCTTTGTGTCGCAAAACTCGGCCGGCACCGGTCAGCAGGTCGACTTCAACGTGATCCCCCTCGCTCTGGTTGATCGTATTGACGTCATCGGCGTCGGCGGCGCGCCGATCTACGGTTCGGACGCGATCGCCGGCACCATCAACGTCATCTTGAAAGATGACTTTGAGGGCTTTGAGTTCACCACCCAATTGGGCCGCACCGAAAAGGGTGACGCTGAAGACATCCAGTTTCAGATCGTCGCTGGCGCCAACACCGCCGACGGCCGTGGTAACGTGACGTTCTCGGCGGAGTACTTTAACTCGGAAGGTCTGCGTCAGCTCGACCGTCCTGATATTTATGTGGGTGAGCCGTTTTACTCGCAGGTGGGCAGTGAAAGCACATTCGGCGAAGGTGGAACGCCCATCGATTTGAACGGCGACGGGGACACGACGGACGGCGTGAACCAGTTGTTCTTCGGCGGCAACAATGTCCAGTTGTTCACCAATGGCGGTGTGGTTGCGCCAACCAATTCCTTCATCCCATCCCTCGGCGCCGGCGATCTGGCTGATGGCAATTTCTATGGCTTCGATCCGAACGGTAACCTTGTCACTCTGGAACCTGGTGTGACGGCTCCGGGTTCGAGCGTGTTCTTTGCTGAAGGTGGTTTCCCCAACGACTTCTTCGCTGAAGTGGACCAAATTCGTTCACCAGTTGAGCGGGTCGTGTTCGGCAGCACCTTCCGTTACGACATCACCAGCAACATTCGGGCGACTGCAGATGTGCAGATCGCTAACACGGAAGGCATTGAGCTGGTTGACCAAGGCGGTTTCCAGACGTTCGCCTTTGACGGCTTCAGTGACGGCCTGCGAATCCCGCTCACCAATCCGTTTTTGAACGATCAAGCGCTCGGTATTCTGGCCGACAACGGTTTCGACACGTCGGCCGATTCTACCGACGTGTTCTTCCTTCAGCGTTTCAACAACGATATCATCGATAGCTCGAACGGTTCTGAGAGCACCACGTGGCGTATCGCTGGCGGCCTTGAGGGTGATTTCAGCTTTGCCAATCGCGAGTTCAACTGGAACGTTTCGGGTAACGCTGGTCAGTTCACCAACGAAACTTTCGGCACGTTGATCAACGACCGACGCTTCTTGCTGGCCGTCGACGCGGTGGCGTTGACCCAAGCTGATGTAGACGCGTTGGTTGCAGCGGGCGCGCCGCTGACCGGCGATGGAAGTGTAACGCCAGCGTTCGGCGGGGTCGGCGATGTCGTTTGCCGCACCCGTTTGGAGTACACCCTTGCGGACCTGACTGGCGACTCGGCGACGATCACGAGCATTTTGGAATCGCAAGGTCTTGCGGGTTCTGGGATCCAGGACGACGCTCCGGTCGACATCACACAGTGTGAGCCGCTCAACCTGTTTGGCGAAGGTGCGCCTTCTGAAGAAGCGCTCGCTTATGTTGTGCAGCGCGAAACACAAAACAACGACATCAACCAGTCGGTTTGGACAGCCAACTTCGGTGGTGAGCTGTTTGATCTGCCCGGCGGTACGGTCGCTTTCAACGTGGGTTATGAGACCCGTCGTGAATCGGCCAGGTTCCGTCCTGGCGCCGGCCTTGAAACCGGTCTTGGCCGTTCGGCTGAGGTTCCTCCCACGGGTGGTAGCTACATCACCAACGAGTATTATGGCGAGGTTCTGGTTCCTTTGGTGTCGCCTGACATGGAGTTTCCGTTCCTGCACACGGCGGAATTTGAAGGCGCCTACCGTTACATCGACAACTCGATCGCTGGGACGGGTGAAGCTTGGACGCTGGGCGGTCGCATTTCGCCGATTGAAGGGCTGCAATTCCGCGGGAACCAAACGCGGTCGCTCCGCGCTCCCTCGCTCGATGAGTTGTTCCAGCCAGTGGTCACCTCGTTCCAGTTTTCTGCCGACCCATGCGACCAACGCTTCATCGATGATGGGGCGAACCGCCGCGCCAACTGTGCAGCTGAGGGTGTTGTTCTTGACTCCGACCGCGATGGTGTCGAGGACTTCATATCGAACGTCGCCAACGCCACTGCGAGCGGTACGACCGGTGGCAACCCCAATCTGCAGAACGAGACGTCCGACGCTTACACGATCGGTGTCTACTGGGAGCCGGCCGAGATTTCTCGGTTGTCGTTCCTTGAGGGGTTCTCAGCTCAGGCGGACTACATCTACCTCGAGATCGAAGACCTGATCACGGCGTTCGACCTCGAGACCATCATGGAAACGTGTTACGACTCCGATCCGGCTGCGTTCCCCAATTCGTTCTGTAGCTTGTTCCAGCGTGACGAATTTGGCCAAGTCGTGGACTTCCAGAGCGGACAAACCAACGCTGACAGTCTCGAGGCTGAATTCCTCCAGTGGTTCTTCCAGTACGATTTCGATGTCGCGGACGTTCCGTACATCGGCAATCGTCTGGGTGGCGATCCCGGCGCCTTCAACCTTGATCTCCGCCTGTTCCAGGTGCTCAACCGGGATCAAGTTGTGGCCGGCGTGAACCGTCCCGGTGGCCAGGATGGTCTTGGCGGGTTCGCGGATCCACGCCTGACGGGTACGTTTGACGTGACCTACAACAAAGGTCCGTTGCGGGTGTTCTACCGCTTGGCGTTCCAAGACAGTGCTCGGGCTTCGGCGGATGAAACCGCGGTGTTCTTTGACGAGAACGGCGACGTCGTGACCGACACGAACGCGTATTTCGTAAGCGACCTCACTGCGGCTTACGATGTGTCGTCGTTCATCTCAGGCTACGACAACCCGATCATCGCCCAAGTTGGTGTGCTGAACCTGTTCGATCAAAACGTTGATGATGATCCGGTTCAGCGTGCGCTCGGCGATTTCACCATTGATGATCAGCTGGGTCGCCGGTTCACGTTCCGCTTGCGGACCGTCTTCTAGGCTTGTGACGTTGTGTAGAGAGTAAACGTAACTTCGATAGACAATTGCTTCACTTGCGGCGGGCGCTTAGGCGTCCGCCGTTTTGCTTTCGTAGCTCGGCGTGTGCGATCGGCGTGGTCGGCCGTATCAACATTGGATGCCTCCGGTGGGAGCGAGGCGCCGGCCAGCCTGGCGGGGGAGGGCAAACTGATCTAGTCAACTGGCGTCATGGCAATTTATCCGGTCATCATGTGTGGTGGAGCGGGGACTCGGCTTTGGCCAGCTTCGCGTCCTGAACATCCCAAGCAGTTCATTCCCTTGGTTGGGGATGACACCTTGTTTATGCAGGCGGTCCGCCGAGCAAAGGCCCTGGATGATGTGGCGGAGCTTGTGGTCGTCGCGGGCGTGACGCACTTGCGCCACATCGGCGAACAGATGCGGATGATTGGCGATAGGGCTCGGATTTTGGCCGAGCCGTCGGCTCGAGATTCTGCGCCAGCGATCGCTGCGGCGGCGGCTTGGATTTGTGACCGTGACCCTGAAGGCGTTGCCGTCGTTTTGGCGTCTGATCACCATTTGCCAGATTTGGCGTCGTTCCGCGCCGCCATCGGTCGGGCTGCTAACGCCGCCATTGAGAAGGAACAGATCGTGACATTGGGCGTCAAGCCCGCTCACGCGACCTCGGCCTATGGGTATATTCTTCCCAAATCGGTCGAACAGGGGACGGTTCATCCCGTCGCTGTGTTTGCAGAGAAGCCGGACTTGGCCACGGCCGAAGCTTACCTTGGGCAGGGCTATCTTTGGAACAGCGGCATGTTCATCGCCAAGGCGGCGACTCTGCTCGCCGAAATCGATCGGTTCGCGCCAGGCGTCAGCGAAGCGGCGCGGGCTGGCGTGGTCACGGGGCAGGCGTGGGGCGACGCCCTGTTGTTGGGCGAGGCGTTTCACTCGGCGCCCAAAATCTCCATCGATTACGCGGTGATGGAGCATACCGACCGGGCGGCTGTGACGCCGTTCGAGGGGGCGTGGTCGGACTTGGGGGCATGGGACTCGGTTTGGGCGGCAGGGCAGTCTGATGGCGACGGCAATGTTCGGCGGGGCGACACTGTCGCGTTCGACACGCGTGATTCCCTGATTCATGGCGGCGCTGGCATGACGGTCGCGACCGTTGGGGTGAGCCGCTTGGCCGTGGTGGCGGAACGCGACAGGGTTTTGGTGTGTGATTTGGACCGGGCGCAAAAGGTGAAGGCGGTGGCTGGTGAAGCGGGGCGGCAGCGCCAAGGCGTCCTTTCCGACTCCGAGGCCGTCAACAAGCTCCGCGACCGGCTGGCATTGTGGCTGACCACGAAGGCTTTGCCCTTGTGGTGGAGTTTGGGCGCAGACCACGACGGGTGGGGATTTGTCGAGCAATTGACGCACAACGCCGAGAATGCTCCAGCGCCGCGACGATTGCGCGTCCAGGCGCGTCAGGTTTTTGTGTTCGCCGAGGCTGGCCGTACGGGGTGGAATGGGCCCTGGCGCCAGGCGATCTTGCACGGCCTTACTGCTGTTCGCTCGCGTTTTCGGCGACCTGACGGGCTGCATTGTCGTTTGGTTGGCGAAGACGGCGGCGTTCTTGATGACACGGCGACGGTTTATGACCAGGCGTTTGTGCTCCTGGCCCTAGCGCACGGCGTTAGTGTTGATCCGGCGTGCGCCGAGGAAGCGTTGGCGTTGTTGGACCGGCTGGAGCCCATGCGCGCGGCTGGCGGGGGGTATTGTGAGGTCGCTCCCAATGTCTATCAGAGCAACGCGCACATGCATCTGCTTGAGGCGGGGTTGGCCTGGTGTGCGGTCAGCGATGCGCCGAGGTGGCGGGCATGGACCGATGAGCTCGCCGCACACGCTGTCCGACAGCTTTACTGTCCGCAGGCCGGGGTGATCCGCGAGTGGTATCAGGCCGATTGGCGGCCGGCCGACGGTGAAGATGGCCGGCGGGTTGAGCCTGGTCATCAGTTTGAATGGAGCGCGCTGTTGGCGCAATGGGCCCAGTTGACGGGCGATGCATCCGCCATGGAGGTGTCGTCGCATCTGTTGAACGCGGGGCGGCGTGGTATCGACCCGGCGCGTGCGTTGGCCGTGGACGAGATGCGCGATGATGGCCGTGTGCTGAGTGCGCGCGCGCGGCTCTGGCCTCAGACCGAGCGGTTGAAGGCGGGTCTGGCGCATTGGCGGCTTGCTGCGAGCGAGGATCAACGCGCCGCATGTCTGCGCGACGTCCGCGAGGCCTGTGAGAGTTTGGCGGCGTACTTCGATATGGCTGTCGATGGGTTGTGGCGCGACAAGTGTTTGCCCGACGGCGGGTTTGCGGATGAACCCGTCCCGGCAAGTTCGCTCTATCATATCGTGGGCGCGATCATTGCGCTCAACGAGAGCCCCATTGGCCGTATTGGCGCTCGGGGCGAGCCTGTCTCGTCCGATGCGTGATTGTGCGGTTCGCTGTGGCGGGTGCTGATGGGGCTGACGTGGAAGGGCGCAGCCCACGCTGGTCGGAGTAGCAAGATTCGAACTTGCGACCCCCGCCTCCCGAAGACGG
>CAZADA010000034.1:0-25619 GCA_964483775.1 uncultured Caulobacterales bacterium
GCGGGTCTGGAATTTTAATCTGTATGGTCACCGCACGGCGTTGGCGTGCTCCCTCGCATTAACTATCTGACCAAGGGAGAAGTGAAACGGATCCGTGGGCCGGTCGGCTTTGTGCAAGGCCGGCTTTCGATCGGGCAAAAGCCTGCGCCGTTCGCTTAGAGAAGAGGGTTACAGGGAGAACACCGATGACAACCATTGCTTCCACACGCTTGCGCGCGCGCCTCTTTGCGACCTGCGCGGCTGTCGTCTTGTCGTGCGCGCTCGCGCCCACGGCCATGGCTGACGATCCATGTGCACCCACCAGCGAAGCGGTGATCGCGGACAATCCGCTGTTCTCTGACTGGACCTCGCCGTTCTCGGCCCCTCCGTTCGACGCCATCGCGCCTGAACATTTCACGCCGGCGTTCGACCACGCCATGGCGCTCCACAACGCGGAGATCGACGCCATTGCGAGCTGCGCCGAGGCGCCGAGTTTTGACAACACCATCGTGGCGCTGGAGCGGGCCGGAACCGACTTGACGCGTGTCCAGCGCACGTTCTCGGCCTTTACGTCATCGGCGACCAACGACGAGATCCGCGCCATTCAACGCGAAATGTCGCCACGGCTAGCGGCGCACAACAGCGCCATTGCACTGAACGAAGACCTGTTCGCCCGCATTGACGCCTTGCACGCCGCCGTCGACACCTTGGGGTTGAGCGCTGAACAGGCGCGCGTGCTGGAGCGCACACACACGCGGTTTGTGCGCGCCGGGGCCCAGCTGGAAGGGGAAGATCGCGCCCGTTTGGCCGAGATCACCGAACGGCTGGCCTCGCTCTACACGGCCTTCAGCCAAAACGTTCAGAGAGACGCTGAAGACTTTGTTCTGAACCTTGAAACCGAAGAGGACCGCGTGGGCTTGCCCGACTTTGTGCTCAGCGCGGCGGCCCAAGCGGCAACTGACCGCGATATGGAAGGTCAGTACGCGATTACCTTGGCGCGCTCGTCGTTCGAACCGTTCATGACATTTTCGACACGGCGCGACCTTCGTGAGCGTGTCTTCAATGCTTGGACCAACCGAGCCGACAACGATAACGACCTCGCCAACGCTGACAACATTCGCGAAATCCTATTGCTGCGCTTGGAGCGCGCCAATCTGCTGGGGTATGACAACTTTGCCGCGTTCCGCACCGCCAACACCATGGCGGGCACGCCGGAAGCCCCTCACACCCTGCTCAGCCAGGTTTGGGAAGGCGCGCGCGCGAAAGCTGACGTTGAGGCGGGGGAAATCGCCGCAGTGATGGCCGAAGAGGGCGTTGAGCACGACTTGCAGCCATGGGACTGGTGGCACTATTCGGAGAAGGCGCGGGTTAAGCTCTACGACCTGGACGAGGACGCGGTGAAGGCGCACCTGTCGCTGGACAATGTGCTCAACGCACAATTCACCGTCGCTGAACGCCTGTTCGGCGTGTCGTTCACCGAACGCGACGATGTTCCGGTCTATCACCCTGACGTGAGAGTTTGGGAGATGACTTCGGCGGACGGCCAGTCTCTTGGGCTGTTTTATGGCGACTATTTTGCCCGTCCGGGGAAACGCTCCGGCGCTTGGATGAGCGCGCTGCGCGTGCAGCATAAGCTCGACGGCGACGTGCTTCCGCTCATCATGAACAATTGCAACTACAACAAGCCTGCGCCCGGGGAACCCGCGCTGATCTCCATGCGCGAAGCTGAAGTCATCTTTCACGAGTTCGGCCATGCGCTGCACGGACTGTTGTCCGACGTGACCTACCCGTCGATTTCGGGCACCGCGGTGGACTTTGACTTTGTGGAGTTCCCCGCGCAGATCTACGAGCACTGGATGCGCGAACCGGCCATCATCCAGGAATTCGCCCTACACTATGAAACGGGTGAGCCGATGCCTGAGGAGCTGCTGGAGAAAGTCCGCGCCGCGGGCAACGCCAAATCAGGCTTTGATAACGTCGAATACATCGCTTCGGGCTTTGTCGATCTTGCGTTCCATCGACTGACGGACCCCGAGCTCATCGCCAACCTTGACGTTAACTCGTTCGAAGACGGCGTTCTTGCCCAAGCCGGCATGCCGGCCGCCATCGAGATGCGGCATCGCTCGCCACACTTCCTGCACGCTTTTGCTGGGGAGCTCTACGCGGGCGGCTATTACACCTATATGTGGGCCGGCGTGCTCGATAATGATGGTTACGCCGCCTTTGAAGAGGCGGGAGATCCGTTTGATCAGGAGCTCGCTCAGAAACTGTACGAGAATGTCTTCTCGGCCGGTAACCGACAGCCGGCCATGGACGCCTATATCGGCTTTCGCGGTCGCGAACCGAGTGTCGAGCCCTTGCTGATCAATCGCGGTCTCAAGAACGACGCTCAGCTCTAGCAGGCTCGGCCGTCGATCTGACAGGACTGGGAGCTCCGGCCCGGCGGCGACGCTGGGCCAACTCATGTGCGCCCAGCCCACATTCAGGTCAGTTCGGCGCCCGCCTTTCGCCACGCACCTTTTGAACGATCGGTCGATCGAGAAGAGTGCGCATTTTGCTTAACCAGCGCGCACTCCTTAACGGCATCTGCTAAGGCATCGGGCTTTGGCTTACTGTTATGCATGCAGGTGAATTGCGGTTTCTCCCGTCCTTACGGCGTGGGCGCGCTTGGTTGAGCTTACCGCCCGTCGAGGGCTTTGGGAGTCAGCGCGAGGACGCGCCGATGGCGTGCGCCGACGAGCTAGGGGAAGATTCCCGCTGCACGCAGCACACTGCGCAGGCCAATCGCCAAGGTGATGAGCACCACGGCCCCGCCGGCGAGGTTGGCGAGGGTCGAATTGGTATGGGCGCCCAAAACGCTCTTTGTGTTCATCACAATCAGCAAGAACATGCCGATGAAGGGCAAGAGCAAGCCGTTGGCGTACTGCGCCAGCACGATCAGTACGACGGGATTGATTTCGAGCAGGCTGATCCCTGCGCCGACCACGACAACCAATACGCCAATGGCGCGGAATTGCCGTCCCTCTCCTGCACCGCCGCCCGCCAACTCGGTCAGCGCGAAGGCGGTCGCCATGGGCGCTGTGATCGCGGAGGTTAAACCGGCCGCCAACATGCCCACGCCAAGGATGTAACGGGCCGCGACGCCGAAGGTGGGCTCGATGGCGGCAGCCATATCGGCCGCGCTGCGCACATCAAGACCGGACTGGAAGATCGCGCCCGCCGCCGTCGACATGATGAAGATGGACACCAATCCGCCAAGACCGATGGAGACGGCTCCCTCCACGCGGGCGGTTTTGGCGCCCTCGCCCGGCGACCATTTGCGCTTTGCGGCCGCGGCGTGGAGAAACAGATTGTAAGGCACGATGGTCGTTCCCAACAGGGCGACGACGGTGAGGGTCGCCTCATCGGGAATCGTGGGCGCAAGTCCCGCGAGGATGGCGCTCAGGTTGGGGCGCACCAGGATGAAACTCGCCGCGAAGGCTGCGGCCATCACCACCACAAGCGCGATCAAGATCCGCTCGAGGATCGCGTAACGCCCTAGCATCACAGCGAGGCCCGCCAGCAACGCGATCCCTGCGACCAGGAGTTTTCGATGGTTGACGTCGTCGCCAAGGATCGCGGCGAGCCCCAGCGCGGCCCCAGTGAGATTGCCGGCCTGGTAGGCGCTGTTGCCCACGAACAGCGCGATCACGATCAACGCGCCCACCGCCCATTTCAGCGAGGCGGATGGTAAGGTTCGCATCAACGCTTCGCCCAGACCCAATTGCGCGGCTCCACCCAGGCGCGCCGCCATATCCTGAAGAACAATGGTCGCGATGGTTGCAAACACGAGCGCCCAAATCAGCGCAAAGCCAAAATTGGCGCCGGCAAGCGTGCACGCCGTGACGGTGCCAGGACCAATGAACGCCGCCGACACAAGGACGCCTGGGCCGAGTTGGACTTTCACGTCTCGCGCCTTTCGTTCCCCGTGCTGCGTGGCTGATTGGTCAGCGCCAGCATAGCCATCCCCTGCACTGACGGCATACGCAACGCACCGCGCGGCGACAACACGCTGGGGACAGCTTGGCTGGGCGGCGTCGGCGGGCGGCTGGGCTCATTGGGGAGCGATGAACGACCAATAGAAGTACGCCAGCGACAAGGCGGTCAGGCTCACCAAGCCAAACAGGCTCCACGCCTGCATGATGGGGCCCGGGCGGTGCTCGGCCGGCACGCTGGGCCGGGTCATGACAATGTGGTTGAGCGCGGCGGTGTAGGGCGCCACCAAAAATGCGGTGATGGTGACGAAGTCGATGAAGCCCTGGAAGCTCGTCAGGAAGAACTGCAACGTCGCCAGCGCCCCCACAACCAACACCAGCGTCGCGGCATGCATGACAGGGGATCGATCAAGCTTTGGCGGCTCATCCCCCACTTGCGAGCGCAGAGCGACCCAAGCGGCGGCGAGGGCGCGAGGAAAGCCGTCCAGCACGGTCACCAGAGTTGTGAACATCACCATGGTCGCGCTGAGACCAATGATGACGCCGCTCCAGGCGCCAAGATTGGTGGTGTAGAGCGTGATCACTTGGGCTGCGAACGCCGCTCCGCCCTGGGCCGGCGCCACGCCATCGGCGTGCAGGACGCCCGCGCCCATCAGCGCGAAACACAACGCCAACGCGGCCGTGCCCACGTAACCAATGTTGAAGTCGAGCATGACTTGGCGGCGTGTGGGCGTCTTCCCGTCGGTTTGCGTCTTGGCCAGGATCCACAGCGATTGCAGCACCGCCAGATTGAGCGTGGCCGGCATGAACCCCATCAGCGCAATCACAAACGCAAACGTCGCCAGATCAAACGGCGGGGGCGCAAACGCCGAGGCGCTCCAAGTCAGGGTTGGCAAAGCGATCGCCGTCGAGGCCACGGTCGCCATGGCCAGGATCGCCACAAAGACTTTGGTCATTCGATCAAGCAGAGGGTAGCCGCCAAACCAAAGCACACCCGCGCCGATCAAGATGACCACCATGGCAAGCGGGCGGACCTCGGCGTTTACGCCCACGACGGCAAGGCTGACGGCCGCTGTGGTGACGGCTGTGGCGGCGATGATGATCGCCATCACCGCGACTTCAGAAAGCGCAAACACCGCCACCGCCCAACGCCCAAGGCGGCGATAGCCGGCGATCAGCGATCGACCGGTGGCCGCGGTGTATTGCGGGCCGAAGCGAAATGCGGGGTATTTGATGATGTTGGCGAACAGGACGGCGACGATGAGCCCGAGTCCGAACAAAGCCCCAGCGCGGGTCGACTGCACCAGGTGGGAATTGCCGATCGCTGCGCCAGCGAACAGCACGCCGGGGCCGCATTGCCTGAGAAATCTGGATACTGACGCGATCACAACGCTCGACCACCCTACAGCTCGTCACGCCTCTGCGCCGCCCACGCTAGGCAGGGACATGGCCGGGCGACGACCATCGCCCACCGCCGCAACATCAGCTGGCGGCGGTGGGCGTGATCAGGATCAATCCAGGTTGAGCACGTCGCGCAAGAACAAGGTTTCGGCTTCGCGCTGGTAGTCGCGGTTGGACTTTTTGCGGAAGCCGTGGCCCTCGTCTTTGGCGGCGAGGTACCAGACCTTCGCGCCATTGCCACGGACCGCGTCGAGGATTTGCTCAGCCTCGCTCGCCGGCACGCGGGGGTCGTTGAGGCCTTGGATCACGAACAAGGGCTTGGTGATCTGATCGGCGTTGTTGAGCGGGGCGATCTCCTCCATGAACGCGCGCATCTCCGGATCGCGCTCATCACCGTATTCTTGGCGACGCAAATCCCGGCGATAGCCCTTGGTGTTCTCCAAGAAGGTCACAAAGCTGGAAATGCCGACGATGTTGACGCCGCCGGCGAGCCGATCGCCGTAATCGACCATCGAGGCGAGGACCATGTAACCGCCGTAAGAGCCGCCATAGACAACCACGCGGTCGGAATCGAGGTCGGGCTGTTCGGCGATCCAATCGAGCAGCGAGCCAATGTCCTCAACCGACTTTTTCCGATCAAAGCCATTGTCCAGCGCCACGTAGGTTTTCCCATAGCCTGCTGAGCCACGCACATTCGGCGCAATCACCGCCGCGCCTAGCTCGTTGAGCCAGTATTGGAAGGTGGACGAGAAACCGGGCCGGTACTGGGCCTCGGGCCCGCCATGGATGCTGACGATCACCGGGTGGGGCCCCTCGCCTTCGGGCTTGTAGACAAAGGCGGGAATGTCGAACCCGTCCTTTTGCGCGTACACGACCAATTCAGGCTCAATGAAGGTTGAGGAATCAAGCCCGCCCACTTCGCTCTGCGTCCAGCGGGTGAGCGCCATGTCCGCCATTGTGAACGACCACACATCCGATGGGCTGTCATACGAATTGAACGTGAAGCCCACTTGGGTTCCGTCAGCGTTAAACTCGAAACCGCCGGCAAGCCCGGTGGGCAAGTCGGGGCCGGGGCGCGTCTCGCCGGACGCCAGGTCCAGGATGTGCACCGTGGACAGACCGCCCGCGTTCACGGCGTACACCATGGTCGCCTCGTCAGGGGAAATGTCCGCGCCTTGCACGTCGCCGGCCGGCTCGGGGGTCAGCACGGTGATGGCGTTGGTGGCCACGTCGATCGCCACGACCCGATCAAACTCGCTTTCATGGTCGGTGGCGGCGTAAACGGTCGCGCCGTCGCTCGTCAGATGGATCGCACTCAGCGAGACCTCAAGCTCTGGCAGGATTTCGGTCATCTCGCCGCTGGCCATGTCGAGCAGATAAAGTTCGCTCTTCACTGGCGAGAAATAGCGCCCCATGAGCATGGTTGCGCCGTCGGCGGTGACTTGGATCGGATAAGTCAGCCCTTCGGCTTCGAACGCCACGCGGCGCGTCGCCAACGGATCGGCGGCGTCGGCGATGTAGATGTCGTAGTTGGGATCTTCGGCCGTGGTGGAGTTCCACATGATCTGGTCGCCGTCATCCGACCAGCCGACAGACCCATTGCGGGTGCCCGGCTCCGAGATCTGCACCGACGAGCCGTTGGCGAGGTCAAACACAAAACCCTGGAAGAACTCATCGCCGCCCACATCGCGGGTGAACAAGAACGTCGCGCCGCCGGGCTGCACGTCGCCCACGCCAATCCGCTCATCAAAGAAGGTGAGCTGCTGACGCGCGCCGAGCGGGGTGGCCACCATATGCGCCTGGCTGGTTTCGCCAAAACGGGTGGAGATCAAGACACCGCCGTCCGGCGCCCAATCCACAAACCCAGCGCCGCGGGTGTTGGTGTACTGACGTAGGCGCTCGCGCACGTCGGCGGGGATGTCGGGTATCCCTTCAATGATCAGATTGCCGCGCTCAATGCGCTCGGGCTCCTGGGCGACGGCGGGTTGGGCAAAGCTGGCGGCGATCACCGCCAGACCTGCAATTCGACACGCTTTGGACATGGTTGTCCCTCCCTCATCTTCGAGCGCATGGCTGCTTGTTTGATCGCGGCAAACCGTAGTCCATCACAACGCCAGCTGAAACCCTTCCCATAGCGAGGCGGCCCATGGGGCGAAGAGCGTCGGCGCGTTCATAAGGTTGAAGGCACATCAACGGGCCCTCTGCGTCATTCAGCCTGAAGACGCTCCCAAAACGCGCCGAAGGCGGCGCAGTAGATGTTGCCGCTTGCGCGATAAGGCCGGCAGGCGGCGGCGTAATCGTCCCATTCGGCTCGCCCGCCCTGACACACGGCCTGGAACGCTTCAATCTGCGTGTTCAAAGCGGCGACCAGGGCGTTGTAGCGCTCGGCGTCAGCATCAAAGGTCCGCAACATGTTGCGCAAACGGGGGGTTTCCCCCTCCCCGCGTCGGGCCGAGCGCGCCGCTGCGGTTTCATAGGCTTCGCGTTGGGCAAGCAGGCTCTCTTGCAAGGCTGTCGCTTGCGCGCGGTTGCGGGTCAAATCGGCTGAGTCCGCTGCGCAGGCGGTCAAGACACGCAAGGCGAGGGCGTCGGGCGCTCTTTGGGGCTGGAGCGCGGCCTGAGGCTGCGTTTCTTGCGCGTTGCGTTCCGCGTCTGAGCGCCGGCCAAACCGGTCCAGGTCGATCATTTCAAAGGCGATGGGCTGACGAAACGTCAGTTCCGGGCGATTGAACGAGGCGGGCAGCGCAGGCAAGCGGCGCACCCGGCGCATGGTGCGGGTGATGGCGGTGTCGAGCACATCATGGCCGGTGGTGCGGATGAACGCCCATGACACGACGCGGCCGTCGCGCCTTACCGTGACCGAGATGTCGGCGCGACCGCTGATATGCTGGCGTTGGGCCTCATAAGGGTATTCCAGCCTCTGTTTGATGTTGTTGCGCGCGTCGGCGAGCCATTGCTGGACCGTCAGGTATTCGCTTGCGGTCAGGCTGCCGCTTCCCGACCAAATGTCGTCAATGCTCTGGGGCGTGATGTCAGGCAAGTCCGGCACAGCGCGTGGGACCGGGGGCGGCGCGGGAGGGGGCGCATTTTCAGCACGCTCTTCAATCACTTCTGGCTCTGGTTCCGGTTCGGGCTCGGGTTCCGGTTGCGGTTCAGGCTCCGGTGGGGCCACCAATGGCGGCGGCGCCAGATTCACCGCGATGGCGTCACCCATGTCTGCATCGGCCGGCGACGGGGCGAGCGGATCGGCCAGAAACGGCCAGGCGGCCGCAACGTGCACCACCAGCGCGGCGGTCAACCCGGCCGCCCAATGGATCACCCGCGGCGGCTTGCCCGCAATGTCCCCTAACGGTCCTTTGGTTTCGTACGCCTCGAGATCGTTCTCGACGTCGCCCATGATGTTCGCCGGCTCGGTCATGGTTGCGCCCCCACGGTCAGCAGCGCGAGCGACCGGGCTCCCGCCGCGCGCAGCACCTCCATCACTTCGATCACCCGGGCGGCGTCGGCTTGCGCGTCCGCCTTGAGTTGGATCGCTGTGTTGGGCCGGGTGGCGAACCAAATGCGCGCGGTGCGCTCAAGGTCCTCATCGGTGGGCATGATCACCGAATCGAAGGCCACCACGCCGTCTTCGGAAATGATGATCTCTAAGTCCTCGATCGTGGTGGACTCTTCGGATGCTGAGACCGGGGGCGCGGCTTGAACGGGCGGCGGCCGTTCAATCGCTCCGGCGAGCATAAAAAACACCAAGAGGATGAACACCACATCGATCAACGGCGTGATGTTGATCAGGTCGGCGGGTCGCTTCGGCTTGGCAAACCTCATGCTGGCGCCTCCTCCTGTGCGGGTGGGGAAAAGCTGACGGCCACCGCGCCCGCGGCGCGCGCGGTGTCATAGGCGCGGATCGCGTCCTGCAGCGGTACGCCCACATTGGGTCGGATCAAAAACGGACGGCCAGGATCGATGGCGATGATCGCGGCGACTTCGCCATAGAGCGCCGCGGCCTCGATCGACCGGGTGTCGAACGTCATGGCGCCATCGGCTCCAAGCTCAATGACGATGGCGCCTTCGGCTGTATTGGTGACTTCAGTTTCCTGCGGGGTGTCGACCCGAATGAGCCGAAACGCAGCGAAATTCGTCGCCAACATGAAGAACACCAACAGGATGAAAACGACGTCGATGAGCGGCGTCACGTTCAGCCCCGTCATCGGAGATGATTTGCGTTTGAGCTGCATCGCCTGGTCCCCCCGCGCTAACTCGATGGCCTGTGCGGCTAGGTTTGCGCGCCTTGTTGGTAGATCGAGGCGGTGAAGACCTGGGTCGCGGCGTCCTCCATATGCTGGGCGGCGACATCCACTTTGCGTTGCAGCCAGGTGTAGAACGCCGCTGCTGGAATGGCGACGGTCAAGCCGGCGGCCGTCGTCAACAGCGCTTCCCAAATGCCGCCCGACAAAATGGCGGGATCGACGCGGTCACCAGCGTCTTGGAGCTGCTGAAACGCCTCAATCATGCCGAGCACCGTGCCAAGCAAACCCAGGAGCGGGCTCAGCGTCGCCACCAGGCTGAGCAGGGGCAGGCCGCGCTCCAGCCCGTCCAGTTTGGCTTGGGCGACACGAGTGACCTCTTCGCGCACCTTGGTTTCGTCGGCCATGATGACCTGCCCGCGCACGGCGGCCTCCATCACGCGCGCCAGAACGCCGCGGCGGGCCTGGATGTAACTCAGCGCTTCATCGCTTTGACCGGCGTGAAGTTTGCGCACCGTCGGGCGAACAAAGCCACGGCTGCCAACGCGTTGCACGGCGAACTGGCCAAGCTTGACCAGCACCAACGCGACCGTCAGGACCGAGAGCCCGGCCAGGATGATGATGATCGGGCCGCCAGCGTCGATCAGTTCACGGAATGGTTCTACGCGCGCCATCCAGCCGGTGGGCTCAGCGGCGTCGACGCTCGGCGCGCTGGCGGGCAGGTCGGGCGGCGGCGCGGCGTCCACCCCCTCGCCCATACCGTCCGCGAGACTTTCACCCCCCTCTTCAACGCCGTCAGCGTCGGGGCTCGCGTCGGCCTCCTCGCCCGTATCGGCGTTTCCTGGCGGCGTGTCGTCGGCCGCCGAGGCATCGGCGTCGGCCTCAGCCTGATCATCGTCGGTTGGCGCCTGTTCGGGGTCGGGATCCGGATCGGTTTGTTGGTCTGGCTCGGTCGGCGGCGCGTCCTGACCCGCCTCACTGGGCTCTGGGGTCTCGGTTGGCGCTGGCGCCGGGTCCTCGGGCGCGTCTTGCGGCGGCGCCTCCTGGTTGGCCGGCGCGTCTTGTTGTGCAGGTGCGTCTTGTTGTGCAGGTGCGTCCTGGCTGGCAGGCGGCTCTTGGAACTCAAAGGCTCGGTACTCGCCGGTTTGCATGACAAACGTCCCCCTCTTACGCAGAATTGCGAACTAGACCCCAATCTCTGGCTTCTATACTCGCCTTGGAAGCAATGCGCCATGGTTGGCCAGAGCTTCGGAACACTTTGTCGCAATTGAACTTTTCAGTTGCGAGTGTGCTTTATTGTGTCTGCTTGACGTAGCGCGACAATGGAGCGCGTTGCGCACGTGTATGACTTGGCGATACCCGCGCGCTGCGGTGCAACAATTCGCCTGGGAGGTCCCGTGTCCACTCTCGTCAGCACGCGTGCGTCATCAGCGGATTCTCCTGAAGCGGCGGATCTGTCCAAGGGGGAGGCTGATCCGGACTATCTGCGTCGTGGCCTGTCCCAGGCGGAAGCCGAACGACGCTTGGCGCTTGTGGGCCCCAATCAATTGCCCGAACCGCCCACGCCGGGCCTGGCGTTGATTTTCGCCCGCCAGTTTTTGAGCCCGTTCATCTACATTCTCGTGGTCGCCGCGCTCGCGTCGCTGGCCATCGGACAAACCCCGAGCGCGGCGTTCATCGCCGCGGTGCTGTTGCTGAACGCGATCATCGGAGCAACGCAGGAGTTCTCAGCGCAACGTTCGGCCGCTGCGCTGCGGGCCATGGTGCGCGGCACCGCCCATGTCGTGCGCGATGGCGATGCGCAGACCATCGACATCACCGACATCGTGCCTGGCGATCTTGTGTTGGTGGCGTCGGGCGACCGCACGCCGGCCGATGTGATGCTGACCGCGTGTGACGACTTGGCGGTCGATGAATCGATGCTGACGGGCGAATCGGTCGCCGTGATCAAGGATGCGCATCACCGCTCGGCGCCGGACGCGCCGCTGGCTGAGCGGAGCGATCACCTGTTCGCCGGCAGCATCATCACGCGCGGGCGTGGGCGCGGCGTGGTTACTGCGACAGCGCTCAACACCCAAATCGGCGCCATCGCCGAGCGGGTCAGCCAGCCCAAGGCGGCCGATCCGCCGCTGATGATCCGGATCAGACGCTTTACCTATCAGGTCGCCGCCGCGATTCTCGTGGCGATCCTTGCGCTGGCTGCGCTGATGGCGCTGCGCGGGGGCTATGATGGGGCGGCCATGCTCATGATGGGGATTGGCCTTGCTGTCTCCACCATCCCTGAAGGTTTGCCCGCCGCGCTGACCGTCGCCCTGGCCATCGGGATGCAGCGGATGGCTAAGAACAGCGTGATCATTCGCAAACTCGTCGCCGTGGAGGCGTTGGGCTCTTGCACCTTCATCTGTTCTGACAAGACCGGCACGCTGACGGTCAATTCCTTGACCATCGATCAGGCTGTTTTGCCGTGTGGCGCAACCTTCACGATGACCGGGGCGGGCATTGGCCCGGGCGCTGTGACGGGCGAGGATCAGGATCGGTTGCGCGCCTTGGTTGAAGCTGGCGTGCTCGCCAACGAAGCCAGCCTGGACTATGTCGGCCGCGAGTGGTCGCATGATGGGGATGTGGTGGACATTGCGTTCCTGGTGCTGGCCAAGAAGTTCGGTCTGTCCATCGCGGACTTGAACGCCGAGCGCGAGCAAGTGGCCCTGATCCCTTATGAATCTGAACGCGCCTTCAGCGCCAGCGCAAACCGGGCTGGCGACAGTGTGATGTTGCACGTCAAAGGCAGCCCCGAGAAGATCCTGGCCGGCTGCACGCACATGCGCCTTGATGACGGCGATGCGGTGGTCGACGCGGCGCGACTGACGGCGCAGTTTGAAGATTTGGCGCAGCGCGGGTACCGGGTGATCGCCCTGGCCGAACGCCGGGCGGCTGCGGGTTCAGATGTCGAGGCGCACCACGCGCTATCGGACCTGACATTCCTTGGCATGGTGGCGATGATCGACCCGGTTCGCCCCGAGGCGCGTGAGGCCATCGCGCGATGCCGCGCCGGGGGTATTGGTGTTGCGATGGTCACCGGCGACCATCCGGCGACGGCCCGGGCGATTGGCGCTGATCTTGGCTTGTGCGAACCTGATGCCGATGTCGTCACGGGGACGATGATCCGCGAAGCGACGGCCCAAGGCGACCAGGCTGTGCGCGACCTTGTGCTGCCCACGCGCGTGTTTGCCCGCATTGAGCCGGCGCAAAAGGAGCTGATCGTCCAAACCTTCATGGATGACGGCCACTTCGTGGCGGTCACGGGGGACGGGGTGAACGACGCGCCGGCCATGCGCCGCGCCCATGTCGGGGTCGCGATGGGCAAAACCGGGACTGACGTCGCCAAGGAAACCGCGGAACTCATCATCACCGATGACAATTTCGCCTCAATTGTCGCCGGCGTCGAACAAGGCCGGGTGGTGTACAACAACATCCGCAAAGTCATCGCCCTGCTGACGGCCACGGGTTTTTCGGCGATTATACTGTTCTTTCTGTCGGTTGGGTTTGGGTTGCCGATGCCGCTTACGGCAATTCAGCTGCTCTGGCTGAACCTGGTGGCCAATGGCCTGCAAGACGTCGCCCTCGCTTTTGAACCCAAAGAGGGCGGCGAGCTTGATCAGCCGCCGCGCAAGCCGTCCGAGCCGATCTTCAACCACCACGTGATCGAACACATTTTGGTCGCCGGCTCGATCATGGGGGTTATGGCCTTCACAGTGTTCGCCACCAGTTTGGCCAGCGGGTTCGATCACGCCATGGCGCAGAACATCACGTTGCTGATGATGGTCATGTTCGGCAATATGCACGCCCTGTCGAGCCGATCAGAAACCCGCTCGGTCTTCACCATTCCCTATCTGAACAACCGGTTTCTCGCGATCGCAACGCCGGCCGCGCTCGCAATGCATCTGACCGCCATGCACATTCCGGGGTTGCGCGATGTTCTGGGTTTGGAGCCAGTCCCGCTCCCGGTTTTCGCCGCATTGTTGGGCATGGCGTTGGCGTTCCTCTTCTCTGAAGAAATCCACAAGGCGACCGTGCGTTTGCGCGCAAACCATCCCGAGTGGGCCCAGGACAAGCGCCTCGCCCAGACGACCCAAGCACAAGGAGCGCGCCCGTGAGTTTAGCTGGCAAGGTTGGATTGGTCGTTGGCGTGGCGAACGAACACAGCATCGCAACGGGCTGCGCCCACGCTTTTGCTGGGGCTGGCGCGCAACTGTGCCTGACGTATCTCAACGACAAGGCCAAGCCGTATGTCGAACCGGTGGCTGAGGCGGTCAACGCAACCCACCTGCTGCCCCTGGACATTGAGGACGACGCTCAGCTCGACGCGGTGTTCGCCACGATCGCCGACACCTGGGGGCGGCTTGATTTCATGCTGCACTCGATCGCATTCGCGCCCAAGGATGACCTGCATGCGCGCGTGATCGACGCGTCGCGCGCTGGCTTTGCACGCGCCATGGATGTGTCGTGCCACTCGTTCATCCGTATGGCCAACAAGGCCGAACCGTTGATGAGTGAGGGCGGCTGTCTGCTGACGGTGAGCTATTACGGTGCGGAGAAAGTGGTCGACAATTACAACATTATGGGGCCAGTGAAGGCGGCCCTGGAAGCGACCACACGCTATCTCGCCAATGATTTGGGGCCGCAGAACATCCGGGTGAACGCGTTGTCGCCTGGACCTGTGGCCACGCGAGCCGCCTCGGGCATCGCCCATTTTGACGCTCTGCTTGACGAGGCGGCGGCGCGGTCGCCTCAACGCACGCTTGTCTCGCTCGAAGACATCGGCGCCTTCGCGGCCTTTCTGGTCAGTGACGCCGCGCGACACGTGACGGGCAATGTGGCCTTTGTCGATGCGGGTTATCACGCGATGTCCTGAGCGTTTTGCCTGTTTCCGCCTGTCGTTGGACAACACCATCAGCTATAAAGGTCAGTGATGACATTGGTTCTCGAAGACAAACCCATGATCGAAAACACTACGTACGATGAACTGTCTGTTGGTGACACCGCCAGCCTTCATCATACGCTGACCGAAAAAGACATTGCTCTGTTCGCGGCCATGTCTGGAGACGTCAATCCAGCTCACATGGATGTCGAATACGCGAGCTCAACGGTCTTCCAAGATATCATTGGTCATGGCATGTGGGCGGGATCACTGATTTCGACTGTTCTTGGCACCAAACTCCCTGGCCCCGGCACGATTTATGTGTCCCAAACCTTGAACTTCAAGCGCCCCGTCAAAGTCGGCGACACCGTTCGGGTTGAAGTGCGCGTGTCCGACAAGGGCGAACGCGGCCGGGTCACCTTTGCGTGCGCGTGTCACAACCAGAACGATGAGCCTGTCGTCACCGGCGAGGCTGTCGTCATGGCGCCCTCCACCAAGGTCAAGCGCCCCATGTCCGAGCGCCCCCAGGCGGTTCTCTATGAGCGCGGCGATCGGTTGCAAGCGCTGGTGGGCCTTGCGGGCGAAACGCCGCCGGTGCGCGTCGCCGTCGCTCACCCCTGCAACGCGGTGTCCCTTGAGGGCGTGGCGCAGGCGCTCGACGCGCGTCTGATCGAGCCGGTGCTGGTCGGACCGCGGAGCAAGATCGAGGCGGCCGCGGCGGAGATCGACTTCGACCTTGGCGGACTTGAGATGGTGGATGCGCCCCACAGCCACGCCGCCGCTGACGCCGCGGTGCAGCTGGCGCGCCAAGGTGGGGTCGACATGCTCATGAAGGGAGCGCTGCACACCGATGAACTCATGGGCTCGGTGGTCGCCCGTGAGGGGTTGAGGACCGAACGACGCACCAGCCACGTCTATGTGATCGACACGCCGGCTTATGATAAGCTGTTGTTTATTTCCGATGCGGCCATCAATATTGCGCCCAGTCTTGATGACAAGCGCGACATCACCCAAAACGCCATCGACCTGGCGCGTACCCTTGGTGTTGAGCGGCCCAAAACAGCCATCGTGTCGGCCATGGAGACGGTCTACCCCAAAGTGCCCTCCACGCTGGACGCGGCGGCGTTGTGCAAAATGGCGGATCGCGGCCAGATCACCGGCGGGGTGCTCGACGGGCCGTTGGCGTTTGACAACGCCATCTCTCGCGAAGCGGCGGAAACCAAAGGCATTGTATCGCCCGTGGCGGGCCAAGCCGACATCATCATCGTGCCGAGCCTTGAAGCGGGCAATCTGCTGGCCAAGCAATTGGATTATCTCGCCGGAGCGGTGGCCGCGGGCGTGGTGTTGGGCGCCAAGGTTCCGATCATCTTGACGAGCCGCGCGGAAGGAGCGCTCGCGCGGGTGGCGGCGAGTGCGGTGGCCAAGCTCTACCACACCAACCGCGTGACTTTATGATGGCCCAGGCCGTCTTAACGCTCAACGCAGGGTCATCGAGCTTAAAGTTTGCGGTGTTCGAGCTCATGCCGACCGGTTCGCTCAACCCGGATCCATTGTTGCGCGGCCACGCCCAAGGTTTCGGCGGCGACGCGAGCCTCACTCTCCAGCGCCAAAGCGAACCCAGCGCCACGCAGCCTCTGGCGCCCGACGCCTCGCCCGATCGGGCCCATCATGGCGCGGCCCTTGAGGCCGCCCTTACTGTGATTGACGGCGAGTTGGGGGGGCGCGCGCTCGTGGGCGTGGGCCATCGCGTTGTGCATGGCGGTGCGGACTTCGCCGAGCCGGTTGTGCTCACCGACGAAGTGGTGGCCAAGCTGGACGCGCTGTCGCCGCTAGCGCCTGGGCACCAACCTCACAATCTCGCCGGCGTGTGGGCCGCGCGCGGCAAGTGGCCAAACACGACCAATGTCGCGTGCTTTGACACAGCGTTTCACCGCAGCCAGCCGCGGGTCGCGCAGCTGTTCGCCCTGCCCCGCTCCTATGCCGAGGCCGGCGTTATCCGGTATGGCTTTCACGGGTTGTCGTATGACTACATCGCCTCGATCGCGCCCGACGTGATTGGCGAGGCCGGCCGCGGGCGGATGATCGTCGCCCATCTGGGCCATGGCGTCAGTCTGTGCGGTCTGCGCGACGGGCAAAGCGTGGCGACGACCATGGGGTTCACGGCGCTTGACGGCATGCCGATGGGCAAGCGCTGCGGCGCGATCGATCCTGGCGTGCTGCTGCATTTGTTGCAGACCGACGGCATGACCCCGGAGGCGTTGGCGGACCTGTTGCACCATCGCTCGGGTCTGTTGGGTTTGTCTGGCGTCAGCGACGACATGCGCGCGTTGGAAGCCAGCGATGCAGCCGAAGCGCGTGAGGCCATCGACTATTTCATCCACCGCTGCGTGCGCGAAATCGGCGGGCTGGCGGCGTGTCTTGGCGGGATTGACGCCCTGGTGTTCACCGCCGGGATTGGTGAGCATTCGACCTTCATCCGAGCGAAAGTGATCGACGCGCTGTCGTGGCTCGGCTTTTCGCTGGATGAGCAGGCCAACGCACGCGGCGGACCGCGCCTGACGCACGAAGGGGGCGCTCCCTCGGCTTGGGTGCTGGCGACCAACGAAGAATGGGTGATCGCCGAACGCACGGCCAGTTTGACCGGCGTGTCCGGCTAACCCGACCCCTTCGCGTCCGGCAAAGCCGTTAGGCTGCGGCCATGGCGGCCAGTTGGGCGTTGCGCTCCGCGCGCAATGACGGATCGGCGATGTTCTCAAGCACAAAGGTCTCGACCGGCATGGTGAGGCCCAGCCGGCGAATGATGTGTTCCTGGGCCTCCCATTGGGTGGCTTCGACCACATCGCCGCCCGCCACATTCACGCCCGGCGGACCCAGCGGGATCGCTCCGGTGCAACTCTGGTAGGCCGGCGCGGTGGGCGAACCGATCAACGTCGCCAAAGACGGATCCTCCAACGTGACCTGGGCTAAGTCATACTCGTCGCCGAGGTTTTCCGACGCATCAATGATGGCGCGTTCGTGCTCGCGCAACACGGTCAGGGCGATCTTGGCGCGGGCGTCTTGCTCGTGATGAATGGTCACCGGGATCGATCCGTACGCTGCGATCGCGTTGGCGTAGCGCACGCAGATGTCGCGCACCGTCACGTTGAGCACCACGACCAGCACGTCGCTCAGGATTGCCGCGAACTTGCGCCGCATCTGCACGGGCGACGCGTTGGAGCCGATGGCCAGTACAGGCGCCATGGCCTGGTCGGCCAGCCCGGCGAGCCGGTCAGGTCTAACCACGTCTTTGAGCTTGTCGCTCCCCGCCCCGGCTTGGATCATCCAACCGCCGAGATCACGGCTCGTTCGGTCGACGATGGGACGGGCTGCGCCATCGAGGAAGACAAAGTCACCCGGCGGTCTGGCGAAGGGATACGTCAACGCCCACTCGAGCAACAAAACCTCGTGTGGTACCGTCATTGGGCCGCCCTTTGCTCAATCAATGCGGCGAGCTTGGCTGAATAGTCGACGCCGCTGAAGCGTTTGAGTTCTTGGACGCCGGTTGGCGAGGTGACGTTGATTTCGGTGATGTAGCGACCGATGATGTCGATGCCGACCACGATCAATCCTCGCTCACGCAGCGAGGGACCAATGATCTCACAAATCTCCAGATCGCGTTCGGTCAACGCCGCCGGTTCGGCGCGCCCGCCGACGTGCATGTTGGCGCGCACTTGGCCCGCGTCGGGAACGCGATTGATGGCGCCCACCGGTTCGCCGTCCAGCAGCAGCACGCGCTTATCGCCGTGGGCCACGTCGGGCACGAATTGCTGAGCGATCAAGGGCTCGCGGGAGCGTTCGGTGAACAGTTCGAGCAGTGACGAGAGGTTCGGGTCACTGTCCTTAATGCGAAAAATGCCCGCACCGCCCGCTCCGTAAAGCGGCTTGATGATGATGTCTCTATGGTCCTCGAGAAAGTCTTCAATCTTCGTTTTTGATGATGAAATCAACGTTGGCGGCATCACATCAGGAAAGTGCGTGACGAAGAGCTTTTCGGGTGCGTTGCGAACACTGGCGGGATTGTTCACGATCAAGGTGCGGTCTTGAATGTGCTCGAGAATGTGGGTTGATGTGATGTAGGCCATGTCAAATGGCGGATCTTGTCGCAAAAAGATCACATCCATTTGATCAAGATCGATCTCTGCTTCGGTAGCAAGACGGACATGATTTCCCACTTCGCGCTGTAAATTGAGGATGTGTTGTGCGCGCGCTTTCACTTGGCCTTTATCAAGATGGAGCGCTGAAGGCGGATAATAATAACACTCATGGCCGCGTTCGAAAAACGTGATCGCAAAATCGAACGTCGTGTCGGCGTGGATGTCCACCGCGTCAATGGGGTCCATTTGGAAGGCGACTTTCATCGTTTCCGGCCTTTCGTTACTCTGACTTTCCTGTCTTCATGGGAGATCGCGCACACCGCCCTGTACGCCGCCGGCTCGCCCATGGGCTTGCGGCGGCTATCCCTGGCGCCGCAATGGGCGCGCACCGGTCATTCGGTGTCCACCCCCAGTTCGGCCGCCAGCCATTCGCGCGCCGCCTGCCAATCGCGGCGTATCGTGCGCTCGGACACGCCCAGCGCCAGTGCAGCTTCGGCCTCGGTCATGCCGCCAAAATAGCGCGCATCGACCACCAGCAACCATCGCGCATTGTGGTCGCCGAGCTTGGTCAGGAGCTCAGCAATGGCCACCAATTCTTCGGGCGTTTCGCGGAACTCGGGCAACAGCGATTCAACCTCATCATAGGACACATGATGGGCGTTGCCGCCATGTTTGACCGCTGCGCGCCTGCGGACATAGTCGATGATCACATGGCGCATGGCGAGATTGGCCGACCGAACAAAGTGTTCACTCGACACCCAGTCGGGCCGGTTGCGCAGCTTTAAGAGACTCTCGTGCAGCAAATCCACGGTGGCGAGCGACTCGCCGAGCCGGGCGCGCCTGCGTTTCACACGCGCCGCCGTCAGAAGCTCATCATAGTGGTTACGCACCAGGAGTTCTGCGAATTCGCGCTCATCGGGCGCATAGGCCGCCGCCGCGCCAGTGTCCAAGACCATATCGACCGTTCCAGTTTTTGCACTCACGGCTATCGCGCCGAATTCCGGCGACAAATGCAAGTGCATAGCTGGTGACCGCTTTGGCGCAACAACTCCGTTTGCAATCAGAGCGAGGCGATGAAACATCCGCGCGCTTGGTGTGCGCGTCCAAACTCGGGGATGCCGGTGGTGCGTGTTGAAGCTGTTCTGAAACCAATTTTCCACTTTGCCGTTCGTCGACCGTGGGTGGTCGTGTTCATCAGCCTGGTGGGACTGGCCGCCATGGCTGGCGGGTTACCGCGCCTTGTTAAGGATCCCGCCACCGACGCCTTGATTGCACCCAACCATCCCTCGGTCGAAGTGCGCGATCGTGCCGAGGACATCTTTGGTCTGCGCGATCCAGTCATTGTCGCTTTGGTCGCAGACGACGAAGCTGGCGTGTTCACGCCCGAACGGCTCAGCGCCTTGATGGCCCTGCACGAGGCCGTTGAGAATGTGGAGGGCGTGCGCGCGGGACGGGTGCAGAGCATCGCGTCGGAGTCGCGCATCTATGGCGAAACCGGCGGCGTGTTCGTCACGCCGTTTTACGAGGATGCGCCACAGACCGCTGAGGACGCGGAGGCGATCCGTGAGGCGGTGTTCGCTTCGCCGTTACATGTGGGCACGCTTGTGGGGGACAATGGACGCGCCGCGGTGATTGTGGCCGAACTTTACCACGACGCCGACGCCGACGCCGCCTACCGCGCGGCGGCGGCGCTGGCCGACACAATCGACACCGCCGGGGCGCAGGTCCATGTGGCGGGCCAGGCGGCTGTGACCGGGCATTTGAGCGCATCCATCGATACCGATTCGCGGCGCCTGCCGATCATCGCGTTGCTTGTGATTTTTGCGATTGTGCTCGCGGCGTTTTTTCGACTGAAGACGCTGATTCCTTTGACGTTTGTGATCGCGGCGTCGGTCGGTGGAGCCATTGGCCTGATGGCTTGGCTTGACGTGAAGTACTACGTCATCACCAGTGCGCTTCCGATCATTTTGATCGCCATTTCCGTCGCGGACTCGGTCCACATCTTAAGCGGGTACTTTGCGCGACGCGCAGCCCAGCCGGACGCTGAGGTCGGCAGGGTGATCACCGAAACGATGATGGATTTGTGGCGACCGCTGACGCTGACAACCCTCACCACAATGGCGGGCTTTTTTGGCATTGCGATCGCTTCGAGCATGCCGCCGCTGACGTATTTTGGCTGGTTTGCCTTAACCGGGACGTTCCTGGCGTGGGCCTACACATTGTTTGCCTTGCCGAGCGTTTTGGCGCTGCTCGCCATGCCGGCCTCGCCACGCATTCGCGCAGGGCGAAGCGGCGCCCTCGCCGCGGGTCTCACGCGCATCGCTCAGATGAGCGCGGCCAAGCCCTTCGCGGCGTTGGTCACCGCGGCTCTGATCGGCGTTTGGGCGGCGATTTTCGCCATGGATATGCGCATCGATCGGGCGTCGGTCGAGAACTTCCGCGCCGACGCGCCGATCCGAGTGGCCGACGATGCGATCAACGCCAATCTCGCCGGCACGGCCCATCTTGACGTGCTCATCAGCGCTGACGCACCGGGCGGGCTGATGACGGCGGAGCACATGCAGAAGGTTCGGTCGCTGCAAGCCTACCTTGAGAGCCTGCCGGGGGTGAGCAAAGTCACCGCGATCACCGATGTGGCGGTGGAGCTCAATCAGGCGTTTGACGATGCGTTCGGCGTTGTGTCGCCCAACGCCCTGCCCACCGACGACGACGCGGTCGCCGAACTGTTCCTCGCCTATGAGGCCTCGGGGGATCCTGAAGATCTCACCGACAAAATGGACACCACGGCCGAGCATGCTCTGGTTCGCGCCTATCTGAATGCAAAGTACTTTTCTGGACAAAAGCCGATTGTCGAGGCTCTCGGGCATTACCTTGATGAGGAGTTCAACGAAGCCGGGATCAGTGGCGAGCTGAGCGGTCGCGTCAATCTTGACTATCACTGGATGGATCAGTTGGACGACACCCACGCCTTGAGCATCGCCGTGTCGCTTATTCTTGTTCTTCTTGTCGCCACTTTGTTGTTTCGCTCTCCGGGGCTTGGCTTGCTGTCCATTGTCCCGGTCGGATTTGCGATCCTTGGCGTGTATGCCGTGATGGGCGGGCTGGGAATCTTCATCGAGCCTGGCACATCGATGTTCGCTGCGATTTCCATCGGTGTGGGCGTGGATTTCGCCATCCATTTCATTGATCGGCTGCGCAAGGGGGTTCGCGAGGATGGGCTCAGCGTGCGCCAGGCCATCGCCCAACACTACCCCACATCGGCGCGCGCCTGTTTCATCAACGCTGCGGCTTTGGCCCTGGGCTTTGCGGTTCTGATGAGCAGCGATTTGCCGACCTTGTTCCGATTTGGGCTGTTGATCACGGTGGCGGCGGCGGCAAGCTTCGCCACGGCGTTGGTGGCCGCTTCGGCTGCCTTTGCGCTGGGCGAGCGGGTGCGGCCGGGCCAACGCCAGGCGGCGGCTAAGGCCCTGATCGTATTGGGGGTCGGTGGGCTGAGCGTGGGGCTCCTGTCGCCTGTGGCCCAGGCCCAAGATGGGCAGCGCGCATGCCTTGAACCCCAAGCGATCGCAGACGCCGTCGATGCTCGCCCCGAGGGCGAGTTGGTGGCCCGCACTTTGGTGATGACCAAGATCAACCGGCGCGGCGGAACCCAAGAACGCCAAGCCCGGGCGTTTCGCGCCAATGGCGCGGCGGGGGAACGCCGCAGCGCACTGGTGTTCACCGCCCCTTCATCCATAGGCGGCACGGCGTTCATGACACACGATTTGGCCGGCGCCAGCGACCGACGTTGGCTCTATCTGCCATCGCGCGGCGCCGCGATGCGTATCCCCGACGCCCAGCGCGGCAATGCGTTTCTCGGCACGGGGTTTTCCTACGAAGACATCAAGACCGAGTTGTCGCTCAGCCTGGAGGACTATGTGTTCACCCTCGCCGAGCCCCCCGCCGGTCGGCCGGATCACTGGTGTTGGATCACCGCCACGCCCGTGGACACATCCACTTCGCGGGAGTTGGGCTATGGGCGCGCGGTGGTCGGCGTTGATCCTGAGACGTGGATCCCCATGCAGGTGATCATTGACGATCGCCGCAACCGGGCGCTGAAAACCATCAGCGCATTCGAAACCCAGCAAATCGATGGCGTGTGGACCGCGCTGCGCATTGAGGTGGAGCACCATCAGCGCGGTACACGGACGATCTTCGCTTACGATGATGTCAGTTACGAAGATGGGGCGCGGTTCGACGAGTTTGTTCCTGAGAATTTAGATGAGGCCTTAGAATGGTGACGTGTTGGCGAGCATGGGCTGCGGCCGGAGTGTGCGGCCTTGGCTGGACGGGCGCGAACGCGCAAGACGAGCCGGCCTGGTGGCGGCCGGTCCAAGTTGACACCCACTTCACGGCAGGGGTCGGCCTTGACGGGGATGACAGCGATCTTTCTGAGCTGACTGTGATTCCGAAATGGGAGCAGCGGTGGGACAATGGGGTGCGGTTCACCGGATCCTTGCGTCTTCGCTTGGATGGATCGGACGATCTGACGCCCGGGCGGCCCAATCTGGCGGGCTACAGCCCCGCATCGCGACCGTTTGAACTTGACGATGATGGCGAGCTGGAAGTGCGCGAGGCGTATCTGGATTTCGATCTGGGCCCAGCCGATGTGCGTCTTGGCAAGCAACAGATCGTGTGGGGCAAGCTTTACGGCTTTAAGCTGCTCGATGCGGTCAACCCGCAATCGTTCCGCGAGTTCATCCTAGAGGACTTTGATCAGTCGCGGATCGGGTTGTGGTCCGCCAGCGTTGAAGCGCCGCTGCCCGAAGGCCCGCTGGGCAGTTGGGAGCTGCAAGCGGTTTGGGCGCCCGACCCCAGCGTCCACCGTATTCCCGAGGCGGGCGCCACGTTTGAGTTCCAAGCGCCGCGGTTTCGTTTCGGCGAACAGCCGGGCGAGCCCTCGCCGCCAACCGTCACCGAGCGGCCGGACGATCCGTTGGGTGATGCGGTGTACGCCGCACGCCTGGCCGGTTTCGTCGGCGGGGTGGATCTCGCGTTCGTCGCGATTTCCGGGCCCGATCCGCAGCCGCTGGGGCGTGTTGAGCTGCGCGACGATGAGCCGGTGGTCGTGCGGTTTCACGAGCGACGCACCCTGGTCGGCGCAAGCGCGGCGACCAGCTTTGGCCGCGTCACGACGCGTTTGGAGGTCGGGTACACGCCCAACCGCCAGATCGTGACCCGTTCAGACGCAGGCGCGCTTGGACAGGCAGAGGTCGATCAATTGGGTGTGGCCGTTGCGGCGGACATCTCGGGGCCTTTCGCCACCACTCTCAGTGCACAGATCTTCAGCGATCAGATTCTCGATGCGCCGGCGGCGGACATCGTGCGACCCGATCACGACACGTTGTTGTCTGTGGTGGCGCGTCGTCGCTTTCTCGATGACACGCTGACAACCGAGTTGGGATGGTACGCCTCGCAAAGCGGGGGGGATTCGGTGTGGCGCCCCAAGGTGAGCTACGCGGTGAGTGACGCGCTGTCGGTTAGCGTCGCGGCGGACATCTTCAGCGGCGATGTCGACGGCATCTTTGGTCAGTTCGCCGAGCGCGACAGGATCTTGGTGTCCGTGCGCCGGGTGTTTTGATCACTGTTCGTCGCCGGATTGCGTGACCGCCGGGATTGGTTAGAGTGCCCTCGCACAAGGGAGTTCGCCATGGCTGAGTCAGCACCCATCACAGTCTCGCAATCGATCGTAAGCCGGTTTCGCGCGGGCGGTCGCGCCTCACGGCATCTCGCCGCGACGTCGATGATCGCACTTGGCGTCGCGCTCTCAGCACCCAGTGCGTTAGCCCAAGTTCAGGGCGAGGCCGATGAGCGGGCCAAGGTGGAAACGCTGGACGTCGGCTTTACGCCCGATCCGGCGGTGTTTGACGTGGCGCTGGGGCCGCAGGACGGCGCGATCAACGCCGCAGCGCTGGGGCCGACGTGCGGGGGATCGATCAATGTCGCCCGCCCGCGTGTGCGCATTGCCTACAGCGCCGGGGACGCACCCTTGTACATTTCCGGCGAAGCGGACGGGGAGACCGCGCTGATCGTTCAAACGCCCAATGGGGGTTTTGTGTGCCAAGACTCCAGCTGGGGCGAGAGCAGCCATCCGGCCGTCACGTTCGACGATCCGACCAGCGGCGTTTACGGCGTGTGGCTTGCCGATCTCGCCGAACGAACGACAACCGGTCGTGTCTATGTGTCGGAGTTGGGCCTTGGGCCCACAGCGGTGCCCCCGTCGGATAACAATCGCCCGGTTGAGATGGCCGCGCCTGATGGTCCGACGCCGTCGTTTCGGGCACAGTTGAACGAGGATGCGCCGGCCCAGTTCGCCGCCCAACCCCTTCCCCTCGCGGCTGGCTTTGATGGCGACCCGCGCGAGATCGCCGTCACCGCCGGCGGCGCGCTTGATGTGAGCGATGCCGATGACCAGTGCTTCGGCGTGTTCAGCGCGGCGCCAACATACGCGATCGATTACACATCGAGCGCGACGTCGCTGTTCTTGAGCGCCTCGTCTGAGGCTGACACCGTGATGATGGTCAAAACGCCCAATGGCGCTTGGCGCTGCAACGACGACCACTCGAATGGCACGCTGAATGCGGGGGTGTCGTTTGAACGGCCTGAGGCCGGGATCTACACCGTTTGGGTTGGTCTCTATTCGATGTTTGACAGCCCAGACAACTCTGGCACGGCCCCAGCGACCTTGGTGGTGTCCGAGCTGGGCTTCGGCGCCAATCCTGTGGGTGGCGTTGAGTTTCCTACCCGGCCGAACGCTAACGGGCAGCCAGAGGTTCCCAATGAAACGCCGCCGGCTTTGTTCCCAACGCCAGCCGGGCCGGGCGCGCCTGGAGCTGGGAAGGTCGCCGTGAACGGCATTGATCCAAGCGGGGCGCCGCTGCACGGCGCGATGACGATCCCGGGCTTCCGCATCGGCACGTACCTGATGCAGACG
>CAZADA010000035.1:0-25476 GCA_964483775.1 uncultured Caulobacterales bacterium
GTGGCGGCGTACGCGCCCGGCCCGTCGGCGTCAAATGCAATGCGCTCGCGATCATCCCCGTTGTACAGAAAGGCGCGCGGCTGGCGGCGCGCCCCGACAATGCGCACCACGAGTTCTGAGCCTTCGGGCGCCGCGATCGAACCTGTGTTGGCCTGGCTTTCAGTCAGGAAAATCGGGATCTCGCCGGTGTATTCGGGCGGGCTGATCCATGCGTCAATGGCGGCGTCTTCGGACACTTTGGACAGGAGTTCGAGCGAAAAGGCTTCGGTCAAACGGCGGCCGGTTTGGCCTTGGGCGACGACGACCGCCACGGCGCACGCCAACATGAGCATCAGCCGCACGCCATAGGGGTCAACGGCGGCGAAGGCGGCGCGCGGCCGGCGGGCTTTGGCGTTGCGGGCGGCGGCGCGCATGCGTTCCTGGTGCGCGCGCCAGAGTGCATGCGTGGCGGGGTCGTCGGCGCCGGCTGGGGCGTCGTGCAGGGCTTCAAGGGGGCGGTGTTTAAGTTGACTGTCTTGTTCGACACGCCGGCGCACATCACTCGCGCCAGGCCAGCGGCCGTTGAACAGACCGATGATCATGGCGAACACCATGGCCACGGTGGCCAGAGACCACACAATGGCGCGCCAGGGGTCGGCCAGCGCATCCCAGACGCCAAAAAGGGTCAGGATCACGTAGATCGCTGGGAACGCCAAAGCTGGCCACAGGACGCGCGCAAAACGCTCCCACAGCAGGGCTGATCGGGCGAACAACAAGGCGCGCTTGGCGCGGGGCGATACGGTCATGTCGACGCGCTCATTGGTTTGAGTGGCCAGACCCTAACATAAGGACGGCGCGCTGCAGCGCACACCCGTTCGCGGCGCGCAACCCACATCCCATCAGTTTAGGCACAGAAACCGCATGGAGCCGAGGGGGTAAATGACGGATGAAAGAAATTTCATATCCAGTCGGGGATCGACTCCGCCGCGAGCATCGCTTCGATCGTGTTGCGTCGGCGCACCACCGCCCACTGATCGCCGTCAACGAGGACCTCAGCGATGCGGGGCCGCGAGTTGTACTCGCTGGCTTGGACCGCGCCATAGGCGCCGGCGGAGTGGATCACCAACAGATCGCCTTCGTCGACGGCGGGCAGGTCCCTGGCGGCGGCGAATGTGTCGCCGGTCTCGCACACCGGACCGACAACGGCCACGGGGGCGGCCGTCGGGGCGCTCGCCTTCGTTCTGACGGCGCGGATGTCGTGGAAGGCGTCATAGAGCGCGGGGCGAAGCAGGTCGTTCATGCCCGCATCAACCACAACAAAGGTCCGCGCATCGCCGACTTTGACATACTCCACGCGCGTGAGCAGCACGCCGGCATTGCCGGCGATGAGGCGGCCAGGCTCGATGATCACTTGGACGTCCAGGGGGCGCAGGTGGTCGAGCACCGCCTGGGCGTAGTTGGCCGGCAGGGCCGGGGCGTCGCGCCCTTCGCCATAGGGAATGCCAAGACCGCCGCCCATATCGATCAGCTCAACCGTGAATCCGTTGGCGCGCAGATCGTTCGTCAGTTCGGCCAGACGCTCGGCGGCCTGGGCAAAGGGGGCGACATCGACGATTTGCGAACCGATGTGGGCGTCAAGACCGACGGGGGTGACGCCCGGCATGGCGGCAGCACGGGCGTAGAGCTTGGCGGCCTGGCCCCAGGAGACGCCGAACTTGTCCTCGGCCTTTCCGGTTGAGATCTTCGCGTGGCCGCCGGCGACAACGTCGGGGTTCACGCGCAACGCAATGCGCGCCGCGACGCCCTTGGCTGTGGCGAGCTTGGACAGGCGCTCCAGCTCGGGCTCGGACTCCACATTGAACAGGCCGATGCCGACGTCGAGTGCGGCGTTCAGTTCGGCTTCGGCTTTGCCGACCCCGGCGAACACGATCTTCTCAGCGGGAATCCCAGCCGTGATCGCTCGGGTGAGCTCCCCGCCCGACACGACATCGGCGCCAGCGCCGAGCTTGGCGAGCGTGCGCACCACGGCAAGATTGGAGTTGGCCTTCACCGAATAGGCGATCAGCGTGTTTGTTCCGGCGAAGGCCTCGGCGAAAACCTGGTAGTGGCGGCGCAAGGTTGCGGCGGCGTAGACGTAAACGGGCGTGCCGACGGCGTCTGCGATCACGGGCAAGGCCACGTCCTCGGCGTGCAGGACGCCGTCGCGCTCGGTGAAGTGGTGCATGGGCGGGGGTGGCTAACCTTCAGCTTCGTCCACAGCGCCCGGCTCGACCACGGCCTCATCGACCGGCGTTTCATCAGGATTTGTGGGCCCGAACTCGACGTCGCGCTCGATGATCTCTTCAGGGCGATCTTCGTCATCATCGAGATACGCATCGGGTGGTTCAACGGGATCACGCTCCACACCGCCCCAGAGCGGCGCGGCCGGCTCGAGCGGACCGCGCACGCCGCATGCGGCGAGCGCTAACACTGCACATCCCACCGCCGCCATTCGCCAAGCCAAGATCATGTCATCCCTCCTGGGCGGCGCCCAACGTCGTGCGCCAGCGCGCAACCTGTTCACGGACCCGCACAGGTGCGGCGCCGCCATAACTCGTCCGGCTGGCGACCGAGGCCGCCGGGCTCAAGACGGCGAACACGCCCTCGGTGACCCGCGGTTCAATGGATGTGATGACGCCCAATGGCAGATCATGCAAGGGCGAACCGCGCTCTTCGGCTGCCGCGACAACCCGGCCGGTCACGTGGTGAGCGTCGCGGAAGGGCAAACCCAGCTCGCGCACAAGCCAATCGGCAAGATCGGTGGCGGTGGCGTATCCCCAGCCTGCGGCGTCCGCCATGGCGTCGACGTTCACGTTGAGGTCGCGCGCCATGCCGCCCATCGCTTCGACGCACAAGGCAAAGTCGTCAAACGCCCGGAACACCGGCGCTTTGTCTTCTTGCATGTCCTTGGCGTAGGCGAGCGGCAAGGCCTTAATCATGAGCAGAAGGTGCTGGAAGGCGCCAGCCAATGCGCCGACTTTGGCGCGCACCAGCTCGGCGGCGTCGGGATTGCGCTTTTGCGGCATGATCGAGGAGCCCGTTGAGAAGGCGTCCGTCAATGTTGCGAAACCGAAATGAGGGCTGGTCCACAGCACGATTTCCTCGGCGAGGCGCGACAGATGGGCGCCGCAAATGGTCAACGCCGACAAGGCTTCGAGCGCAAAATCGCGGCTGGAGACGGCGTCGAGGGAGTTGGCCATGGGGCGGTCAAACCCCAACGTCTTGGCCGTCATGGCGCGGTCAATGGGATAGGGCGTACCGGCGAGCGCGGCTGCGCCAAGCGGTGATTCGTTGGCGCGCTTGGCGGCGTCGGCGAGGCGGCCGCGATCGCGGGCGATCATCTCGACATAGGCCAGGCAATGGTGGCCAAAGGTGATGGGCTGGGCGGTCTGCAGGTGGGTGAAGCCTGGCATCACCGTTTCGGCGTGGGCTTCGGCTTGGTCGACGAGCGCGTGTTGCAGGCGGGCAAGGCCGGCATCGGCGTCGCCCAACGCCTGGCGCATCCAAAGCCGGAAATCGGTCGCGACCTGATCATTGCGCGAGCGCGCGGTGTGCAGGCGCCCTGCAGCGTCGCCGATTTTCTCGCGTAGACGCGCCTCAACATTCATGTGGATGTCTTCAAGCGCCGCTGAAAACGGGAATGCGCCAGCCTTGATCTCGCCGCGGATCTCTTCGAGACCGGTGCGGATGGCGTCGGCGTCGGCTTGGGTGACGATGCCGCAGGCGGCTAGCATGGCGACGTGGGCCAGCGATCCGTCAATGTCTTGGTCGGCGAGACGCTTGTCGACATCAATCGAGGCGTTGATGGCCTCCATGACGGCGGCCGGCCCTGCGGCAAAGCGCCCGCCCCACAACGTGTTGGCCGTGTCGCCCGGTGCGGAGGACGGCGCGTCGTGTTGGCTCGGCTTGGCCTCAGGCTGGGCGGTCTTATGTTCGGTCATGACACATGGATCCAGGAGAGCGATATGACGGGGACTACCGAAACGCAGGGTGATCGCGGCTTGGGCCGGTTTTTGCCCCACGTGATTGTCGGGCTCATCGTTGTTGGCTTTGGGCTGTTTGTCTACGCTGTCTTTATTGTGCCGATGGGACAAGCGCGCGACGGCGGCGAGGGCCCGGGCGTCATCACGTCGCAGGCGGATCCGGCCGATGATCGCCAAGCACGGGCGGCCGGCGAGGCGGACGCAGCTTTGGCTGAAGAGCTGGCGCTGCTCGCTGAGGCCCGGCGCGACATGGAGGCGCAGATCGCTGCTGTTGAAGCGCAAGCGCGCGGCGAGGCGGTGGAAATCGCACACCTGCCAGCGGTCTATGAGGATGTCATCGCCGGCGACATGGTGAAGCTGATGTTCCCTGATCCCAATGACGACCAAGGTCCGGTGACCCTGCCAGACCGAGAGGTTCGCACCGGCGATGGCGAGATGGTGTCGCTTGGCCGTTACCGCGGCCAGGTGGTGGTGTTGAATATCTGGGCCACCAATTGCGCGCCGTGCATCATCGAGATGCCGCATCTCAATGAGCTCGAGCAAACCTTGGGGTCAGAACGTTTTGTCGTGGCGCCGGTGGCGCTTGAACCGGATACCGAAGCGCCGCGTGAGTTCTACGAAACCAACGGGCTCGACGCCCTTCCATTGTTGCAGGATGTGACAATGGGGCTTGGCTTTGAATTGCGCGCGCGCGGTATGCCGACGACGATCGTGTTTGACGCTGCGGGCCGAGAAGTGGCGCGCCTTGAAGGCATTGCCGATTGGGCCAGCCCCGAGGCGTTGGCCTTTTTGCGCGTGGTGATGGCTGAGAGCTTCCGCGGGTAGGCTGGCTAAGCGTCGAAATCGGCGTCGGTGGATTGCCGGCGGGGCGGGGTGGGAAACGCCAACGGCCAGCGACCAATGGCGCCGCCGGCGGCGATGGCGGACATGAAGTAGAACACATCGGCTGTGTGGCCGCTGTGCAAGGTGGCGGCCGCGCTTGCCAGCGCCGCAATGGCGCCAAGCAAACCAATGGTGATCATCTCAAGCGCGCGTGTCTGCAGCATTGGCCTTCACCCCATATTCGCGCCGTCTCAGCGGCGTTTGTGAACATGGGAGTGCAAGCGGCGTTCCAGTTGGGCGGGTTGGCGCTGTCAGTAACGGCCGCGGGCGAGGGGGTGGTCGGGTTCGTTGTCGGCCGGCGCGGCGTGGGTGAAGGCAACCAAAGACAGGACGATCCCCGCGGCGATGCCTGCGGGGGCGGCGAACAGCGATCCAAACACGGAGATGACCAGCACCACGCCCACGGATGTCGCGATCATACCGAACCAATCGCCGTTGGCTGCGGCGTTGTCTTGGGCGACCAAATTGGCGGTTGTCATGATGGCGACGATCACACCGACGAGCACGGTTGCGGCCACGGCGATCCAGAAGCCTTCGATGATCACGCCAAACCTGCGCTTGCGGGCGCGGGCGTGGGTCAATGCATACCAGGGCGCGCCGACACAGAGAGCCGCTGCGGCCCCGGCGATGGCGAAGACTTGCCCTGCGGCGATCGGGGCGTTGGCTGAATAGGTGCGTCCGCCCACCGGTGACGTCAGCCCGAGGCGGATTGGGATCTCGGCGAAGAACACGATGGCTGTGGCCGCAGCCGCCGCCGCGACAATGGCGGCGATCAGGCCGAGCGTGATCCACACCGGTCGCGGCCGGCGCAGATACAGCATTAAGAGCGGTTTGGGCGAGTTGAAGATCATGGCGCACACGATCGCGTCCGGGCCTGGATTGTCAATCGGCTCTGCGCTGCGCCGACCAGTTGGCGCAGTGGCTATGGGCCTGATGCGGGCGTCGTTGTCGGGTTGCGATAGTCATAAAAGCCGCGGCCCGATTTGCGTCCAAGCCAGCCTGCGTCGACGTGTTTGACCAAAAGCGGGCAGGGTTTGTATTTTACCCCGCCCAGCTCGTCGTACAGCACGCGGAGAATGGCGACGCAAATGTCCAAGCCAATAAAGTCGGCGAGCTCAAAGGGGCCCATGGGATGATTGGCGCCAAGCTTCATGGCCGCATCGATGCTCTCGACCGAGCCCACCCCCTCGAACAAGGCGTAGCAGGCCTCATTGATCATCGGGATCAACACGCGGTTGACGATGAAGGCGGGGCTGTCTTCGGCGATCGCCATGGTCTTGTCGAGGCTCTGCACGAAAGCTTGGCCTTGGGCGAAGGTCGCCTCGCTGGTCTGCATGCCGCGTACCAGCTCCACCAGTTTCATCACCGGGGCGGGGTTCATGAAATGCACGCCGATGAAACGGTCGGGCCGTTCGCTGGCGGCGGCGAGGCGGGTGATGGACAGTGAGGAGGTGTTGGTCGCCAGGATGGCGTGGCTGCTCAGATGGGGGGACACGCTCGCGAAGATGTTGCGCTTGGTGGCCTCATCCTCCGAGGCGGCCTCAATAACAAGATCGCAGGTCGCCATGCCGGCGAGCCCGTCGACGGTCTCGATACGGCTCTTGGCGGCGGTCGCTTGGTCTAAGGACAGTTTGCCTTTGGCGACCTGTTTGTCGAGCTGGGCGGCTATGGCGTCCAGACCCGCATTGGCCAAGTCCAGCGATCGGTCCGCGAGGCGCACGTCGTAGCCTGCGGTTGCGCACACTTGGGCGATGCCAGCGCCCATCTGGCCAGCGCCAATGACGCCGACGATCGATATTTCGCCCATTACGTCCAATCCCTGATCATCAGCGACGGAAAAGAGCCCCGGGCGATGCTCTTAAACCAGCTCGTCACCGGTGGCCACACTTGGTTGTGGTGATGGATCAGCTGGACTGTGCTGGCTGACTCGGCGCGCCGTCCTGTGTTCGTTTGGCCCTCAGCGCGGTCATGAAGGCCTGGCGTTGGGATTCTGTTCGCGGCGGCGGTTGGCCCGCCAATCGCCGGGCTGATTTGCGCGTCAGCTCGTAAAGGCGGAACGGCCGTTTGTCCAAGTTCTGGAAGCCGATGACGGCGCCGCTGCCCTCAATCGGTTTGCCGCTGTCGATTTCATCAATGTCGATGATTGTATGGCCGGTCAGTTGATGGGCGCCGGATGAATGGCTGCTCCAGACGAACTCAATGGTGGGACGTTCTTCTGTGGGAAAGCGAACGAAGTTGCTCTTGAACGTCCCGTGATGCGATTGGTCAACGTTGTAGGCTATGCCTTCGGCTGCATAGTGTTTGTACTTGTAACGATAATAGATGCGAAAGATCGCGTAATGCGCGACGTCGTCGTTCTCAAAAATCTCAATGTAGAGGCTGGCGAAGGCGGCGTAAGGATCAATCAGCCCCCGGAGCACGGGCAAACGCATGGCGATGGAGCGCCATCGGCCGACGGCTATGCCCAAGAGGAGTGATCCGCCAATCGCCGCCAACGCACGCAGCGCATCGTCGCCGCTGAGCTCGCCGTCAAGAAAGCGGTTGAGCAGTTCGGCGATCTCGCCAGCCCACGACAGGTCCATGCATCCCCCCACCGGCAAGACCCCGTCCCCCGGGACCTTGCCGTCAAACACCGATCAGTGTTGTGCGTTACTCCGCGGCCACTTGGGGGCGGGCGTAGCCGATTGTCTCAAGCTCGGTTTGCAACTCAGGAACAATGGCAAACAAATCGCCGACCAGGCCGTAATCGGCGACCTGGAAGATCGGCGCTTCTTCGTCCTTGTTGATGGCGACGATGACCTTGCTGTCCTTCATGCCCGCCAAATGTTGGATTGCGCCGGAAATGCCGATCGCAAAATAGAGCTCAGGCGCGACCACTTTGCCGGTTTGGCCGACCTGATAGTCGTTGGAAATGTAGCCGGCGTCCACGGCTGCGCGTGAGGCGCCGACCGCGGCGCCGAGCTGATCGGCCAATGGCTCGATGACCTTGGTGAAATTGTCCGAGCTTGCTAGCGCGCGTCCGCCGGACACGACGATTTTGGCGCCGCCCAGTTCAGGACGATCGGACTGGGACAATTCTTCGCCGACAAACGCCGAGGCGAAGGGACCGGCCGGCGCATCGAGGCTCTCAACGGTCGCCGAGCCCCCCTCGCCGGCGGCGGGGAAGGTTGTTGGCCGTACCGTGATGACCTTTTTGGCGTCGGTGGACTTGACGGTCATTATGGCGTTGCCGGCGTAGATCGGGCGCTCATAGGTGTCGGGTGCTTTGACTGCGGTGATGTCAGAGATCTGCATGACATCAAGCTTGGCGGCGATGCGGGGCATGAAGTTCTTGCCCGTGGTTGAGGCTGGCGCCAGCACGGCATCGTAATCGGCCATCAAAGGCACAATCAGGGCTTCCATGGCTTCGGCGAGCTGTTTGCCCAACACCGCGCCATCCGCGTGCAGCACTTTGCGCACGCCTTCGATTTGCGCCGCCGCTTGGGCGGGGGCGCTGGCGTTGTCGCCAGCGACCAGGATATCGACGTCGCCGCCGATCGCCTTAGCGGCGCTGACGGTCTTGTGCGTGGCGTCTTTGAGTTCAGTGTTGTCGTGTTCGGCGATGACGAGAACGGACATCAGAGCACTCCCGCTTCGGTTTTGAGTTTGCTGACCAGTTCGGTGACGGTTTCAACCATGATCCCGGCTTCGCGTTGGGCGGGCGGGGTCACTTCCACGACGGTGAGACGCGGTGTGACGTCGACGCCAATGTCCTCAGGCGTTTAGACGTCCATGGGCTTTTTCTTGGCCTTCATGATGTCGGGCAGCTTCGCGTAACGCGGCTCGTTGAGGCGCAAGTCTGTCGTGACGATTGATGGGGTTTGCAGTGCGAGGGTCTGCAGGCCGCCGTCGACTTCTCGGGTGACGTGCAGGCCGCCGCCTTCTTGTTTGACTTCTGATGCGAAGGTCGCCTGGGGCCAGCCGAGCAACGCGGCCAGCATTTGACCCGTTTGGTTGTTGTCTCCATCGATGGCCTGTTTGCCGAGGATCACCAATTCGGGGCTCTCCGCCTCAACAATTTTCTGCAGGATCTTGGCGACCGCGAGGGGTTCGACCTCGGCGTCGGTTTTCACCAGAATGGCGCGGTCGGCGCCCATGGCCAGGGCGGCGCGCAATTGGTCTTGCGCCTTTTCGGGCCCGATGGAGGCGACGATGATCTCGCTCGCCGCACCTTTTTCCTTCAGGCGGATCGCTTCTTCGACCGCGATCTCACAAAACGGATTCATCGACATTTTCACATTGGCGAGGTCCACGCCGGTGTGATCCGGCTTGACGCGGACTTTGACGTTGTAATCGACGACCCGTTTGATGGGTGCGAGCACCTTCATCAGCTTCTCCCTTAGACGTTGTCTTCTGTGGCTCGCCGCCGGTTTCCCCGCGTCGCCCCAAGTGTCAGTCTTGGCGGCAACTTAAGCTGAATGCCAGTGTTCGCCAATGCTTCGGTCTAACGACAGATTGACGCTGACGTCAACGTCAGAAGTTGAGCGCGGGGCGACTTGCTGTGGTTGAGATTGATGTGATATCATTGTGATATGTAATTTGGAGGTCGATATGCGGCGGGTGATGGCGGTGCTGGTGGGTCTGCTTGGCGTTGTCGGCGCGGGGTGGGCGCAGGAGGAGCCGTCGGCTGAGGCGTTCGATGGGCTGTGGCTTGGGGCGTTGGACGTGGGTGGTCCGGAGCTCAGACTGGTCTTTGAGATCGATGTGGGCGCGGGGACGGTCCAGGTCACCAGCGTCGATCAAGGCGGGGTGCAGTTTGCGGCTGACGAGATGGCGCTCGAAGGCCGGGCGATCCGTGTGTCCTTTCGCGTGATTGCCGCGACGTTCGATGGGGCGCTCGACGAGCAAATCCCTGCGATTTCCGGCACATGGAGCCAAGGTTTTTCCCAGTTGCCGCTGACGCTCGAGCCCACCGACGCCCCGCCCGAGGCCCAACCGACGGGGCTGGGCGCGCGACCGCAGGATCCCGTTGGGGATGCGCCCTATGCTGTGGAATCCTTTGCGGTGGAGACGGGCGGCGCTGACGGCGTGACCTTGGCTGGTGAGCTTTATGTTCCGCCGGGCGAAGGGCCGCATCCTGGGGTGGTGTTGGTGTCAGGCTCGGGCCCACAGGACCGCAACGAAGAGCTGATGAACCATCGGCCCTTTTTGGTGCTGGCCGATCATTTGGCGCGGCGGGGCTTTGCTGTCGCGCGCTATGATGACCGCGGCGCCGGCGCATCGACGGGCGATTTCGCCTCGGCGAGCATTCACGATTTCGCCGCCGATGCGGGCGCGGTGTGGACGTGGTTGGCCGCTGATGCGCGGGTGGACCAGTATCGCGTGGGCTATGTTGGACACTCGGAGGGCGCCATTACCGGCCCGCTGGCGGCGCAGCGTACGAATGCCGGCTTTCTTGTGTTGTGGGCGGGGCCTGCGGTGAGCCTGGAGGACACGCTTCGCGACCAATTGGTCCGGATTGCGCAGGCCGAGGGTGTGTCCGTCGCCATGTTGGGAACCCAGTTCGCCATTCAAACTGAGGTGATCGCTGCGCTCTCGACAGGCGACCTTGACTCCTGCATCGCCCGCCTGAGCCAGTCGCTTGACGATCAAGGCTTGAGCGAGGCGGCGCCGCCAGCTGACCAAATGTGTTCAGGCGCGCTGATCAGTTTGATGGATGTGGATCCGCGCGACGCTATCCAGGCGTTTGGCGGGCCGATCCTGGCGCTGTTTGGGAGCAAGGATCTGCAGGTGGCGCCCGAGATCAATGTCGAACCGATGCGCTTGGCGTTGGTGGAGGCAGGGCACCCAGACAACACGCTGATTGTGTTTGAGGGGCTCAACCATCTGTTTCAGACGGCCGAGACCGGCGCTCTGAGCGAGTACATTGTGATTGAGGAGACCCTCGCGCCGGCGGCCATGGATGCGATGGCCGCCTGGATGACGGCGCGTGTCAGTCCCTAGCGGTTGGCGGCGGGGACCCACAGGGTTTCGCCGGCTTCGCGTGCGGTCCAGCGGGCGGCGACAAACAGATAGTCCGATAGCCGGTTGAGATAGATCACAGCGCTGGGGTTGGTGCGTTCGGCGTCGCAGGCGCGCAGTTCAGCGGCGCGGCGTTCGGCCCTGCGGCATACGGTGCGCGCCACATGCAAGCGGGCGGTGGCTTCTGATCCCGCCGGCAGCACAAAGGATGTCAGGTCGGGGAGGTCTGCGTTGAGCGCGTCGATTTTGGTTTCAAGCCAGGCGGTTTGGCTCTCGACGATCCGCAAGGGTTCAAAGCCAAGGTCCGCGTCGGGACCCGGCGTGGCGAGGTCGGCGCCCACATCAAACAGGTCGTTTTGGATTCGCTCAAGATCGGCGTTGAGCATCTCGTCGGTGATCGCGGCGCGCGCCAGACCGACGGCGGCGTTGGTTTCGTCCACCGCTCCATAGGCTGCAACGCGGGGGGCGAATTTGTCGACGTCCTCTCCGGTGGCCAAGCGGGTTCGGCCTTGGTCGCCAGCGCGGGTGTAGATCTTGGTCAAACGGACCATGGCGGTTCTCCGTTAAGCGGCGTGGTGGCCTGAGGTTGTCGACGTCATTTGGTTTTATGGTTAGCCGTAAATTGCCGGCTTGGTGACGATTTCTTGATATTCACCATGCTACCCAGCTGCCTGAACACGCAACGACGATGCAAGCGTAGCGGGATGGAGAGGGCTGTATGGATCCCTATAAGCGTTTCAAACTCATCTCGAATTCGCTGTCCGTGGCGTTGGTCAGCGTCGGCGTGGGATTGATGACCTATGCCAGCGGGCCGGTGGACCATTTGGCCACGTCGTTGTTCGCCGCCAATCCCCAAGCGCCAATGTCGGGTTTGTTCGCTACGGCGTTCTTGATCGGCTTGGTTGTCCTGGTGTGGCTGTCGCTTGCCCACTACGTGTTGCCGCGGGTTTTCGGTTTCACGCGCGTGCGCAAGTGGTTGTTGGGGCGCTACTATTTTGAGGGCACCTGGGTTGAAGGCGTGCGGTTGGACGATGACCGGCGCGCCATTGCGGTGCTTGATTTCCTGCCAGTCGAAGATCGCGTGCTGGTGACGGGCCGCTTCATCAACAATGAAGGCGAAATCACAGCCAATTTCCGCGCTGACTTCCAAGACATTCAATGGCCTGTGGTGAAGCTGAAGCACCTGCAGAACCGCGCCGATGAGCCGGGTGGTTCGCGCGAAGGGATTGCCGAGCTGATGTTTGAGGCCAACCAAGAACGGCCGTTGCGGTTCGATGGCTGCTTCATTGAGGGCGCCAATCAAGGTGCGCGTCTTGAAGGCTTTCGTTTGTCGGAACGCGACGCCAAGCGCTTGCGCGCGCCGCATGAGCGGATGGAGCTGCTCGGCGAATACTGGGCCATGTTCTTTGACACCGACGTTCGTTTGGGCGGCCGGCGGAGCATGCGTGAGACCGTGGAAGCTTCGCGCCAAGCTGACGCTGCGCGCTAGGGTCTAAGCGCCGTTGTTCATCCAGCCGAGCCAAGCCAGTAGTAAAACCACAGCGACGGCCTGGAAGATCACGCGTAACCGCATGAGCTTGTTGCTGGAGATGCCGCGAACGGGGCCACCTTTGAACATGGTGTAAATGCCCAGGCCGAGCACGATGAAGACAGCCCCCATGGCAAGCGGGGCGAGTATGCCGGACGTCCAACCCATGACGTAGACGTAGAGCGTATGTGGCCGGAACCAAGACGTTTCTTGTGCTGATCGGCCGGCGCGCTGGTGATGCTAGGTGCGCCAGCGCAAGGTTGTCGGCTCCACTGGGTTGTTGAACGGGCGGTTTTCGTTACGCGAAGCGACCCACTCACGCTTGCATTTGTAGTACCATTTCACCAGAGCGTCGGCCTGCTCGACCAAGATCGGCGCCCCGGCGAGCGGCAAGGCTTCGTGCTGCAACCCGACAATGCGGCCATCCTGCTTGAGAAACATGCTCATAATGGGCTGCATGATGGGCCGGAAGGCTGACAACAGGGCGTGCTTCCAAAAGAAAATTTGTCGGATCTCGGTCTTATCTTCGGTGAGCGGGGTGATGGCGGTGAGGCCAAGGATGGTGTGCTTGTTGTTTTTCATGAGCTCCAAGCGCAGTCCTGGGAGCTTGAAGGCGATTTCGATGTCGGGCCGCCCGCCGCCGATGATCTTGTAGGCGAAGCTGTTGGACGAGGCGGGGTGGGTGACCATGGTGAAGCCCATCTCATTGGGGGCGTAGGCCTTTTGCTTCTCGTGCATTGACTTGGCCGTGCGCCACCACCACTGGCGGTGCACAAACGGGCCGTGGGCGGGATCAATCAATTGCAGAATGGCTTGGTCGGCATGACAATCAAACAGTTGCGTCTCGACGATTTTGGGGTCGCCTGACACCCCATCGGGCAGGTCGGGAGCGGGCATTGCCGGTTCAACGCCCGGGCGCTTGTCCGCCGCGATGTAGATCCACAGCAGCCCGTTTTTTTCCTCGAGTGGGAACCGGCGAACGCGGATGCGATCGACCTCAAACTCCTGGTCGTTGGTCAAGGATGGGATGGCGGCGCACACGCCGTCGGAGGTGCGAAACCGCCAGCCATGATAGGGGCACTCCACAGTGGCGGCTTTGTCTTCTGGATAGGCGCCCTCTTCGAGCAGGCGGCCTGCTGAGAGCGGTGCGGCGCGGTGTGGGCAAATGTCACGCAAAGCGAAGGCGGCGCCGGAGCTGTCCCGCCCCAACAAGATCGGTTCACCAAGGATCGTTTTGTGTTGGATCGCGCCGGCTTTGACGTCCCTGGACAGTGACGCAAGGTACCACACATCGGTCAAAAACGCGTCGTCGCTTCCGTTGGCCTCGGCCATGGGTCGCCCCCTTTTTCCCTCTTCGCCAATGAGGCTTACCGACAATCGCGCGCTGTGGCCATGCGACGGGCTGTATGCGGCCGTGCTAGCCCGGTCCTAGGCCGAGGCGTGACCGAATCTCGCTGGGACTGACGCCGGCCGCGCGCAATGCCTGGAGCGTTTGGGCCTTGTCGCGTTTGGCGAGGCGCTTGCCGTCCGGTCCGGTGATCAAACGGTGGTGGCGGTAGATCGGCGTGGGCAGGTCAAGGAGCGCCTGCAACAGCACATGGAGATGGGCGGCGGCTGCGAGGTCGTCGCCGCGGATCACGTGGGTGATCTCTTGTAAGGCGTCGTCGTGCACAGCGGCGAGATGGTAGCTTGTGCCAGAGTCTTTTCGCCCCAGGATCGCGTCGCCGAACATGGCGGGATTGGCGGCGATCGTCTGCGCGCCATGCTCATCTTCGATCGTGAAACGCAGTCGGGCGGGCTGCGCTTTGGGGCTGGAGAGCGCGCGGTCCATGGACAAGCGCCAGGCGTAGGGGGCGCCGTGGTCAAGCAGACGGTGTTCGTCGCGGGCGGGCGCAGGCTGACCGACATAGGCGGGGCCTTCGGGACCTTCCGGCGCCAGATGGGGCGCGCGGGTGACCTCGTCGGCGATCTCCTTGCGCGTCTTGAAGCAGCGGTAGATGAGGCCGTCGGCGCGTAGGCGGGCGAGGGTCGCAGCGTACTCGTCCACGTGTTCAGCCTGGCGACGCACCGGCAACTCCCATGTCAGGCCAAGCCAAGCGAGGTCCTCGTAGATCGCGGCTTCAAAGGCGGGGCGACATCGGGTTTGATCGATGTCTTCGATGCGAAGCACAAAACGTCCGTTGGCGGCTCTTGCGGCGTGGTAGGCGGTCAGGGCCGAAAAGGCGTGTCCAAGGTGCAGATGGCCGGTGGGGCTGGGCGCGAAACGGGTGACGAATGCATGCATGAAGGTACCATGACCTGATGGCGCCGTTTCACAAATGGGGGAGCGCGAGATGTTGGATGGACCGCGGGTTGGCCCGGCGCAGGGCGGGGCGGCTGATGCCCTGGTCGTGTTTCTGCACGGCTATGGATCGAATGGCGATGATCTGATCGCGCTTGCGCCGCATTTTGCTCGAGCTTTGCCAGGGGCGATGTTCGTCAGCCCCAATGCGCCCGAACCTGTGCCGTTTTTCCCCGGCGGGCGTCAGTGGTTCGCCATCCCTGAGATCAGCGAAAAGCTGATGGGCGTTGGGGCTGAACAGGCGGCGCCAACGTTGAATGCGTTTTTGGATGAGGAGTTGGCGCGGCTCGATCTGACCGATGACCGATTGGCTGTGGTGGGCTTCAGTCAAGGTGCGATGATGACGCTCTACGCGGGCTTGCGCCGATCGCCAGGCCCGGCGGCGTTGGTGGGGTTTTCCGGCATTGCCGTGGGCGCGGACCGTTTGCCGCTCGAGATCCAATCGCGTCCGCCCACACTGCTGGTCCATGGCGACAGCGATCCGACGGTGCCCTCGCATTTTCTCTCATGGTCCGCCGAGCGGCTCGAAGCGGTCAACGTGCCGGTTTTTGCTCATATGTGTGACGGCGTTGGCCATGGGATCTCGCCCGACGGGCTCATGCTCGCCGTGCGCCATGTGAGCCGAGCGCTGGCGGTGCAAACGGCGGACGGCTAGGGATACGCGCGTCAGCACGGATGGGCGTCGATTTGTCATAAACCCGTCATGCGATTCCGGTTATACACAGGACATCGACAGGACAAACACGGGAGACGCGCCTTCAGGGATCGCGACTCAGATATACTTCAAGGCAGCAAGGCCTAAGGGAGATCAAGGATGCACGTGCAAACTTCTCCGCTGGCCGGGTGGCCGTGTTTGGTGCTCAACGCCGACTATCGTCCGTTGAGTTACTACCCTCTCTCTCTCTGGTCCTGGCAAGAAGCCATCAAGAACGTGTTCCTCAACCGAGTGAACATCGTCGCCAGCTATGACCAACCGATCCGCTCGCCGAGCTTTTCGATTCCAGCGCCCAGCGTTGTGTCGCTCAAGGACTTTGTGCAGCAGGATCGCCCGCCGGCGTTCACCCGATTCAACGTGTTCCTGCGCGACGGATTTTCTTGCGTGTATTGCGGGGCGAAAGAGGACTTGACCTTCGATCATGTGGTGCCCCGGTCCAAGGGCGGACGCACGACGTGGACCAACATCGTGGCGGCCTGCAGTCCGTGCAATCTGCGCAAGGGCGGTCGGACGCCAAAAGAGGCCGACATGTTCCCGGCGCGCAAGCCGGTGCGGCCAACCATGTCGCAATTGCAGGCGATGGGCCGGCGCTTCCCGCCTAACCACCTGCATGAGACCTGGATGGACTACCTCTACTGGGATGTGGAGCTGGAAGGGTAGCGGCGCTGTCGCGCGGTTCTACGGTTGGCGCGCCCATGCCGGCCTTAGGGCTCAGGGCAGTCGGTCCTTCGCGCCAATTGGATCTCAAACACCTCGTTGACGCGTTTGTGAAAATAGATCCCGCATCCGTCGGGCGACAGCGTGGGCGCTTCGACATAGCCGTTGATGGCCTCAATGCGCTGCGGCGGGCCAAATGGTTCTGATTGTGCGTTGCGCGTTGCGGCGAAGATGCCGAACCCGTTGGGGCGCCCTGCGTCTAGCGCGGCGCGGTCAACGCGGGTGAAGTACAATGTCAGTTCATCAGGTGTGAGCGCGGGCGCAAACTCCAACAGATTGGTGTTGATCTGCTCAAACAGGGACTCAGCGTTGTCAGGCCGTTGGAACGCACCGGCGTCGTCGCGCCGCGCGATCACGATGTTTGATGATTGGATGCCGCCGCCGAACAAGCGCCAACGGTTCTCAGTGAAATAGAGCGTTTGGCCGTCAGCGCTGATTTCGGCGTCCATGTTGAGCCACAGCGGCCGGTTTCGCCATGATTCGCCGCGTAACGGCGTGACGGCGCTGACCTCGCCATCGGCGAACACGCCCTGCCAGAGGGTGTTGCGCGTCTCGTCGTAGGCGCGCGGCGATACAAAGTAGAAGGCGCCCTGCACGTCCATGCTTGGCACGCCGTCGAGTTCGGGCGAGTTGGCGCCGTGGAGCGGGCCCACATAGGCGAAACGCGTGGCGGTTAGTCGGCGGGCAAGGTGAATGTCCGTCTGATCGTCGGGTTGGTTGCGATTGTTGAAGAACAACCACTCGCCGTTGCGCGACAAGAATGGCTCCATGGCGTGGCCGTCATAGCCCTCGATGCTCACCGGCACGGGTGTTGAGACGTCCCATGGCTGGGCGCTGGCGCTCCATGTTGCAGCGAGGGCCATGACGATCAGGATGAGTACGCGCGTCATGCGGCAAGCTTACCACTGGCCGCGGGCCGTTGCGAGGTTGCCGCGCCGTCTGTGCTCGCTGCGTCCGGTAATGGGGCGGTGCAGCGTTGACCGTGCAGCCTCATCGCGCCCATGGTTGGTGTGGACGCAGCTCAGGGGAGACTGGCGGATGCGGCTCTGGACCGTTGTGTTTTTGGCGGCGTGGCTTGCCGGGTGTGGCGAAGGGGACGCCCCGTCGGCCGGCGTGGGGGAGCCTGATTTCGGTGCCTACGTCGCGCGTTGTACCGTGGCGACGGGCAAGGTGGTTGTCGATGCTCTGGATCGTGAGCTGAGCGCGGCGGAGCGCTCGGAGATCGAGGCGGGCTGTTCGTGCATCACCGATGTCTACGTCACGGTGGTCACCGAGGAGGCCGCTGCGGCGGTCGCAACCTTTGTGGCCGGACTGCCCGATGAGTTCAGCGACTTTGAGACCGTCGACGCCATGCTTTATCGGATCAATCCTGATCTTCAGGCGTACATCGATGCGTTCGCCGCTGATGAGGGGATCGATCCGCAGCTTTTGCTGCGCCATTTGCGCGCTTTTGCCGGTGTGGAGCGGTTTTCCGAACGCGTGGACGGGTGTTTCAGCTACAAAGCGCCGGCGCTGTCGCGTGAGCTGGGGTGGGGCTAGAGCTTCTCACTCACCTTGATGGCCGCGCGGCAGCCGAATTTGATCAACGCTGATAGCACCGGATAGCCAGGTGCTGATTTGGCGCCTTCCTCCACGGCCAAGTTTTTGTGCGCGATTTCTTCGTCGCGGAACTTGGCGAAGGTGGCGGCGAGCTCGCTCTCGCCGTAGCGCTCGAGCTCTTTGACCTGGTCACCATAGTGTTGCTCGATGACGCTCTCGACGGCTTCGGTGCAGGCGTGTGCGGCCTTTTCGCCCAAGAGCGCCGTGGCGACGCCCAGGCCGTATCCGGCGACATTCCATAACGGCATCAGGGCGGTGGGACGTGAGCGCCCCTCGCGGATCATGGTGTCGAACGCATCGAGGTGATGCTGCTCGTCGGCTTCCATTTCTTCCAGTTGATCGGCGATGCGGCGCTTGGATTTGAGACGATCAAACACAGCGCGCTGGCCGCGATAGATGGCGACGGCGCCGTACTCGCCAGCATGGTCGACGCGGATCATCTCGCGCACGCGGCGTTCGCGGCGGCCATCGCCTGGGAAGACGGGCGCTTCGTCGTTGCGGGGCTTGTCTGCGGCTTGGGAGGGCGGCGTGGTCGCAGCGTCAGTCATCTTGATTCTCCCATTCCGCTGGCGTGCGGGCGGCGGCCACCAGACTTAGCACGGCAAACGCCAACGATATCACAACGTTCCAGCCGGCCATGGACAAGCCTGCAAAGCTCACCACCGCCTCTTGGCACGATGGTGAGGCCGGCGGTTTCATCCGTCCCTCCAAAATGGCGAGGTTTTCTGCGGCCGTGATTTCTTGAGCCGCGCCGCAGCCCGGGTCGGGGAAAATCTCCCATTCCACGCCGGCGTGGTAGGCGGCGACCACGCTGCCGGTCAGAAACACACCCGCTATCACAAAGTCGGCCGCGCGCAGCCGGGCGCTTGACGGGCGACTCCAGGCGGCGATGGTCGCTGCGATCCCCACGGCCACAACCGCCCAGTACACCCAGCGCTGGACGAAACACAAACGGCAGGGGGCGACCTGCAACAGGCGTTCAATGGCGTGCGCTGATCCCAATGCGAACAGCGCCACAATCAGCGCCACGAGCGGCCAATGCCGCCACGTTTTTGCTATGACTGCGGGCGCGCGGGCCTTGATGCCGTCCCACACCCGAAGCTTGCCTGCCGATAGGGCGGCGCCATCGCTATTTTGGTTGGTCATCAATCGTACTCTACGCCATTTGGGTTGCCCGACCGAGCCCCGTTGGCGCCGCCGGCCACGCGACAAAACGAAGCGTAGCCTATCAGCGCGCCACCTGTGAGGCCCGAGACTATCGCGCCGGCAACCACCCTCGGACGACATCAATGGCGGTCCGGATGACGTCGGTCGTGCCGCTGTTCGGGTCGGTGAGCACGCTCCACGCCAGCACGGCCACGGCGACCAAGAACGCGACCCATGCGACGCCGACCACCAAGCCGAAACTGACCAGCAAGCCGTCGCGCTCCATCAGCCCATAGGCGGTGAGGGCGACAGCAATGCCTGGCGTGGTGTTGGTCGCCGGCAGGGGCGTCAAGATCGAGGCGCAAAACACCACCAGCACGGCCCCCACAAGGCGTTCGGCGACCGGGCCGGCGAGGATCTGTAGCCGGCGGGCGGAAAACCGCTCGAGCCAGCCAAAATACCGACTCGCGCCGTTGGCCATGCGCAGCAATCCCTTCTGGTCGATGCGCCGCTCGCCGAGCTTTTTGGGCAGCCAGGGTTCGGGCCGGCCAGCGGCCATTTGTAAGGCGATCGCCATCATCGGGACGGCGACCACTTGGGGAACGCCGTAGAGAAACGGAATGCAGCATGGCAGCGCCAGGGCGAACAGCATGGCGCCGAAGGCGCGTTCCCCCAGAGCTTCGAACAGTTCGTGCAGGGTCATGCCGTCTGGGCCGGCCTGGTCGGCAAGGGTGCGCAGGGTTTCAATCAGGCTGCGCGAGGTCGTTTGACTGGTGGCGTCCATGACGGGGTGGTCCTTGGTGCGCTAGCTCTTAAGGAAGAGTTCCACGCCAAAATCGGCGTCCGATAATTCGTCGCGCAGTTCAACGCGGGGAAAGGCCTCTAGAGCGCCGCCTCGTGTGGCGTTGACGATGGGGGTCTTTTTTGACTTGGCCCAGCTGTGCGCGGCGTCCATAGCCGCCATGACCGCATCAATGTTAAGCGGGCGCCACAGCTCGCCGCGATCGCGATAACCGGCGATGAAGTGGTTGCGTTCGCCCGCGTCGCGCACAAGGTCGTCGACATGTTCGGCGCGCGGCGAAATCGTGAAGGTCAAGTCGAAGCCGTACAGCACAATCCGCTTTGCGCCCGTCCATGCGGCCAATTGCATGGCGAAAAAGCCCGTGAGGCCGGCGTCGGCGAAACCTGATTTCGGGTTGGGACGAAACGCCGGCGTCGTCCCTCGCTTGACCGCGAAGGTTTCAAGCATGGTCAACTCTTCGTGCGCCGTCTCTTGGTCGTCTGCTGCGGCGGCGTCGCCTGGCGTGGTTAGGTTGAGGCGGGCGCGATCGTCTTCGGGGATCAAAACCGGGGTGCCGGCGTCGCGCAGAATGCGCTGGCCATGATTGGCCATCAGCTGTTCACCTGAGGCCACCGTGTAATCTGGCCGCAAACGCAGCCGGGGATAGCTCAAATGAAATCGGTTGGTGGCGATGACCGGCGCGCCGTGGAGCAAATCTAAGTCCTCAGTGCGGACACTGGGCCCGTTGCCCACCACAAACACCGTGCGCCCCTTATTGCGGTCTTTGAGTTCGGCCAGGAGGCGGCCTTTTTTCCCCCGCATTGCGTTTTGCTCGGCCGCGGCTCGGCGGGCTGCAGCGGCAAACTTGTCCGACACTATGGACCCCCTTTGTTTATAGCGCCCCTCGCCTGTCCATCGCCCCGCGCCGTCTAGGGGCGCTCCCCTGGGGTCTGAGTGACGGGCGAAGGCCGCCTGGTCAGACACACGTGACAACACTTGGACCGTGTGGCTGTTTTGCGACAACAGCCGCCGGCTACACGGCCACTGCAACCGAGCCGGCGTCTCCGAAGATGGCGCAGACCTCCCCGCTTGCCGGCAAGGGCTGGGCGGGCGCGCACCCGCCAAGCGCCACCGGCGCGCCTGCTGGCAGCGCTAAGTCATACTCGGCAAGCACCAAGAGAAACTCACGCAGCGCACCCAAGACGCCGCCAATCATGGCTTGCACGCAACCGCTGGCCACGACGCGCCCGTTGACGGTGACCAGAACCAAGCTTTGCTCAAAGGCTGACAGGGCGTCGGCGCCCAGGCGCTCGCCAATCACCAAACGACCCGCGGCGCACCCGTCAGAGAGCACCCAGGCCAAGCCTGCGCTGATCGGATCGGCAAGCGCTGTGTCGCCGAGGTCGAGCGCGGGTGCGATCCAAGCGATCTCGGCCTCCAGCTGATCAATCGAGTAACCTCCGCGCTGCGGCGGCAGGGTTGTGCTCATGCCCACGGCGACTTCGGGCTCTACATGCGGGCGGATGCGCTCACGCCATTGGAGCGTGTCGTCGTTGACCACTTCAATTTGGCTGAGCATGCCGAAGTAGGGAGCTTCACATTTGAATTTGTTGCGCGAGGCGGAGGTTGTGCCGCCCAGTTTGAACGCGGCGGGCATTTTGGCGCCAAGGCGTTGCATGCGCGCGGACTGGGTGGCGTAGGCGTTCTTCAGTGTCGCCGGGGCCAGATCGAGCGGGGGAGGATCGAGCAGAGCGCGTGCGGCGCGCGCTGCGCCGAGGGCGACATCGCGTTGTTCGTCAGTCTTTGTCGGAGTGAGGTGATTCATGGCGCCCGTCCTTACCGAGGTGACTAGGCCGCCTCGTCCCCAGAGAGAAGTATGATTGACAGACGATTTGTCAGCAAGCGCAACCGGGCGATGAGCCACAGTTCCACAGTCGCGCTTTGCGTGCACGCCCATACGGCGCGCCGGCTTTTGCGGCGCGCCAAGGCGTTTCACTCAACGTCGATGATGACGGTGAACTCGCCCGCGTCTGCGATGTTCTCGACGAACAGCTCCGCTTGTTCATTGGCGTTGATGGTCACACGGATAAATGAGGCGAGGCCTGGCCCGCCGTCGTCGTCCTGGATGACCTGATCATCGCTGCGAACGACGCTGAGGTAGGTGTCAACGCCGGCCGTCAGTCCTGTCGTGGTGATCAGGTAGGTCGTGTCGACTGACGAGGTGGGCAGTGCAAACCATGCGCCGGGTACGCCGAACTCATCAGAGGGCGTTTCAAAGTTGTAGGTTCCGGCGGCTAGCTCCGGCACGGCGCCGGTTCCACGATCTGCTGGGGCGGACAAGGTCAGGGTGTTGCGCGTCGCCACAGTCACGATCTGGCTGGAATCGCCTGCGGATGAGACCAGCACCCGCAACTCGCCGGACTGATCGGCCACATTGAGCGTGATGCTGCACGCCTCGCTTGAACACGCGCTCGCCGACACCGTGCGCCCGTCTTTGTCCAAGGCGATGACGTAGTTGATCGGCGCTCCGGTCACATCAAGCACAAGGGGGCCTTCATTGCTGATGGCGAACGTGCACCATTGTTCGGCGGCGCCGGTTAGCGCTGCGGTTTCGCACGCGGGCGCGGCGTCGCTTGGAACGGCGCGCCAAGGCGCGACGCGTTCGAACGCTGATGACAGCTCAAGGGCTCGATCGCTCAGCGCTTCGTTTTCGCTTTGGCTGAGGCGGTCCAGTACAAAGTGAATGTTCGACTGGGCCGCCGCCGCCACAGTTGTGTTGTCGGAGAGTTCTTCGTCCGTTGGGATCGTTAGCGCAAAATCGATCAGATCCAGAACGGCCAGTTGAAAGGGTTCACGTGATCCGCTGTCGGCAATGTCGACAATGGCGGTGAGGATCTCGGCCAGTCCGCCGCTTTGCGACTCGGTGGAACGCCCAGCCAGACCGGCGGCGAGGATCTCAAGGGTGGCTTTGCGGCCCAGCTCTGAGCCGGTTTCTTCGCCCTGCTGGTGACCTAATTGCAGGGCTTGGACCAAATAGCGGGGGTCGCGGTCTTGGGTCATGCGTTCGCGTACGCGGGTTACGAGCCGCGCGGCGCTCTGAGGATCAATGGCCCCGCCAGCGCGCACTCTGGCGAGTGTGGCTGCGGTGAGGGCGCCAGCGCGCTCTTCGCTCGCGTGGCGCACAAAAAACTCGAATGAGCTCAGCGCGGGATTGAGGAGGAGATCCAGTTGGCGATCGGCGTTCTCGCCTGTCAGGACCGCGTCCGCCGCCGCGTTGATGGCGTCCCGGTGGGAGGCGGGCGCATCACTGCGGACGCGCTGGGTCCACGCATTCAGCAAGAGCGCGGCGCGATCGGCGGCGGCGGCGTCATTCTGGGTGATGGCGAGGTTGAGGCTGTCAAGGAACTCGGCTTGGACGAGCGAAAACCAGTCGCCTGGCAGCAACACGGCCAACAGAGGTTCGACAAAGATGGCCGGCTCGCACTGCGAAGCTGGCAAACCGCTAAAGTCCACCGCCGCTGCGCACAATTCTGCGCCATTAAAAAACTCGGTCGAAAAATCTTCAAAGTACCACGAATCGAACTCGATTTCCGAGCACACCACGCCCGCGACTGTTGTCTCGTCGTCGGTGTGCGGCGCGCAGAGCTGGCGCACTTGCTGGAGCATCAGTTCTGGCGATGCGTCGGCCGCCGTTACGATGCGAAACAGCTCATCGCCAAAGATCACCGCGGCGGGCTCGACTTGCAGGAACTCAGGGTCGAGCGTCGCCGTCAACGCGGACCGGGCCAGGTTGGTGCGCGCCGCAGGCGCACTGGCGGTCAGTCCGCTGACGTCAAATTGAGCCAGTGCGCGCCACGCCGTGTTGGCGAGCGTCGCGTTGCCCTCGGTTTCCAACCATTCGGCCAGTAAGATTGCGGTGGTGCGTTGCCCGCCGCGGGCCAAGCCGCTCGCCACCTTCGTTGCGTTCACGTCATCGGCGTTGGCGACAACCCAATCGCCGACAACGCCGACCAGCTCGCCATCGGGCAAGTCGGCGGCAAAACCACTGTAGGTGTCGATCTCCATGCCCGGTTCGGCGCGTGTGATGCGGTCAAAGATCGCTTGGATCGTCAAAGCGGAGATGAAGGCCGCATCGCCCTCGCCCATGTCAATGGATTCGAGGATCATCTGGACGAATTCCTCGGACTCATCGGCGATGAAGACACGGCACGCCTCTGCGCCATTCGATGTGCGCGCTGATTGGTCGTTGTCGGCCGCGGTGAGTTGGGTCTCCTCGCTGGCTTGATTGCGGTGATCGAAGGTCTCTGCACAATCGGGGGCCGCGCCGGTCGGACGCGGACGCCAATCGAGATACTGCAACAAACGCCGGCCGTCGGTTTCGTCAAACTGCGTGAATTGCTCGAGGTTGCGACGGCGTTCGCTGACCACCGTATCGGTCGGCGGCTCAAAGGCGCTTTGCACGAACGATCGGAGCGTGCGCAACGCGATCACATTGGCAAACTCGTTCTCAAACTCATTGGCGATGCCCACCAGCAATCGGTCACGCGCCGCGGGGTTGGCGAAGATGTCGTCGATCAGGCGCTCGATCTGTGTTTGGAAGGTCTCGTCGTAAGTCAGCTCGGTGCGGATGGCGCGGCTGGTTTCTGACTGCACTTCCTCGCGCAGGGCGGCGGCCTCGGTGCGGATCTGTTCGCGTAGGGCGCTGATTTCGTTGTTGAGCTGTTCGTTGACGGTGTTGCTCGAGATGCTGACCTGCGTCTCGATCTCGTTTTGGATGAAGTAGTAGCCCAAAAAGCCGAGCACACCGGCGATGGCGGTGGCGACGCCAAAGATGACCGTGACCAACCGCGTGGTGATGCGCGCAAGCACCCAGTTTCGGTACTGATTGCGCGTGAGAACGACCGCGGGACGTCCCTGCAGGTCAATGTGTTCGCCTTCTCCGGCGTCCGTCGACGAAGCCATATTTCCCCCCTCGCGTGTGCGAAGTTCACCCTGACGGCCAAACTAGCAAAGGCGAGACCGAAAGCAATCGCTCCGTATGGGTTGGCAGTGGGCGGGGCTGGTGTTGCTTCTGTTTGAGCGGGTTAGGGCCGATTGGGATCGGCCGGATCAATCGAGCGCGCGACGCGAAACCCATAGCGGGCGTCGCGCACGTCGGCTTCCTGGCGCACGCGCTTGGCGGATCGCAAATGTATGGCGTCGTCGAGCCACGCCCCGCCGCGAAGGGGATGCTGTCGCAGGGAGGTGCGGGTGGTGGTGCGTATGGAGCCATTGGCGGGCGTGGCGGCGTAGCTGTTCCAGGTGTCGGCGACCCATTCGCGCACATTGCCGTGGAAGTCATACAGTCCAAAGCCGTTGGGCTTGTAAGCGCCCACGGGGGCGGTGTGGACATACCGATCATGGCACGCCTCGACGGTCCACTCGGCGTTGATGGCGAGAATGGCTTGGTCTGCGGTGTTCATGTAGGTGCAATCGGGATCGCCAATGTCGCCAAAGGGGTACTCGCCGGTTGCCCCGGCGCGGGCGGCGTACTCCCACTCGGCTTCGCTGAGCAGCCGGTAGTGCGCGTTGGTCGTTTCGCTCAACCAGGCTGTATAGGCCTGGGCGTCGTCCCAGTTCATGCATGTAACGGGATGGTCGTCGCTTTGGGGGAAACCAGGGTCGCGCCAGCTCTTGGATCGCTTTTGGCCGGGATCATCGGTGTATGGGCCGCTGCGGGCGAAGCACGCCTCGGTGGCGTCATAGCGTGTGGCGGCGCTGAACGCC
>CAZADA010000036.1:0-25428 GCA_964483775.1 uncultured Caulobacterales bacterium
GCTCGGCGCGATGCGGTTGATCGCGTCGGTGGACTGGCGCATCACTTCGCCGCTGGATTGGGCGAGGTCCTGGGCGGCGCCGGCCGAGGCGACAGCCGAGCGCACATGCTGGCCATTGTTTTCCAACTGGCCCGTCACCTGGCTGGTGACGGCTGACGTTTCCTCCACCGAGGAGGCCTGCTTGCCGGTGCGATCTGACAAATCGGCGGCGCCCGAGGCCAACTCGCGGGCTGCACCGCCGAGCGTCGTCACCGCCGACTGCAACTGGTCGACCACCGCCGCGAGCATGTCAGCCGTGGTGTTGACGCAAGATTTTAGGCGCGCGAACTCCCCGTGGTGTTCACGGGTGATGCGCTGGGACAGATCGTAGTTCGCCACACCGATCAGCACGTCGCGCACGTCGGCGATGCTCGCTTCAACGCTCGCCGTCATGGCGTTCAGCTGAGCGGCGACGTCGTTGAGCGCGGGATCATCAAAGTCCCCGGTAATGCGATGGCTAAAGTCGCCGTGTCTAGCGGCCTCGGCCATGGCGCTCGTCTGGTACAGAAGGCTTTCTAGGATTTGGGTGCGTTGGGCGTTCGCTTCGGCGTCCCAGCGATTGCGCTCCGCCTCGGCCTCGGCCATCTCGACAAGTTCCGCCTCGCTGGCGCGATGCTCGATCATACGTTGGCGAAAAACATCCACCGTGCGCGCCATCACGCCCATTTCGTCGCGACGGCTCTTGTTAGGCACGACAATGTCGAAGTTCTGCTTTTTCAGCTCGTCCATCGAGGCGGCTAAAGCGAGCAAAGGGCGCGAGATCCGTCGGCTGGTGAACACGGCCGCGACGGCCACAAACCCAATGGCGCTCAGGCCGCCCAACAGCCAAACGGCGTAGGTGCGTTCACTGCGCTCAACCGATTGTTGCGCAACCGCATCGAGTTCATCGGCATAGCGATCCTCAACGGTCTTCAACAGATCAATGCGCTCGGTGGAGGCGGCAAACCATGCTGGTCCCGTCACATCCACGGGCGTGCGGTCAAACGCTAAGGTCATGGCCTCGGCGCGCATCGCATCAATGGTCGCTGACGCTTCGCTGGCGAGCACCTGATCGAGCGCCGCGACGGCCTCAGTGGCGCCCTGTTTACGGGCGACGGCGAACAGCGCGGTTTGAGCCGAGGCGTAGTTGACATATTGGGTGTAGACCTGCGGCGAAAACGCCCCGGCGCCGAACCCAGCCGCTCCCATGGCGCGCTCTAACCCTGCCCGCTCCTTGCCTTGCAGGACGGCCGCATAGGCGGCCGCGGCCTTAGCGAGCTCGCCATCGCTGGCGGCATGCGCTGAACGGGTGCTCATCAGCAAGAGATCGGCGATCAGGGGTGTGTAAAAGCCCGCGACGTCGTCCACCGCGGCCTCGAAATCGGCGACAGCAACGCGGGTTTGCGGCAAAGCCTCCAAGGCGGCGTCGACCATGGCGGCGAGTTCGGATTCACGCGCACGCACGCTCAGTGCGACCTCCCCGTACGCGGCGATCGCGTTGTCGGTCGCTTGGCGTTGGGCGGCCAGTTCGTCGGCGAAACGCGCGCCGCCTGAGGCGACGTAACCGGCCGATAGCCCGCGTTCTTTTTGCAACTCATGAGCCAAACCGCTGACCATCGGGGCGCTGGCCACCGCATCGCGCACCGCCATGGCGTCGCGTTTTTGTGCGAGCGCGCCGAGCACCACGCCTGCAAGAACCGCCACGAGAACGAGGCAGGGAATGAGAAACGCAGCGAGGATTTGCGTCCGGATCGTCATAGCTGCAGCTCGAGTTCAACAGATTGCCGAAGACCTGGTTACCGCACAATTCCTTCCACAGCGTTGAAACACAACGTTCAAATTCCCGCATTGAGTGTTTTTTTTTCGAATACACCCCATCTGTCGGCGCAGTGGGTGATCACACGTGCGGATCAGCTGAGCGCGTCGGTCTGGTAGAGCCGAACTTTCAGACCGCCATGGGGAATCGGCGGGCCGGGCGGCAACAGCGGCAGGCCGGTGGCGCGCGCAAACTCAGGTCCGCTGGTGATTAGGCTCACCCTCCAACCGGTAAACCGGGTCTGCACGACATGTCCAAGCGCGCGATACAACGCTCGCAGTTGGGCGCTCCGGCCAATCCGGCCGCCATAGGGTGGATTGACCATAACAAGGCCGGCGGGTCCCTCTGGCGGTTTTAGCGCCGTGACGGCTTGGCGGGTGAACACCACGTCGCCGCTGAAGCCCGCTCGCTCTGCATTGGCGCGGCTCATGGCCACCGCCCCACCATCGCGGTCGTAGCCGAACCCGATGGGACCGTCGCTGGAGGGCTGCGCTTGTTTGTGCACAGCATCGGCCCGCATCTGCGCCCATTGCTCTGCGTTGAAGGTGGCTAAGCGTTCAAACGCGAAACTGCGCGCTCGTCCGGGCGCGCGCGTCGTGGCCAACTCGGCGGCTTCGATCACCAGGGTGCCCGACCCGCACATCGGATCGACCAGGGGCCTGTCGCCGACATACCCGCTCGCGCGGAGGAAGAGCGCGGCCATCGTCTCACGCAGCGGGGCGGCGTTAACCGCCCTCTTAAACCCGCGTTTGTGCAACAAATCCCCGGAGGTATCGACGCTGACCGTGCAGGTATCCTGGTCGATGCGCACCAGGACCTTGACCGGCCCTTCGGTTGAGATCGGCGCGCCTGTGGCGGCTGTGATGGCGTCGCCAATCCGTTGCGCGGCGGCGCCGGAATGGTAGATCTTGGACCGTCGACACACCGCCTCGACCCGCACGGGGCTGTGCGGCGTGAGCGTTGCGCCCCACTCCAGTTGGCGGGCGCGCTTGTCGAGCTCGGCCAGGTGAGCGGCGTGAAAGGTTCCCAAGCGCACCAGCACGCGGCTCGCCCCGCGCAGCCACAGATTGGCGCGCCACGCCTCAGGCCAGTCCCCACGCACCACAACACCGCCCGGCGTGACCTGAGGATCGGTGAAGTCGAGCGACCGCGCTTCGTCGGCAAGCACGGGCTCCAAGCCGGGCGGGCAGGTCAGAAACAGGCTCAACGCAGTCACGAGTGCTCACGAAGGCGAAGACCGCACGAAAGTCAATCGCGGATGGGGCTGTCCGGTGACGCTCGACGGACCACCTCACAGAACCAACACAGATCCGTGCTCAAGATGCGCATGCCAGTAAACTGCCTTGTGAATTGCAGTTGAACCAGCCCTCACGGATATAAACCTCGAGACAAGGGAGTGTATCATGTCGACTGCAACGAGTTTAGACCGTGTAAAATCTTGGGCTCCGCGGGCCAAGGCCCTGGCACCACACGCCATCGCCGTGTTTGCTTCGGTGGTGTTTCTTGACAGCCTCAGGTTCAAGTTCACCAACGCGCCGGAGACCCAGACCATCTTTGGCAAACTCAACGATTGGGCGGCCAGTTTGGGCGCCGAGGGTCTGTTCGCGCAAACCGGCCTTTTGAGTCAGTATGTGATCGGCACGGCGGAGTTGTTCGCTTCGGCCCTGTTGTTGATCGGCATTCATCCCGCGTTTCGTCGGTTGCAGGCCGTCGGCGCTTTGATCGCATTCGCCGTGATGACCGGCGCGGTCAGCTTCCATTTGTTTACGCCGCTGGGCATCGATCCCAACAATGACGGCGGCGGGCTGTTCGTGGCCGCGATGGTGATCTGGTTCACCTCGATCGCGTTGGTCGCCATCCGGCGGCGTGAATTGGGCGCCATCGGCCAGGGCTTGCGGGGCGCGTTTTTGCCCCGAGCCTAGTTTGGCGCAACTGCGTTCGCCGCCGGCGGCTGCTTTTCAACGCGATGCCGCCTCGAGTATCGTCGCTGTTTACGTTGGAGGATCGGGAGGAGCTCCAGCGCTCCTCATGTGGCGGCGGCCTGGGGCTCGCCGCGCCGGTCGAGCCAAGCGCGTTTGAGGACGGGCGCGTTGAACGGCATGGCGATCCGGCCTTTTCGGTCGACCGCGATCAGGCCGCCCTCGCCGCCTTGTTTGGCCATGTCGGCCACAGCGCCCGCGGCGGCTTTGGCCAAGGACTGACCCCCATAGGTCATGCGCGCGGCGACGTCGGCGGCGGCGGCGGCGCGGATGAAGTACTCGCCCTGGCCGGTGCAGCTCACGGCCACGCGTTCATCCGCCCAGGTGCCGGCCGCAATTAGGGGCGTGTCGCCCACCCGGCCCGGCAGCTTGTAAAACACCCCGCCGGTCGAGGTGGCGGCCGCAAGGCGGCCCTCGGCGTCGCGCACAACCGCCCCCACGGTTCCATGGGCGAGCGTCCCAGGTTCGGGCGGCTCGTCTGGCGCGGTGGAGGTGAAATAGGCGTGTGGGTCGGGAATGGTGGCAAAGCCCTCCATGGCGGCGAATCGCGCCGCGCCCAGGCCGGCCAGCATCACGTGGGGCGTGCGCTCCATCACGGCGCGGGCCACATCAACAGCGCTCTCAAAGCCGACGAGCGCGGCCACGGCGCCGGCTCGCCGGCTGGCGCCGTCCATGATGGAGGCGTCGACCTCGTAAACGCCCTCCAGATTGGGCCCGGAGCCCCGCCCCGCGGCGTAAAGGCCGCTGTCTTCCAGCACGCTCACCAGGTGTTGCGCGATGTCGAGGGCGGTACGGCCCTCACGAAGTTGAACCGCGCCTTCGGCGGCCACATCGCGCAGATGCTCGACCTCCTTTTGGTAGTCGCGGGACGCATCGGGGCCGGCGCCGCCATGGATGACGAGGCTTGTCGTGTGCTTGGCCATGACGATCTCCGATGTGGCTTTACGGCGACACTGGGGCCAGGTTCAGGCTTTTGAGCGACGGAGACTATCCCCCCTTTCCTCCGGGGGGCTATGGTGGGGCTGAACGTTGATCGGCTGGGTATCGCCGGGACGGCGTGGGAGGACATTATGAAGGGCCGGACGGCGTGTTGAACGCGCGCGAAGCCAACGTGCTGGATCTGTTTAGCGCCAGGGGAACCTACCAGATCCCAGCCTACCAACGCGAGTACAGTTGGTCGGAAGCCAAGGCTGAAGCTTTGGTCAATGACTTGATGTCGTGGGCGTTTGAGGATTGCCGCCCAGCCAATCTGCGCCGCAACAAGGGGGAGCTGCCGCCCTACTTCCTCGGCACGGTATTGCTGGTCGAGGACGACGATGATGCGTGCTGGGTCGTGGATGGGCATCAACGGCTGGTGACGTTAACGATGCTCTTTGCGGTGCTGCGCGATTTGGAGACCGCTAAGGACCGCAAAGCCGGCGTGCATGAGCTGTTGCGTCGGCGCAAACGGACACTGGTGCGTCAGGTGAGCGGTTGGCGGCTTTTGGCGCTGGACCGCGACCGAGAGGCGTTCACCCGTTTGGTGCAGACCGATGGCGCGACCAAACGCATTCCACACGACTTCGCTGACCACGACCTGCCTGAAGCGCAAAAGCGCTTGCTAGCGAACACCCTGCGGATCCGCGCCCTGCTGAAGAACGAAACGGCGCGGCGTCGACGGCTGTTTCTCGAGCGCGTGTTGACCGGCGCCTATGTCGCCCGACTGGTGGTGAACGACGAGGACGCTGCGTTCTCCATGTTCGAGGTGATCAACCAGCGCGGCCAACCGCTGGCATCCAAGGACGTCATCAAATCGCGCTTGTTGGCTGGGTTGGAGCGTGGGTCGGAGGCGGAGGCCGAGGCGGGGCGCATCTGGTCAGCCATGGAGGCCGACTTTCCCGTTATTCGCCGCGATGACCGCGGGCCCATCGACTTGTGTGAACGGTTTTTGGACACGGTGGTGCGCGCCCATGAAACCGAGCGCCGCGGGCGGGCGGGGTCCAGCTTGGTGCTGCGGTTTGACACGCTGGCCGGGCGGATCGGCGCCGCCACAATGGTGGATTCGGTGCTGCCGACGCTCGCTGAGGCCTATGCGGCCTTCGCTCCCCAGCCGGCGCGGCGCGAGACGGGCGATGAGGCCGTGGATCGAGCCTGTGAGTATCTGTCGTGGTGGGAGGATGAAGAATGGGCGCCGGTGGGCGTGCGGATCCTCGCCGACTACCCTGATCGCGAACAACGCTTGGCGCTGTTGCAGCGACTTGAACGCTTCGCCGCCGTGATGGGTTTGGCCAGTGAACGCAAGGATCGACGGCTGCGTGACTATGCGCGGATTTTGTCCGTGATTGGTGACTTTGATGCGCTGATGGACCCTCGCGGGCCGCTTTCCCCGCGTGGCGATCTGGTGCGCGCCGCGCGAGAGCGGATTTGCGACCCTTTGCCCGGTGAGAAGGCCGTGCGCCGGGCTGTGTTGGCGCGGGTCAACGCCGCGCTTGACCCTGGGCGCACCCCGCCCATCCCCTCGCGCGCGGGCACCATCGAACATATTTTGCCGCGCACGGTCGCTCGCAATGGCGAGGCCGCCGCGGACTTCCCCGAGTGGACCCGCCCGCAAGCCAAAGCGGCCATGGAGACGCTGGGCAATCTGGCGCTGATTGATTTCGACGCCAACGCCCGCGCCGACCGTCGGCCTTATCGTGAAAAGCTATCGGTGTACTTCCCGCACGACCGGCCCAGCCCCTACGCCCTGCTTGAAGACTTGCGGCTGCATGGGGTGGACGCGTGGACACCACAGGCTTGGCGCGCCCGGCAGGACCGGCTCACGACGTTGCTGATCGATGCTTGGGCGCTGCACGACGAACCAGGCTGGGAGGGTCGGCGCGGCGCTGGCGGGGTTGCGGAGGCCGAGGTCGAGGCTCTGATCGACGATGGCTATGGCGAAGACTGAGTCAGGCCGGCGTTCTTTGCGGCGGTGACTGCAGCAGATGGCGCGCGGCCGTGCGATGACGCTCACGAATATGGGCGCTCACCAACCCCATGACAGTCGCCAAAACCGTCGCGTCATCGGTGAAACCGACCGCTGCTATGACGTCGGGGATCAGGTCCGCGGGCGCGACAAAATAGGCCAGCGCTGCGAACAGGACGCCCTTGATGCGCGCGGGGGTCAATGGATCGACGGCGCAGTAATATCCCGCCGCGAGGTCCTCGGAGAATGGCACTTTGCCCACAGTGCGCCAAAACTTTGGCCAAAACCCACGGCGCACCCGGCGCTCGTCAGCCTCAACAGCAATGGGCAGTTGAGCCGCCCCCTGACCAGGCGCCGACGATTTGTTTTCGGTGCGATTTGGCATATCCAGCGCCTCAGCTTTGCACGCAACGCCGGTGAACCGCCATGCGCGCCCCGGTTCTTCGTTGGCTCAACCTTGGGAGGTCATCATGGATGTAACAGGCGTTAGCGCCATTGTCACAGGCGGCGGATCGGGGCTTGGGGCCGCCAGCGCACGAGCCCTCGCCGCCGCGGGCGCGAAGGTGTGCGTGTTCGACATTGACGCCGAAAAAGGTGAAGCGGTTGCGTCGGACATTGGCGGCGCGTTCGCCCAGGTCAATGTGATGGAGGCGCCAAGCGTCGAAGCGGGCTTTGAGACCGCGCGCGGCGCCCACGGGCAAGAACGGGTGCTGGTCAATTGCGCAGGGATTGCTTGGGCGGAAAAAACCGCCAGCCGCTCACGCAAAGACGGCTCGATCGCCGCACATGATATTGGCGCGTTTGCACGCGTGATCGGCATCAATCTGGTGGGATCGTTCCACTGCGCGGCGTTGTCGGCGGCGGGGATGATGACGCTGGACCCGCTGGACGGGTCGGGGCGCGGCGTGATTGTGAACACCGCTTCGGTGGCCGCCCAAGACGGACAGATCGGTCAGGTGGCGTATGCGGCCTCAAAGGGCGGAGTTGTTGGCATGACGTTGCCCATCGCTCGCGATTTGGCGCGCGAAGCAATCCGCTGTTGCACGATCCTGCCCGGCTTTTTCAAGACGCCGATCTACGACACCTTGCCGCCCGAGGTGGAAGAGAACCTCAAGCAGCACCTGTTGTTCCCCAACCGGTTCGGTACGCCTGAGGAGTACGCCGATTTGGTGCTGACGATCTGTCAGAGCGACTATCTCAACGCCGAGAGCATTCGGATCGACGCGGGCGCGCGAATGCCGCCGCGCTGAGGCGCACGGCCCCTGCAATGCATGACTCCTCGTCCCCCGGGCAAGGAGGCGTGCATCGCGGCGCGGCTATTGCGGCGCGACCGCCGCCAATTGGGTTGAGAGATTGCGCTGGACCTCGCGCGCATCATAAACGCGCAGATTGTCGACGGGCTTGTCGCCCTGGCCAAGCCGGATCTCCATGGTGGCTTCATACTCGGTGATCTCGCGCAGATCGATCGAGTTGAAACCGCCGCCAAAGAAGCTGCGGCACCCGTAGAACGGATGACAGCCGCGGAACGTCGAGAAGTTGTCGTAGCTGGTCCCACGATAGCGGCGGTCTTCATCGACGCCGCGATCGACGGTTTCAAACCAGTCATACCCGCGTTCCAGCGTCAATTCCGAGGCGCGGTACAACAAGAACGTCTCCACCGTGCGCAGGTCGGTCAGGGAATTGCCCGAAAACGACACCCGATAGCGGTTCTGCTCCAGTTGCAGGTCACGGTAGCCAAAGCCGTTTCCAAGTTCGGCCGGGCCATAAACCGTCGGTGTGGCGCAGCCAGCGACCAGGGCTACGAGCGCGCCGGTAATGGCGAGTTTGCGAAGCGACATGAACGTGTTCTCTCCAAGTTTGTCCCTCTCCCCACTAATATGACACAGGTCTTGGTGGGGTGAAGGGTCGCAGAACCTGGAGACCCCGTTCTTTTGACCATCACCGATCAAGCAATCGTGAGCCCCTGCGCACGCACACTCAATGCATTGTGAGTTGCACGTCGGCCGCCGTCCACTGCGCTGGCCTTGCCAGATCGGCATGGGCGATGCGCACGGAGTGGATCGCCGCCTCAATCTCTCGACGCCAGTGATCCAAAAACTTCACCAGTCGGGGAAACCTCGGCGCGACATCATCGGTCTGCCAGACAAAGGTCTGCAAGACACCGGGATGGTCAGGCATGTGATAGAGAATTTCCGCCGTTGTCAGGCGCCTTGCGCCAAGGGCCGCGACAGGCCGCGCCCCCATAAAGGAGTGGTTGCTGTCCATACTTCTGCCTCCAACCGCAAAATTGTTGCGCATGCGTTGGGCCATCGCAAGCCATCAGGGCAGAACATTCTGAATTATTGGTGATTTTAGCAGACACATTGCTTGGCTGCCAAAGTGTGCAGCGCCGAACAACTCAACGCTCTTGGCGCACGGCCGCTGTCTCAAGTGACGCGAGCGCAAAGGGATCGCACCACGGATCATCGTCGCCATAGGCGATGGCGAGACCCTCACCCATCAAGTAGTCGCCAATGTCGCGGCCCAGGTCGTCGCGGACCGAGGCGACCACGCGACCGCCATACTTGTCGTGTTCGACCTGGGTGAGCTGCACATCGCCGTCGAGCAGGTAGCCAATGGCGGCTGTGGCGCGGCGGCCGGTCTCTCGCTCGGCGCTGCAGTTGGGCCGGAAGGTCTCCGGCGCATCAATGCCGGCAATACGCACCATGACGTTGACCTGTTGGCCGGGCCATATGCGCGCCATCACCTCGATGGTGTCGCCGTCAACAACGCGCAGGACGGTGGCCGGGATCGGCCCCGGTAACGGGGGATCATCGGCAAAAGCTGGCGACGCGATGGCCGCAACAATCCCAAAACTCGCAAGACCGCCCTTGATGTTCATTCCCGAGCACTCGAGTGATTTGCGCGTTGTCGTCAAGTGTTGCGCTGGTGCTGGCGTCTTTAGTGCTTGATCTTCACTCAAAAATCAGTGGCGCGACCGTTCTTTTCCCAATCGCCAAAACGTGTCGGCTCCGGTCCGCTTGGGCCGTTGATTTCTTTGGGCGGACTTTGGGTCGCCGTCGCGCGCCGTTCGGCGGCTTCTTGCAAAGCGCGTTCGGCGGCAGGCGACAGGGTCTTGCCGGGCGCAGCGCCCTCGATCGTGGGGGCCCCATCGGGTATCTCAGCGGGTCCGGGCGCATCGGTTTCGCTCACCTGGCCTCTCCTTTCGTCAACGTCTGATCCCTATTTATGTGTTTGTATGCACCTGACGAGTGGGAGTTCGGTAAGCTATGGCGATGCTCAATCACCTGCGAACCTTTACTTTGCTGGCCGTGATGACCGGCTTGTTTGTGGGCGTGGGATATCTGGTCGGCGGACAGGCCGGCGCCACCATCGCGTTGGTCGTGGCGGCGGCCATGAATGTTTTCAGCTATTGGAATTCCGACTCCATCGTCATGCGCGCCTACCGCGCCAAACCGGCGGTGGAGTTCCGCAACGATCCGCGGGTGCGCGCGTATCTTGAAGACACCCAGGACCTGGCGCGGCGGGCCGGCCTGCCTGAACCGAAAATCGCCATCATCGAGATGGACCAACCCAATGCGTTCGCCACCGGCCGCAACCCGCAGAACGCTGCTGTGGTGGCGACGACCGGCTTGTTGAGCACCCTGACGCGCGACGAAGTCGCCGGCGTGATGGCCCACGAGCTCGCTCACATCAAAAACCGTGACACGCTGACCATGACCGTGACGGCGACCATCGCCGGCGCCATCGGCTTGATCGCCAACTTTGCATTGTTCTTTGGCGGGAACCGGGAGCGCGGCGGCATGTTGGCGGCGCTCGCCGTCGCAATCCTCGCCCCGATCGCCGCCGGTTTGGTGCAGATGGCGATCAGTCGCGCACGCGAGTACGAAGCTGATCGGATCGGCGCTGAGATTCTCGGCGACCCGCGCCCCCTCGCCTCAGCACTGGCGAAAATCGCAGGCGGGGCGCGGCGCATCCGCAGTCGCCAAGCCGAAGACAATCCGGCCATGGCGCACCTGTTCATCATCAACCCGCTCCACGGCGAGCGGGCGGACAATCTGTTCTCGACACACCCGGCGACGCAGAACCGGATCGACCGCCTCATGGCCATGGGCCGGATCAGCGGGCGGCCTCGTCCCACGCACAGCCAGCCGCAGCCTGGCTCTGAGTCCCACCCCTCAAACCAGGAACCCTCGGGGCCGGTGTGGTCGCAGTCAGGGCGCAAACGCAAAGTGGACCTTGGCGGCTCGCACGATAACGGCCCGATCGTACACGACACGCGGCGCAATCGACGGCGCAGTCCTTGGGGTTAGGGCAAGCTTGGGCGAGGCCCGCGCGTTGTTTGGCGCTGGCCGAGCCGCGTCGACGGCGCCACACTAGGGTTATGACCGCCTCCCTCGTGTGCCCCGCCCCTTCATGACCTCCCCAACACCGCCGAGACACCGACGTCCTCGACCGCGTCGGCAACCGCCGGCGACGCCTGGCGCGCAGACCAGGGCGGCGGCGCTTGACCTGTTACTGGCGGTGTTGCGGGACGGGACGGCGCTTGACGCGGCGTTGGACGCGGCCGAGGCCGACCTTGCCGCGCTGTCGCCCTCCGATCGCGGGTTTGTGCGCGCGCTGGTCTCGACGACACTGCGGCGGCTCGGGCGGCTGGACGCGGTGATCGCAGCCTATGTTACGCGCCCTCTGCCCGCCTCTGGGCTCGCCGCACAGATGGTGTTGCGTTTGGGCGCGGCGCAGCTGTTGGTCATGGGGACGCCGGCCCATGCCGCGGTTGGAGCGACGGTGGGCGCGGCCAAGGTCCACCGCGAGGCCCGCACATTTGACAAGCTGATCAATGCGGTTCTGCGACGCATTGCCGAGAACGGCGCCCCTGTGTTCGCAGCCCTGCCCGCCAGTCGCGATTGGCCCGATTGGTTGGTCGACAGCTGGCGGGCCGCCTATGGCCCGGAACGCGCCGAGATGATTGCTGCAGCCAGCGGCGACGAAGCCCCGCTTGATCTGACCATTAAGGCTGGCGACTCCGCGGTTTGGGCCGAACGCCTTGGCGGGCGAGCGGTTGGGGCCGACAGCGTACGCCTGACCGGCGCTGGGGCGATTCGGGCCTTGCCGGGGTACCAAGACGGGGCGTGGTGGGTTCAAGACGCGGCTGCGGCGTTGCCCGCGCGCCTGTTGGGGGACGTGCGCGGACGCCGGGTGCTTGATCTATGTGCTGCGCCGGGCGGCAAAACGATGCAGCTCGCCGCCGCGGGCGCCGCTGTTGTCGCAGTGGATCAGTCCGAGGTGCGCGCCAAACGGCTGCAGCGCAATTTGCTGCGCACGGGTCTGAACGCTCAGATCGAGGTGCGCGACGGGCGGGATTTGTCGGGCCTCGGGCCGTTTGACGCCGTGCTTGTCGATGCGCCCTGCACGGCGACGGGCACCTTGCGCCGACGGCCCGATGTCGCCTGGGCGCGCCAGCCGGGTGATGGGGCTCTGCTCGCGCCGCTCCAAAGCGCCTTGCTGTCGGCGGCGGCTGACGCCGTCAAACCCGGCGGCCGCATCGTGTTTTGCACATGCTCTTTGCAGCCCGAAGAGGGCGCGCCGGTGGCGGCCGATGTGCTGAGCAAACGCCCTGATCTTGCTGTCCTGGCGATCACACAGGATGCGTTGCCCGATGGCGTTGTCCCTCAAAGCGACGGATCGGTGCGCACTCTGCCGTGTGACTGGTTGGACGCTGGCGGACTGGATGGTTTCTTCATCGCACGGCTGATCAAACGGCCGTGAGTTCAGACACGGTTCAGCCCGACCCGCGTAAATCGTGGCATTGAGGCCAAAGGAACGCATGCAGCCAAAGGAGTCTCCCATGAGCCGTGTCTCCCCTTTCTCGCGCACGCGCGCGGTGTTCGCCGCCCTTGTTTTGGGCGGGGCGGTCGCGTTGGGCGGCTGCACCAGCGGCCTTGGGGCCAACGACTATTCGCGCACGCAAGCTGGCCGCATTGCGCGCGTTGATGAGGGCATCATCGTGTCTGTCCGCGCGGTGCAATTTGAGGGTTCGCGTTCGGGTATCGGGACGGCTGCAGGCGCTGTGATTGGCGGGGCCGCGGGCTCTGAACTGGGCGGCGATGACACCGGACGCCTCGTCGGCGGTGTGGCCGGCGCTGTGCTCGGCGGATTGGTTGGCGCGGCCGTTGAAGAAGGGACGACCAGCTCAACGGGCTTTGCCTACACGATCCGACTGGCGCGCACCAATGAGCTGGTGACAATCGCGCAAGGCGACGGACAACCCATCGCACCCGGCACGCCGGTGTTCATCGAATATGGTCCGCGCGCCCGTGTCGTGCCCCAACCTTACGCCGGCGGGTATCGCTAACGTCACTGGCGGCTAAAGCGGCCCCCGCCGACGCCATGCTGTTGCGCGCCTGCAAGGGCGTTGGTAACCATGGGTATGGCTAATCCAATTAAGCTTGCGCCGTCGTTGTTGTCGGCCGACTTCGCCGCGTTGGGCGAGGAGGCCCGGGCGATGGTTGCAGCGGGGGCTGACTGGCTGCATTTGGACGTGATGGACGGGCATTTTGTGCCCAACCTCACGTTTGGACCCGGTGTGGTGAAGGCGCTGCGGCCGCATGTTTCGGCACCCTTTGACTGCCATTTGATGATGGCGCCGGTGGATCCCTTCCTCGCCGGGTTTGCCGAAGCGGGCGCGGATCACATCACGGTGCATCCTGAGGCCGGTCCACACCTGCACCGCACATTGCAAACCATCCACAGTCACGGCCTCAAGGCGGGCGTCGCCCTGAACCCGGCGACGCCGGTCGCGGCCATTGAACCGGTGTTGGACACGCTCGATCTGGTGTTGGTCATGACGGTGAACCCAGGATTTGGCGGTCAGGCGTTTTTGCCCAGCCAACTTGATAAGATCGAAGCGGTTCGTGAATTGATCACACGTCGCGGCCTGGCGCTTGACGTCCAGGTTGATGGCGGTGTGACCCCGCAGACCGCGCGCCAATGTATCAACGCCGGCGCCACGGTCTTGGTGGCGGGCACGGCCGCGTTTCGTGACGGCCCGGGGAGCTATGCCGACAACCTCGCCGCGCTGCGGCAGGCCGCTTAGGCGAGGCCTCCATGAAACCCATCGCAAAGGGTGAGGGCTTGGGAGAACTGGGACGCGGCGCTTGGCGGCGCCTGCGTCAAGGCATGGCGGCGGACGCCATGCGTGTGGGCGGCCCGCGGCAGGCCGAGCTCAACGCACCGGCGATCCGCGCCTTTATCGAGTCCATGGAAGCCCTGGCGCCCGGCGATCCCGCCGCTGGGCGAAGGATGGTGTTTGGTCACATCACCCGCGGCGGGGAACAGCTCGCCTGCCCGCGCCATCCCACGACGCTTTGGGAGCACCCGGCGCGCTCGGGCCGGCTTGCCGCGTGGCTGCACAGTTTCGACTGGTTGCGGGACCTGGCCGCGTGCGGGGATGAGGCGGCGGTCGACCTTGCGCGGCTGTTGGCGGAAGGCTGGATTGGTCGGTATGCGGATGGCTCCGAGCCGGCTTGGGCGTCCGAGACGACGGCGCTGCGCACGCTGGCGTGGTTGACCCAAGCCGACATTTTGTTCGGCGGCGATGGTCGGGACGCGCAATTGCGACGTTCAGGCCTGGCGCGCCATGTGCGCCAGCTTGAGCGCTCGATGCGCTTGATCAAACCTGGGCGTGGGGCGCTGCTCACCGCGTTTGCCGCTTGCGTGGCCGGCGTGTGCGTCGACGGCCAGGGCAAGCTGTTGACCGTCGGCTTGGAACAATTGGGCCCCCTGCTGGAGGCCCAGATCCTGGTGGATGGCGGGCATATCGGGCGCGCGCCTGAGGCCGTGCTGGAAACGCTGACGCTCGCGCTTGCGTTGGATGCTGCGTTGGCGGCGGCCGGCGTGGACGGTCCGGCTGAGCTGCGCCGGGCCATTGATCGCATGACGCCGATGCTGCGGTTTTTCACCATGAATGACGGTGCGCTGGCGGCGTTCCATGGCGGAGGTGAAGGCGACCGCCGCACCATTGCTGCGATCCTCTCGCACGACGATGCCGGCGGTCGAGCGTTTGGTTTCGCGCCGCACGCCGGTTATCACCGCATCGACGCGGGCGGTACGATTTTGATCTTTGACGTGGGCGGACCGGCGCCGGTTGACTACGCCCATGAGGTGCACGCCAGCCCGCTGGCGTTTGAACTGTCTACCCCCAGCGGCCGTTTGATTGTCAATTGCGGCTGGTCGGATGCTCAGCCGGAGGCGTTTCGCGATCCGATCCGATCCACGGCGGCTCACTCAACCTTGACGGCCGCGGACACCTCATCGGTCAAGGTGGGGCCCAAGGGGCTGCGCCGAGATCTGTTGCATCCACGCGGTCTGGCCGGCCCGAAGGTAACCTCGCGGCGCAGCGAAGAAGACCGCGGCATTTGGATCGAAGCCAGCCATGACGGCTATCACGACGCGTTTGGCCTGGTGCATCGGCGAGTGCTGTTCGTTGATCAAAGGGGCGGTGATGTGCGCGGGGAAGATACGCTGTTTCGCCCCGTGAACGATCCTGCGCCGCGAACAAGCGCCACAACGCCGTTCGCCATCCGGTTTCATTTGCACCCCGATGTGCGTGCGACGCTGGCTAAGGATGCGCGCAGCGTCATGCTGACACTCGCCAATGGCGATGGCTGGCGGCTGCGCACGGACGCCGGTCCGCTTGGCATTGAGCAGTCGGTGTATCTGGCGCACGGCGATACGCCGGCAAAGACTCGACAAATCGTGATCAACGGCGTTGCATCGCCAAACGGCGCCGTGGATGGCCCGCCGAACCGGGTGCGCTGGGCCATGCAGCGCATCGGACGCACAGCCGGAGGTTAGATGTTCGCCCTGCGCGCGTTCTTCGCCGCGCCGAACGAGCGCACGCAACGCATGCCGCTTTACTCGCGGCTCGCGCTCGTTGTGGTGTTGGCGCACGATGTCCTGCTTGGCGCGGCGGCCATGATTTTCGCCGTGAAGCTCCGGTATGGACTTACCGATGCGGTGGAGCCGGCGGGCGTGTCGCTGACCGCCGGGATGGTTTACGCGCTCGCAGTCGTCGTGGTGTTTCCGCTGTTGGGGGTGAATCGCGGCGTGTGGCGGTTCACCGCCCTGCCCGACCTGTGGCGGCTGTTGCAGGCGATCACATGGGCGACGTTGGTGTTTGTACCCATCTTGTTGTTGATCAACAGGTTGGACGGTTTTCCGCGCTCGAGCGTCTTGATCCACTTGCCGATCGCGGCGGCGATGTTGGCGTTGCCGCGTGTGATTGTGGCGCTGTCGGCTGGCGGAGGCTGGCGGGCGCTGATGCGTGATGACGATCCGGCCAAGCCTGCAGCGGTGTTGGTGGGCGGGGATCAATCGCTGGATCAGTTTCTCAAATCCTATGAGTCGCGCGCACAGGGCGCGTCGTTTCGCACGCGCGGGCTGATCACGCTCGAGCCGGGCCATCAGGGGCGCGCCATTCGGGGGCGGCGCGTTCTGGGCGACATCTCGGAGCTGCCGCGGGCGATCAAGGAGCTGACCGCTCTGGAGCAAACCCCGCCGGACGTGGTGATTGTGGAGGCCCCTCGCGCGCGCGCTGATCTTGAGTCCATTGTGGAGGCCGCTGGCCAACTCGGCGCGGACGTGGTGCGGCCGCAAGACGTGATCGGCCGGAATGGCCTGACGCCACTGGACGCCGCCGACCTGCTCAATCGCCCGCCGCGGCGACTGGATGTGGAACGGGTGCGTGAGCTGATCGCGGGCAAGCGCGTGCTCGTCACCGGCGCGGGAGGGACCATTGGCTCAGAATTGACCCGCCAGATCATTCGCTTGTCGCCGGCGCATGTCACCTTGCTCGATGCGAGCGAGTACAATCTGTATGAGATCGACCTTGAATTGCGCGAGCTGGGGTGGACGGCGGACGCCGCACTTGGCGATGTGCGCGATGCGCGGCGCGTCGGCGACGTGATGAAACGCGCCAATCCTGATGTCGTGCTGCACGCGGCGGCGCTCAAGCATGTGCCGCTGATGGAGCAAAACCCGCACGAAGCGTTTTTGACGAACGTGCTGGGCACCGTGACGGTTGCTGAGGCCGCGCAAAAAGCCGGCGTTGGCGCCTTTGTGCTGATTTCCACCGACAAGGCGGTGCAGCCGACCAATGTGATGGGCGCCTCTAAACGCTTGGCGGAAATGTTTGTCCAGGCCGTGGACGCCAGCGACACGTCCATGCGCGCCTTGTCGGTGCGGTTCGGCAATGTGCTTGGATCAACCGGGTCGGTGGCGCCGCTGTTTGAACGCCAGATTGCACGCGGGGGGCCGATCACCGTCACGCATCCGGACATTACCCGCTACTTCATGACCGTGCAGGAAGCCGCCGCGCTGGTCTTGCAGGCTGCAGCCTTGTCCAACACATCGGCCGCCGATGGTGGCGGCGTGTTTGTGCTCGACATGGGCGAGCCGGTGCGCATCGAAGATTTGGCGCGGCAGTTGTGCCGGCTGCGCGGCCTGGAGCCAGGGCGCGACATCGCCATTGTGCATACCGGCTTGCGGCCAGGGGAAAAGCTGCACGAAGCGATCTTCTACGCCGCCGAAGATGTGCGTGAGACCGCGGCTGACGGCGTCATGGTCGCCGTGGCGAGTCGTTTGCCGCTGGAAACGCTCAGGCCGGCGCTGAGCGAACTGATTGCGGCCGCGCATGCGCGCGAGAGCGCGGCGATGATGGAGCGTCTTCAGATGCTGTTGCCCGACTACCGCCGGGCCGCGCTAACCCCGGCCCAATGAGGCGCGATGATTTGCGCGCTGCAGCGAACATGCTAGGCGATGGCTATGGATCCTTCAGTTGCAAATGTGGACGCGCGCGAAGCGCAAGGCTTGGCGCCGGTGCGCAGGGCTCTGATTTCCGTTTCTGACAAAACCGGTTTGGTGGAGCGCGCCGAGCGGCTCAGCGCGGCCGGGGTCGCGCTCATCTCGACCGGCGGCACCCATGGGCTGTTGCGCGACGCGGGTTTGGACGTTCAGGACGTGGCGTCGCTGACCGCGTTTCCTGAAATGCTCGACGGGCGGGTGAAGACGCTGCATCCACTGGTTCATGGCGGATTGCTGGCCAAACGAGACGACGCCGCCCACTTGGCCGCCCTCGCCGATCAGGGTGGTGAGCCCATCGACCTGCTGGTGGTGAATCTCTATCCGTTCGAAGCCACCCGCGCCTCGGGAGCGTCATTTGACGCCATCGTTGAGCAGATTGATATCGGCGGCCCGGCCATGCTGCGCGCCGCCGCGAAGAACCACGCGCATGTCGCGGTGTGCGTCGATCTTGAGGCCCTCGATGAGGTGCTTGACGCGATGGCGACGTTCGACGGCGCCACCCCCTTGGCGCTTCGCAAACAATTGGCCGCCAAGACGTTTGCGCGAACAGCGGCGTATGATGCGGGCATCGCCTCCTGGTTGGGCGAAGCGACGGGCGAGCTTTACGGCGGGCACGCGGCGGTCGGCGGTCAGCGCACACAAGCTCTGCGCTATGGTGAGAACCCGCACTTGGCCGCGGCGCTTTACGTCACTGGCGATGACCGGCCAGGCGCGGCGACAGCCGAGCTGATCCAGGGCAAGCCGTTAAGCTACAACAACATTCAGGACGCCGACGCCGCCTTCGAGTTGGCGTGCGAGTTTGAGGCGGAACGCTCCGCGGTGACGATCGTGAAGCACGCCAACCCTTGCGGCGTGGCGATCGGGTCCAACCTTGCCGACGCGTATGGGCGCGCGCTGGCCTGCGATCCGGTGTCCGCGTTTGGCGGGGTGATCGCGGCCAATCAGAAGCTGGATGCTGCGGCGGCCGAGGCCATCACCGCCATCTTCACCGAGGTGGTCATCGCTCCGGACGCTGATGACGCCGCCAAGGCCGTCTTTGCGGCTAAACCCAATCTGCGGCTGTTGCTCACCGGCGCCCTGGCCGACCCGTCGGCGCCGGGGCGGACCATCCGTTCGGTCGCCGGCGGCTTCTTGCTGCAAGATCGCGACGCCGGGCGGGCGGGCGCGGCGCAGTTCAAAATTGTCACGGACCGAACGCCAAGCGCGGGGGAACTGCGCGACATGGCGTTCGCTTGGCGTGTGGCCAAACACGTAAAATCCAACGCCATTGTTTACGCCAAGGATGAAGCCACCGCCGGCGTTGGCGCTGGACAAATGAGCCGGGTGGATGCGGCCCGCATCGCCGCGCACAAGGCGCGCGACGCGGCGGCTGCGGCCGGATGGGATGCGCCGATGACCCAGGGGTCGGCCTGCGCCTCGGATGCGTTTTTCCCGTTTGCCGACGGGTTGTTGCAAGCTGTCGAGGCTGGGGCTACAGCGGTGGTGCAACCGGGTGGATCGGTGCGCGACGCCGAGGTTGTCGAGGCTGCGAACCAAGCCGGGATCGCCATGGCGTTCACTGGGATGCGGCATTTCCGGCATTAGAACCGGCGGCGAGAGGCGGCCATAACCGCGCCGCATGGGTGCTAAGGGGGCGATGATGGGTTTGGTGCTGCGGATTGGTCTTTGGGGCCTTCTGGTTCTGTTTTTGGGAGCCGTGATGTTCATCTTGTACGCTTTGACTGCGCTGAGCGGCGTGTTCGTCAAGAAAGAAGATCCGACCGCGTTGGCGGCGGCTTTGGCCGAACACATGACGATCCTGCGCCCAACGGGCCCTGGCCCCTTTCCCACGGTGCTCCAGTTTCACGGCTGCGGCGGGCTTGAAACCCATGACGGCCAGCGCCAGCCCATCATGGAAGAATACGCTGCAGAGGCGGTGACCCGCGGCATTGCCGTTGTCACCGTGGAGAGCTTTCCTCACCGCGGAATCAGCCGCGAGCACGCGTTGGCGCGGGTGTGTTCTGGGCGGGAGTTTCGGGGCTCGGAGCGGGCTGGCGATGTGCTCGCCGCATTGGAGCATGTGCGCAGTTTGGATTTTGTCCAAAAGGACAAGATCGCCCTTGCTGGCTGGAGCCATGGCGGCTGGGCGATCATGGATCTGATGGCGATGGATCTGCGCCGCACGCGGCCGCACAATTTGGCGCGCGCGCCTGAAGATGGGTTGCGGGGCGTTGCTGCGGTGTATCTGACCTATCCGTATGCGGGGGCCGTGTCGCGCACGCGCTACACGGGATGGGCGCACATTGCGCCGACACGGGTTGTGATCTCAAACGCAGACTCGGTGGTGGCCAATACTGGCACCTACCGGTCGATCAAGAAGATTGAGGAGTCCGGCGCCACCGTCGACGTACGGGTTTTTGAGGGCGTTGATCACGCGTTCGATGAACGCTTTTTGGAACCCGGTTCGTCGCTCGAGTTCCACGCCGATCTCGCCGAGACAGCCCGGCGTGAGTATGCGGACTGGTTAGCGCAAACGCTGGGCGCAACGCCCCAACCGATTGTGGCGCCTGCTGCTGACGTATCCGGCGACACCGGCGCGGACGCCCCGCCCGTCTCCAACACTGGCGAGGGCGAGGCAGACGGCGACGGGCGACCTTAAGCGGCCAAATCGCGCAGTTCGGTCGCCAAGATCGCCAGCTTTGACAGGGTCCAAGCCCCGGTGCGCTCGAGTTCGTCGGTCAACTCACGCAAGCGCGCTGTGGGATCGCCAAAACGTTCGGCGAAGGTGTCGAGCACGGGTTGGATGGCGGCGGCCGCGTCGTGTTTGGCCTTGGGCGCTTTGCCGGCGATGGCCATGGCTTTGCCGGTTAGGCGGAACTGCTCGCTGTAAAAATCTTCAATCATGCGGCGTACGGCGAGCCGATCCCAGTGCTCAGTGGACGACAATGCGCCCGCCGCGCCACGCATCCGGTCGAAACCGAAGTGATCGCCCATGGCGTGGTAGAGCCGCGCTGTGATTTCCAACGGCCAGTCTTGCTCATTGGCGAGCACGATCACATCGGTGGAGGACACAAGCGCGCGCAAGCGTCCCACGCGCGAGGCGAGCTCTTCGGGCGCGCCGGCCGCGATGAACTCGTTGGTGCGCTCATCAACGCGGGCCCGTTCGAACGGCGAGATGATGTCGAGCGCAATGGCCCGCAGGGCGTCAACACCCGGTTGCAACAGGCTGATGACGTCTTGGAGTTTGCGACGCTCGCCTTCCAGGTCGTTGAGCGCAGCGGCCCGGCGCACCAACCAGTAGGTCTGGCGGCGCAACACGGTGACGACTTCTTGATAGAGCGCGATCTGCACGTCCGCCGGGGCGCGGTTGTCGAGCATATGAATCTCGTCGATGAGTTCGGATAGTCGGAAGACCTGGCGGGCGACTTCAAACGCACGGGCGACGATCCGGGTCGTGCCGCCGGTGCTTTCACGCGCCCGGTGGGTGAAAGTCGCACCGCCGAGATTGACGATGTCGTTGGCCAACACGGTGCAAATGATCTCACGACGCAGCCTGTGCTCGCCGATTTGCTGGCCATTCTCACGCACATCGGCGGGGAAATAGCCAAGCAGCATGGCCTCGAAATGGGGATCATCCGGCACAGTCGATTCCATGAGCCGGTTGAACACCGCAATTTTGGCGTGGCTGATGAGAACGCTGATTTCGGGCCGGGTTAGGCCCAATCCCTGTTCTTTGAGCGCGTAAAAGTCCTCGCCGTTGGGCAAGCCCATGACCGCGCGGTCGAGTTCGCCGCGCGCCTCCAGCCGGCCAATGAGCCGCTCATAGGCGTCCAGATCTTCAGCCGCTGTGTGCTCGGCCATGGTGATGGCGAGGGTCTGGTCATAGTTGTGGCGCAGCACATGGTTGGCGACGGTGTCGGTCATCTGCGCCAACAAGGCGGGGCGTTGCGCCTCGCTGAGCCCACCTGCGCGCATGACGGCGTTCAGCAAAATCTTGATGTTGACCTCATGGTCCGAGGTATCGACACCGGCCGCATTGTCGATGAAGTCGGCGTTCAGCTTGACGCCTTGTCGGGCCAGCGCGACGCGGCCGGCCTGGGTTGCGCCAAGATTGGCGCCCTCGCCGATCACTTTGGCGCGCACCTCGTGGGCGGTGATGCGCACATTGTCGTTGGCTCGGTCGCCGACCCAATCGTTGGTTTCTTCAGGCGCCTTGATGTACGTGCCGATGCCGCCGAACCAAAGCAGTTCCACATCGGCTTTCAAAAGCGCGCGGATCAACTCGTCCGGCGTGGCGGTGGGCGCGGTCAGGCCGGTGAGCGCCTGGATCTGAGGGGTGAGCGTGATGGCTTTGGCGGCTCGCGAAAACACGCCCCCGCCTTCGGAAATCAGTTCTGTGTTGTACTGCTTCCAGGTTGACCGATCGAGTTCAAACAAGCGCTTGCGCTCAAGCCAGCTGGTTTCGACGTCGGTGGGATTTGGATCGATGAAGATGTCGCGGTGATCGAAGGCGGCGCACAGACGGATGTGCCTGGACAACAGCATGCCGTTTCCGAACACGTCGCCGGACATGTCGCCAACGCCGATGACGCTGAAGGGTTCTTCCTGAATGTCCTTGCCGCGTTCGCGGAAATGGCGCTGGACGGCGACCCAGGCGCCGCGGGCCGTGATGCCCATCTTTTTATGGTCATAGCCCACCGAACCGCCCGACGCGAACGCGTCGCCAAGCCAGAACTTGTAGTCGGCCGCGATGCCGTTGGCGATGTCGGAAAACGAGGCGGTGCCTTTGTCCGCGGCCACAACGAGGTAGGGATCTTCGCCATCCCAGACCTGGACTTGGGGCGGATGGACGACAGCGTTGTCCACCAGGTTGTCGGTCACGTCCAACATGCCTGAGATGAAGGTGGTGTACGCGCGGATGGCTTCGGCTTGGATGGCCTCGCGCGAGCCCCCGCGCGGCAGCTGTTTGGGAAAGAACCCGCCCTTGGATCCGACCGGCACAATGACCGCGTTCTTGACCTGTTGGGCCTTGACCAGATCGAGCACCTCCTTGCGGAAGTCATCGCGCCGATCCGACCAGCGCAGGCCGCCGCGCGCGACCGGGCCGAAGCGGATGTGCACGCCCTCCACATGCGGCGCCCAAACGAAGATCTCACGATAAGGCTTGGGTTCGGGCAGGTGCTCGAGCTCGCGCGAGGCGATCTTGATCGCGATCCACGGTTTGGGCCGACCATTGGGGTCGGTTTGGTAAACGTTGGTGCGCTGTATGGCCGCCACCAGATTGGCGATGCGGCGCAACACCCGATCGGCGTCGAGGCTCGCCACTTGGTCGAGTTGGCTGGCGATTTCGGCTTGGATGCGCGCTTGCTCGGCGTTCCGATCGCCGGCGAAGGCTGGATCAAACCTGACCGTCTTGAGCTCAAGGATCAGGCGCACGATGGCCGGGTTATCGGCCAACGCATCTTCTTGGACCCCCTGAGAGGGGTCGGCGCCGGTCTGGCCGCGATAGCGCGCACAGGCGCGAAGGAAACACACATCGCGCCAGTGCAAACCCAACATCGGCACCAGCCGATTGAAGTGGTCGTTCTCGTTGAAACCGTCCCAAACCGCTTGGATCGCCTCTTCGATGGGCTGCTTGACGACGTCAAACTCGGCCGCACCGTCCGGTGCGCGCATGTCGAAGTCGTGGATCCAAATCGCCTCAAGCGTTTGTGGCTCGCCATTGGCCGGGCGCTCGGTGCGGCGCACGGGAAAGCTCGCCTCGCTATGCACGTCAAATCCCATGCGCTCCAGGCGGTGCATCATGGTGGACAGCTGGCCCGCCTCGGCCTTGTGGTAAATCTTCAGGCCGATCTGGTTGGGTTCAGCGCTGGTGGCGCGATATGCGCGCACGGCCATGGCGTCGTCACGCGGATCGGCGTTAAGCGCCTCGATTTCGCGTGCGTCGGTGAGAGCTTCTTCAGGTTCAAAGCGCTCGCGGTAGCCCGCTGAGAACGCGCCGTCATAGGTGGGTAGGCGCTTTACAAAATCGCGGTCCGCATAGGCCCGAGCATGGCGCTCAAAATCGTCCTGCCATGTGCGGGCGTAGGCGGCCAGCCGGCGCTCGAGCACATCGACGCTGGGCGCTTTGTGCTCGCGATCGATTTGGATGATGTAATGAACCCGAGCGAGCGGGGCGTTGGTGAAGTTGGTGTAAAACGACGTCACCATCCCGCGGTAGGCGGCGGCCAACATGTCGCCAATGGCGATGCGCACCTGGGAGTCGAAGCGCTCGCGAGGGACAAACGCGAAAGCGGACACGTACCGGTCGTAGCGGTCGCGACGCGTGAAGAGTCTTGGGCGCGGGCGATCGTAGAGGTGCAGCATGCCCAAGGCGATTTCGAACAGTTCGTCCTCTTCGCTCTGGAACAGCTCATCGCGGGGATAGGTCTCAAGAATAAACTGGAGACGTTTGTGGTTGTGGCTGCCCGGCGCTTTGTCCGCTCGGTCGAGCACACGCCGGGTCTTGCGGCGGATCAAGGGGACTTCGTTGGCGGGCGACAAATAGGCCTCGGCGGTGAACAGGCCGACAAAGCGGGTTTCGCCTATGACCTCGCCATCTTCGCGATAGCGCTTGACCCCGATGTAATCCATGGCGACCCGGCGGTGGACGCGGGACTGTAAGTTGGACTTGGCGACGATGACCGGTGAGGGTTCACGCAGAAAGTCGGCGATCTTTGGTGTGATGATCGCGGGCTCGTTTTGGTTGCGCAGCACATAACGGTTGAGGTCGCGCAACACGCCGCGGCTGGAATCGTCAATGACGTTGGGCTCACGTTGGGGATAGTCGCCGGCTTCGGAAATCGGGAACTCATAGGCGCGACAGCCGAGAAACGCGAAATGGTCGCTGCGCAGCCACCGTAGGAACGCCACGGCTTCTTCACGCTCCTCGGTGGTCGCCGGCGTGCGGGCGGTCTTGAGCTCCTCAATGACCTGGTCCATCCGCGCCAGCATGTGGCCGTGGTCGGCGACAGCGACCTCCACGTCCCCCAGGGCCAGGGCGACCTGAGCGGCGATGGTCTGGCGCGCGTCTTCGTCGAGCGGCGCGATGTGCACCTGCATCATGGATTCTCGGATGGGAGTCCCGCGCTTTCCGCGTTTGCCGTTCGGACCGCGCTCCACCGTGACAAGCGGGTGGAACATGGCGAGGACCTCCCCACCCTGGGCGTTCACTTCACCCATAACCGTGTCGACCAAAAACGGCTTGTCGTCGGTGATGATCTCGAGAACATCACGGCTGAGCGGGCGCTCGGTTATGGTGCGGCCCGACTCCAGCCGGATGAGCGTCTGGCCAGCCTGGCGCGTCTCGCCAAATTCCCAGAACCCCACGGCGAGCGCGGCGACGTCCTCAACGGTGACGCCCTCCATGTCTTCGATGGCGGCGTCTTCGTGGATCTGCGCCAAAAAACGGGCGAGCTCGGGCTCGATCTTGTTGGACCAGCCAAGGCCGCGCGCGGCGAGCTTGGCCGCCCGCGCCTCAAGATCTTCACGAGAAAAGGCGCGGCTGGCGCCGATCACGGTGTCCATGGGCGTCCCTCCTAACATCTCACGGCGTCGTGTCTGCGCCATGCAGCGTAACAACCTAGCTATAACCAGGCTTGCTTGATCATTCGATAGCTAACAGACCCCGTCGTCGCCACGCAGAGCGTCAAGCGCGGCTGGCCCGGTCTTACAGAATCGCATTGTTTGGGTAGAACAGGCGGAACCGCCGGGCGGGGACAACATCCCGGCGGTTCCTGCAGGCCCCGCTTTGCAGGCTGGGGGGACGCACGCTGAGGCCTGTTCGACAAGCG
>CAZADA010000037.1:0-24743 GCA_964483775.1 uncultured Caulobacterales bacterium
CCCCCCCCAACCAAACCCCCGCGCCCGCCCCGCCGCCCCGCCCCCCCCCCCCCCGCCCCCCCCCCCACGGCCCAACCAGTCCGGCGTTGCTCGACCACACGTTTTGCGAGTGTCCAGACCTGAAGTGTGGCGAAATGATCACAGGCGTCTCATAAAATACACAATCACCCCCTGCAGCACCGCGATGGTAAGTTGATCGTTAAGCATTCCACTGATGTGGTTAACGCGTGCGGGAAATTAACATCCGGCGCCGACCAGAAAGAAAAACCGATCAAGCTCGGGAGAGAAAGCTTGGTTGGAAGTCAATTGGTCGTGGCAAAAGCAGAATAGTCGATAATGTCGAGTCAAAGAAGGGGTAACCAATGACTGCTCGAACAACGCAGAAAAAGCGAACCAAGTTCTATCGTCGTAGCTTACTGACCACCGTGAGTGTCTTCTCAGCAGTGGTCTTGTCGCCACTGGCGGTTCACGCCCAGGATGACGCCGACGACGACGCTCCGGTCGCTGTCGAACAAACACAAGCTGACGACGATGCGCCCGCCACGGGCGACCGCCTGCGCGTAACGGGCACCCGCCTCCAGCGCGACGACGAGTTCACCTCGATTTCGCCCTTGCAAGTGCTCGAAGCGGAAGTCGCACGCAATCTCGGCATCTTCGGCGCCTCTGACATCATCGCCCAGTCGACCATCGTCACCGGCACGCAGTTTGACGCCACAACCAACTCAGGCTCGCCGACCGCTGCAGTTGAAGGTGTTCCGGAAAACGGCGTGGGAAGCACGGCCGTCGCTCTGCGCGGCATCGGGCCGGAAAACACTCTGGTGCTCGTCAACAACCGCCGCTTGGCGCCGTCTGGCGTGCGCGGCGCGCCGATCGCGCCTGACCTCAGCCTGATCCCCAGCTCGATGATTGACCGCATCGACGTCCTTGCCGACGGCGCCTCATCGATCTACGGCGCGGACGCTGTGGCCGGCGTGGTGAACATCATCCTGCGCGAAGACGTTGAAGGTCTTGAGTTCGACGTTCGCACCTCACAACCGTTCGACGACGGCGGTGAGGAGTTCCAAGTGAGCTTCATCACGGGCGTCACCAGCGATCGCAGCAACATCACCTTGGCCGGCGAGTTCTTTAACCGCAGCGCCGTGTTGGCGGGCGACCGCGATGATTTCACCGATGGCTGTGTCCAAGACATCGAGGAAACCGAAGATGGTCGCATCTTCTCGGTCTGCGCCGACCCGCGGCCGGACAACGCAGTGCTGATCGCATCGCAGGGCTTCTTGTACAACGCACCGGGCGTCGGCTCGGGCTCGGGCGTGTTCGCTGACTGGGTTCCTGAAACCGAATTGTCGACGGGCGAAGCTGCGTTCCTCGACATCTACAACCTGCAAGACGAAGAGCGCGCCACGCAATTGCGCGAGAGCCAGGAGCGTTACAACCTGTTCGCGACGGGCTATTACGACCTCGACGTCTTCAAGCGCGATCGCTTGTACTTCGAGTTTTCGTACAACAACCGCAACTCGGTGGGCCGCTTCACATCAGAGCAGGTCTTCCCGGGCGTCCCCGCGTTGATCCCACAAGAAGACGCAAACGGGAACATCATTGTGGATAGCGAGGGTGCGCCGGTCCTCGTCGACAACCCGCTCAACCCATTTGATGAAGATGCGTTGCCGGTGATTTCGCTGGCTGATCTCACCCAGCGCCGCGTCTCCAACATTGACAACTTCCGCGCCGTCGGTGGTTTGGAAGGTGATGTGCCGCTCGCTTTCATGGAGGCGCGCAATTGGACGTACGACTTCTACGTGGCTTACGAAAACAGCCGCGGTACGGCCTCACAACGAGCACTCAATGAGTTTGCGTTGCGCGAGTCTTTGGACACGCTGCGCCTCAATTCTGACGGTGAGCTGATCTGCGGCCTGGACCGCGGCGCGTTGTCCTTTGGCTTCATCACGCCAAACGAATGTGTGCCTGTGAACTTCTTCTCGCCCACGCTGTTTGAAACCCAAGGCGGCGACAAGACCTTCGCGACCGAAGCCGAAACCGAGTTCCTCTTTGGCAACGTGGTGAACACCACCGAGCTTGAGCAAACGGTGGTTTCGGGTTTCTTCCAGGGCGAGGTGTTTGACCTTCCTGCCGGCGCAGTCGGCTTGGCGTTTGGTGGTGAGTTCCGCGAAAACCGCATCAACTCTGTGAACGACCTTATTCGTTCACAAGGCCTTGCGGCGTCGGAGATCCCCGACCAAGAGGGCGACACCGTCGGCCGCACGTCGCTTGGCGAATTTTTCGCCGAGACCGAGGTCCCGCTGTTGGACAACCTGTCGATCAACGCTTCGGGCCGTTACACCGAAGAGGAGAACGCCGGGGCCCGCACGACCTATTCGGTGCGTGCACGGTATGCTCCGACCGAATTCCTCACCCTGCGCGGCACCTACGGGACAAGTTTCCGTGCGCCAAACCTGCGTGAGCAATTCCTTTCAGCGGTGACGGGCACGATCGGCGGCGGCAACGACCCATGCTTGGTGCCGCAAGACGCGCGCCCGGGCGGGGTTTATGATCCGGCCCTCGACCCACGCGATCAAACGTTGCTCGACAACTGTATCGCATCGGGCGCCGATCCGACCCAGCTGGGTGCGTTGGCGACCACGGGTATTCCATTCACCAACGAAGGTGGCGGCAACCTGACGCCAGAAGACGCCGACAGCTACACGGCCGGCTTTGTGTTCACCAACACCTTCACCGACGCCTTCGACTTCGACTTGGCATTCAGCTACTTCAACATCGAAATCGAAAACCGGATTGTGGAAGTGTCGGCGGCCGATCTGTTGTCGGATTGCTTCAACGGCCCAGCAGGGCTCGCCGATCCAGCTTGTGCTCGGATCTCTCGCAACACCGGCGATCCCGCCACGGCGACCATTGCCAACGTGTCGGCTGGCTTCATCAACCAAGACTCGCTGAAAACATCGGGTTTTGATGTGTCGTCGCGCTTCGGCTTTGAGTTCAACAAGTTCGGTCGTCCCTTCGACGCCGGTGTGGTCAGCGCAGTGACCTACTACGAAGAGCGTACCGAGACGACCGATGGCGTTGACGAGGAATTGATCGGTATCGCAGGCAACCCAGAGATCACATTCTTGAACACCGCGACGTTGTCGACCGGTAACTGGAATGCGACCTGGCGTCTGCGCTACATCGACGACTTCGCCGGCGGCACCACGTCATCCGACGCTTTCGCCTTGAAGAGCCCAACCTCGGCCGGCGACCGCGACGAGGCGTGCGCCTTCGCCGGGATCTTCGACACCCCGTGTCGTGACCTCGATAGCGGAGACGCGGTTTGGTACAACGACTTTGCGTTGACCTACGACACCGATCTTTGGGGCTTCAACGTCGGTATCGCTAACGCGTTCAACACCGAACCGCCGACGGTGGATCAGGGTCAAAGCTCGATCCCAACCCGTTCCAATGTGGTGGTGCAGTCGGGTTACGACGTCACGGGTCGCCGCGTGTTCGCCGGCTTCACGCGTCGCTTCTAAACCGCACCAACACTGATACAGACGCTCGGGCCGGCGGAGTTCATCCGCCGGCCCATTTTTTTGAGAAACACGCCGCTAGCGCACCCGCTCAACCGGCAGGATGCGATTTTCGTTGATCAGCTGCAGCCGAAATCCGCCAAACCGCGTGGCCCACAGCTCAACCGGAATCGCCACGCCGCCCTCAAGTCGCACCCGCTGTGTGTCGCCGCGCTTCTGCCGCCACACCTGGCCGTTGTCCAGCGTCACCTGGAGCATGCCGAAGCTGTTGTTGGAAAACCCGACCACATGGGCGGACTCCCGCTCGGGATCTGGTTCGTTGCCGCGGTTTTGTTGGGTGATCAGGCGTTCGGAGCCCAGACCCGTGGGCTCATCGACGGCGGGCGCCGGCTCAGGATCGCCTGTGGCGTCCTCGCCGCCGACACGCCGCCCAAGGCCAAACCACCGCCGGTCGCTCCGCGTCTCAGCTTCGGGAGTTGCGGTCGTGGGGATCCCGGTAGCAGGCGCGGCCGCTGGGGCTGGCGGGCTTGGCGCGCTCCCCTCGGCGCTCGACGCGGGGGCAGGTGAGGGCGAGTCCAGTGGCGGCGCATCGCTGGTCGCGGGCTCCCCGTCACCGTCCTCCCCGCGCAGCGCGTCCTCGAGGCAGGCGACGTAGTCAGCTTGGGTGTCGGTCTCGTCACGGCACGCGGCCACCGGATCGTCGGCGTCCTGCGCATGCACCGGCGCCGACCACGCCAAGGCCAGCGCGGCGCCGGCCGTTGAGGCCAACAAGATCCTCATCGTCATCGCCATTCTCCCTCCGAACTCAAGGCCATCCGCAACGCTAGCACGCCGGGCCTCGAATGTGCGCGCCCGAGTGTGTAGGCTCCCGCACCTGTGGCACAGGGAGCATGAAGCATGGCTACCGCGAAACTTGGCGGTCTGATCGCCCTGGCGTGGGCGCACGCGCTGGCGGCGCATGCGCAAACCGAGGGATCGACTGACCAGGATGCGTGGTTTTATTGGTCTTCAACGTATGCCGGTCAAGAATATGTGATTTCAGCGATTGAGCCCGTTGCAGGCGAGAAATACTGCGAAACGACACGCACAGCACCGTTTTTCCTTGATGATAAGAATAACGCCGTCGAGACCCCGATCTATCGCGAAGAAGTTCTCTACGCTCCATTGCCCGGACCCTCTTCGGGCGCGGCGTGTAAAGACCTCACAACGGCTGTTTTTTTTGGGTGCGAGGCGATGATGGCATCGACAATGATTATGAGAGTGTATTTGAGAAAGCAAAAGCGATGTGGCTCGACCAGCCATTAGATGAAGGTTCAGCCTACTTCCAAAGTCGGGGTTTCGATTGCCGGTTAGATGAATACAGCTTTCGGGATGTTTGGGGCATCGTCGAGTATTATGATGAGGCTGAAGATATTTTTTTCATTGAGTTTTGGTCTCTTTGGCCGTGCCAAGAGATAAAATACTCATCTACAGCCCAATTTACATTCAAATATAATGAAGGCGCCCCGGTATTGGCCGATATGTATTACTGGGGAGACGTTGAAGACGCCGCAGCGGGCGACATTGAGAGTTTTGCTATCGATCCATATGCTGCGCAAAGTGTTGCAATGATACAGAACTACGCCGGCTGGTCGCCGACGGTCCGCATTCAACCGCTAGCGGCCGGTCGCCCCTAGAGCGTGAGCCGCGCGATGACGGGGACATGGTCGGAGGGTTTGTCCCAGTCGCGACACGTGTCGAGAATCGACACCGCTTCCCGCCCAACATCGCCCTGACGCCCAGCGAGGGCGGGGGAGAGCCAAATGTGATCCAGCCGCCGCCCGCGGTTGGATTTGCGCCAATCGCGCGCCCGATAGCTCCACCAGGTGTAGACCTTCTCTGGATCCGGGATGGCCGCGCGCACCACGTCCACAAACCCGCCAGCCTCCCGCACGGCGGCAAGCCCGTCGGTCTCCACCGGCGTGTGGCTCACAACGTTCAGAAGCTGCTTGTGGCTCCATACGTCGAACTCCCCCGGCGCAACGTTCAAGTCTCCCGTCACCACAACCGGGGTGTGCTGGAGCTGTTCGACGGTGTCGGCGTAGTGCGCCTTGAGACGGCTGAGAAAATCAAGCTTGTGGGCGAATTTAGGGTTGGCCTCGGGGTCGGGTTCGTCCCCGCCTGCTGGCACATAATAGTTGTGGACCTCAACCCCAGCGACCCGCGCGAAGACCGCCCGCGCCTGACCTTGGCCGCACACCGGCGCCGGCGTGAGAGTCTCAAGCGGCAACCGCGACACGATCGCCACGCCATGCATGCCCCGCTGACCCACGACGGCCTGATGCGGATAGCCAGCATCGGCCAACGGCTTTTCAGGAAATTGCGTCGGTGCGCACTTGATTTCCTGCAGACACAGCAGGTCCGGCTGGGTTTCTTCCAAAAACCGGACGACTTGGTCGATCCTTAGGCGCACCGAGTTGATGTTCCAGGTGGCGAGCTTGAGTGTTTGTGCCATGGCTCAGGTCTTAGACTGCTTTGTGACGCCGTGTCTTCACGCTTTGCCCGTCAACTCAATGACAAAAACTGGCGCCATTTTGCCGCATGTTAGCCATGCTTTAAGAAACGACCTGCCAACAATGCGGTAATGTGTTGCCAGTGCGGGGAGTTCCATGACGCCGTTAGTGACCACCACAATCATCGTATTCGCATTCTTGACGGCGATGACTTTGCATATCTTTGCAGGTCGCTTGACGCATGTGACCGTCCCGGTTCGCACCTTGGCGGCGGGCAGTCTAGCCATCGCCGTTGTGGCGGGAATGGGCGCAGCCGATGCGCCGCTCGGTCTGATGGTCGCCGCCACATTTGGCGCTTTGGCGCTCACACTTGTGGGCGCCACGCGTGTGTTCGTCGAGATGTATCAATGGGACCGCGCTTTGGAAGGTCGGGCGTCCACCGACAAGACCTTGGGCGATGTGGTTCTGCGCACCGAGCACTTTGAGGCCGTGCGCCAATGTCTGTGGGAAGCGTTTTGCGCCGGATCCAGCCGTGCTGACGATTTCGCCGAATCCGCTGCCGAGCTCGCCGCCGCGGCCCTCCACGCCGATTCTGTCAGTGTGTGGGTCTGGGGTGAGGAGCGTGGAACGTTGCGCCGGATCGCAGGTTACGGCGTCGATGGCGTCGCCATGAGCCACGCTGATCTCATCACCGAGCGAGAGGCGCCCGGCTTTGTTCGCGCTCTGCGGTCGGGTCGACCCATTGACGCGACCAATGTCGAAGCTGATTTGCGCACCCGTGATCTCGCCACCAGCCATTTGCGGGCGCGCAGCGTGCGCGCCATGCTGGCCGCACCGCTCATGGCCTCCAACGGTGTCCGCGGTGTGGTGTGTTGTGAGGTGCGGCACACCCCGCGCCGCTGGCTTCCCGCCGAAGCTTCATGTCTCTCAGGGGTGGCCCAGCTGATCGTCCTGGCTCTCGCGCGGGAGGAGAACGACGCACGCACCGGCGCAGCGCGCCAAGCGCTCCAGGCCGCCCATGAACGCAGCCGCACCCAGTCCCAATTGCTGGGCGTGTTGACCCAAGCGCTGCGAAAGACCCCAGCCAACCAAGGCCGCACCCAAACAACGGGCCAAGCCCAAGGCGGCAATGCCGCGCTCGACCATCTCATGTCGCGCATTGACGACATCACCGATTTGCAACTGGGTCGCGCAACGCTGGCCGCCGACGATACGACCCTGGCGGCGTTGGCCGATCGGGTGAGGAAGGGCCACGCCAAGATGGCCAAGGCCCGCGGCGTTGAGCTTGAGATCACCCATGATGACGGCGTTGGCACACGCTTGAGCGATGTGGCTCGCACGCTGGAACTCGTCGACGCCCTCGTCATCAGCGCCATCGAGGGCGCGACCAAGGGCCAAACCGTCGAGGTGACGCTCGCCGCCGACCCAAGCGCGCCCGACGACGCACTCATCACTGTGCGTGGCGGCGTCCTGGTGCAGGATGTGGTCAGCGCGCCGGCCGCGGCCTTTGCGTTGGCCCTCGGCGGTCAGTTGAGCATCCCAAGCCGACCCGGCGAGCCCGCGATCGCGATCTTACGCTTACCGATGCCGGCCGTGGCCGACATTGGTAGCACCAACGCCGACGCCCGTCCGGCGGGTTCCGAGACGCCGAACAGCCAAGAGCGCGGCTTGGAAGGCTTGAAGGTGCTGGTTGTGGAGGACAATCCGGTCAATCGCTTGGTGCTCAAGGCCATGCTCGAACCCAAGGGCGCGGACTTGGCGTATGCCGAAAACGGTGCGCTGGCGGTTGAGCAGACCAAGCAACAGGCGTTTGACGTCATTTTGATGGACATCCACATGCCCGTCATGGACGGGGTTGAGGCGATCAAGGTGATCCGCGCCGACGCCGAAAATCTCAACGTCGCCACACCGGCCTATGCTGTGACCGCGGGCGCGTTGGACGCTCAGATCCAGGAGTTCAAACTGGCGGGCTTCACCGGATATGAGCCCAAGCCCATTGACCAGGACAAACTGCACGCCATGCTGCGCCGTCTGTTGGAGACAAAGACCGGCGGGCGCCGCGCCGCCTAGAGCATGTTGAAGGTCGAGCCGGCCAAACCCAACGGCCAGCGTCCGCCAACATAGAGCTGGTGGCGAACGGCGAAGGGATGGGCGTGCGCCTCGGCCAGGTCTTCGTGCGCCACCAGGGTGAGCGCGGCCCCGTGGGCGGCCTGCACAGCTCCGCCAATGGCCGCATTCAGCACGTGATCATCGGGCATGTCCGCAATCGCGGCGGCGTCCTCCATCGCTGGTTTGGCGAGCTGGGCCACATGCTCGGCGACAAAAGTCAGCAACGTGTTCAGCCCATCAAGGTCCGCGACTTCGCTCGCTTCCCCGACCAAGCCGGCGCGCAGCATCTCCTCAGCCTCCCATCCAGCCGGGTCAAGATCGAGCGCCAACGCCGCGTCGGCGGCCTCGTCGAAGGAGTCCAGGGTCGCCGGCTCAGCGTCGGGAAAGCCAAGGCCGTCCAGATAACGTTGCACCAAGTCGGTCTCGCGCGCGCTGAGCGGCTCACCAAGACGGGAAAAATAGCGCGCCGCGCTCAGGCTCTTCACCAAGGCGCGCACGCGGACCAAGCGCGGAATCTCTTCCAGCAAGGCGGGGATATCGAGGTTTGACGTGTCCATGGCCCCATAAATAGACGCCCGGCCCAGAGGGGGGAATGGGCCGGGCGTCCTTTGTGCACTTGGCACATGCGCCGGGAGGGGATGAAGCCGGCGCGACGTCTGCGACCTTTTCAAGAACTCCGCCGGGGGGAAGTCGGGTTCTCGGAGCCGCAGCGCCATGTGTGTGATATAAGCAACAGCTCAGGATAAAATCAAGCGTTAACTGTCATAAATCGTGCACGTTGCCGAAATGTAACGTGGTTGTGACGAATCACACGAACGCGTGTAGCGCTGTCCGCAAGTCGAACGATGCAAACAAGGCATTGATTCACAAACAAAAGCGGGTTGGGGGGCGGCAGATTCGACGAAGGGTTGGAGGCAAACAGGTCGAAAGACGCGTCGACAGTCGCGTCAGCGCGATTGCAGGGCGCCGTTACGTGGCCAGCCCCGAGAACCGACCACGGCGGGCGGCGTCCCCGATCCCGTGCGAGACCATGACCATGCCGCCAATGTCGCCTTTGGGTCCATAACCGACGAGATGCCGCCCCATGCGCTCGATTGGTTCGCCAAGGTGAACGTCACGCTTTGCGCCGCAGCGCTGGACAGACTCGTGCACAACAGCGCGACGACGCCGATGACGTCACGCGACGAGATCATCGGCGGCCACTTTGTCCACGCCGGCTCGCAGCGCGCTAGGTTTCACATTCCCGGGGCTCGCCGTCACGGCCCACCGCGCCACGCGGCGCGTCACGCGACGTGAAGCGGAACTCAGAGTTGGAGAAATCAACGCCAACTTCGGCTGCGATCAGCTCTGTCGTGGTTTGCTGATTGTCATCGTCCTCGACGCGCCAAGCCAACAATTCCAGCTCAGGCCGGGCGAAAATCAACTGCAACTCGCCGGGCACTTCGTCGTCTTTGTCCCGCACGGTGAGGTACAGAGCATCGTCCGCCTCGAGCAGCGAAATGATGTCGGCGTCGCGCTCCAGATTGACGTTTTCGCGCAAGAACAAATGAATCGGCGTGGCGCGCAAACCGTACTGATCCACACAGCCAAGTCCGGTATTGCGGATGTACACCACCGAGCCATCCGACACGATCAAGTCGGGATCTTCTTGAGGAGGGTCGTACTCGAAGCGCAAAAAACCTTCCGGTGGAACGATTTTCATCGACCCGGTCGCCTCAAGGACCTCGCCTGTGAACATGTCGAAGGCCGTTTGCCGGAAACTCGCTTGCACCGACCGCAGCCCGTTCAGATAGGAATTCACCTCATTCAACATCGCCGGCATGTCGTCGGGCGCCACTTCGCGGATTTCCAGCGAAAACTCCTGGCCCTCATCCGTTGCGCCATTCTCAGCGGCGGGGGTGGGCGTACCGGTAGCCGGGGTGGTGTCGTCTTGACCAAAGGCCGGGCCCGCCAGGACCAGGGCCAATGCCGAAGCGATGAAGAAGTTACGGTGTGTCATGACCTCACATGTGCCCAAAAGTCCAGGCTTCGCCAAGACCGTTTTGGCCTGTCAGCGTTACAATGCTGTCAGAACTAGCGCCCACAGCCTGAACGGCGTCCGAACGGAGCGCCGCCCAGGCCCAGGCCCTAATCTTGGCCCAGGTCCGGGACAAGGTCCGGGACAAGGTTCGGGCTCAAGCGTGAGGCGGGGTTACGCCTCGCCAGCCATGGTGGGGGCAGGGGCCAGAATGTCCCGCCGCCCATTGTGCTTGGCTTCCGAGACAATGCCGTTTTCTTCCAACTGCTCCATGATCGTCGCAGCCCGGTTGTACCCAATCGACAATTTGCGCTGCAAAAAGCTCGTTGAGGCTTTGCGTTCGCTGGTCACGATGAACAGCGCGCGATCGTAAAGATCCTCGGTCGAGTTGGGCGCCGCATTGCTCGACGGTGCGGGCGGCGCCAACGCCTCGTCAGGATCATCAGTGATCCCTTCAACATAGTCCGGCGCGCCTTGAGCGCGGAAGAAGGAGGCGATCCGTTCGATTTCGCCCTCCGACACATACGGACCATGCAGCCTTTGCACGCGCGTCGCCCCGCCCAAATAGAGAAGATCGCCCGGCCGCAACAATTGCTCCGCGCCTTGTTCGCCAAGGATGGTTCGGCTGTCAGCCTTTTGCGCCACCCAATAGCTGATCCTCTCTGGGAAGTTGGCCTTGATCGTACCGGTGATCACATCGACCGACGGGCGTTGTGTGGCGGTGATCAAGTGGATGCCGGCAGCCCGCGCCATCTGGGCCAGGCGCTGCACCAAAGCTTCAATGTCCTTGCCGGCCACCTGCATCAGGTCCGCCATTTCATCGATAACGATGACGATGTACGGCATGATTTCCGCAGGGATGTGCTCAGTTTCAACCTGCGGCTGGCCCGTGTCCTGGTCAAAGCCCTTCTGAACGGTCAGCTCAAGCTCGGTGCGGCCGTGCGCGATCGCATCCTCGACCTTACGGTTAAAGCCGGTGATGTTGCGCGTGCCCAATTTCATCATGAGCTCGTAGCGCCGTTCCATCTCGCTGCAGGCCCATTTCAGTGCGGCTACGGCCTTGCGCGGCTCGACAATGACGGGCGCCAGCAAATGCGGAATGTTCGCGTAAAGCGACATCTCCGTCATTTTGGGGTCAACAAGGATGAAGCGGCACCGATCGGGCGGAAGGCGATACAACAACGACAAGATCATCGCGTTGATGCCCACTGACTTGCCCGATCCGGTTGCGCCCGCCACCAACAGGTGCGGCATGCGAGCCAGGTCAACGACCACGGGTTCGCCCACAATGTTCTCGCCAAGCGCCATGGGCAAGCCGAGCTTGCGGTTGGCGTACGCATCGCTGTCCAGCAGTGAGCGTAAGAATACGGTTTCGCGTTCCGGTGAGGGCAGTTCAATGCCGATGACGTTGCGCCCGGGCACAACGGCGACCCGAGCAGACGGCGCGCTGAGCGAGCGCGCAATGTCGTCCGCCAAGCCGATGATGCGCGCCGAACGCACGCCAGGGGCGGGCTCGAACTCAAACTGAGTGATCACCGGTCCGGGACGCGCCCCAAGCACCTGGCCTTTGACGCCAAAGTCGGTCAGCACGCTTTCCAACTGCGCGGCGCGGTTTTCGAGCTCAGCCTCATCCAGCTGGCTGGAGCGAGGTTCAGGCGGCGCCAGCAAATCAAGTCCCGGCAGAGCGTAAGCCGCCGGTGCTCCATAGGTCATCTCTTGGCGCGCTGCGGCCCGCTGACGACCGCCAAACAAGCCGCGCAACCCACCCGGTTCACCGGCAGGTTCCGTGTCATGTGCGGCGGCGACCTCCTGCGCGGGCGCCGGCGTTGCGTCGTCGACCGTCGTGGTAAAGCGAGCGTGTGGCCCGGCCGCCGGCGACGTTGCGCTGACCGGCTCGACCGCCGTGCTCTGACTTGGCGGCAACTGCCGAGACTCATTGGTCGATAAGGGCTGCAGCTTCACCGGCTCATGGTTCACGCGCCGGGTCAGCGTCTCGACCGCGCGCCGCGCCCGCTCGGCCAACGTGTCCGCCATGCGCGCCGCGGTGTCAGCAGCGTCGGCGACATCGTCGGGCGTCACGCCATAACCCGCCACAGCGCCAATCACCGCAGCGGCAAGGCCGATCAGCCCCGCCAAAATGCCGGGGTAGGGGAGAAGCACCGCGCCGAGCCACATCGTCAATTCGCTATGCGCGGCATCGCCGATCGCCCCGCCCAAACCAACGGCGAATGGCCAGGTCGCCGGGATCGGCAAAGCCGAAGCGGCTGTCATCAATCCCATCAGCGCCAAAACGCCCGCCGCCACGCGCAGACTGACGAGCTTGGGCCCACGCCGTCGCGCGCCGCGCACCAGCATGGTCACGCCCCAGCCAAACAGCATCATGCCCATGGCTGCACCGCCCCAGCCCAGCCATTGCAGCACAAAGTCGGCCACCGCGGCGCCCCAAGGTCCAAGGGCGTTGCTGGTCGCAGAACCCGTCGCCGCATTGGGGCTGGGATCAAGTGGGTGGTGAGTGATGACGCCAACAACAAGAATCACGCCGAGCGCACAAAGGCCCAAGCTGACAATCTCGTTGCGGCGCGCGCGCATGAAGGCTGTGAACCAGTCCTCATTGACAAATTTTTCGCCGTCCGGCGTATCCGCCGCCATGGCAATTCCCCTTACCTAGGCTTTCCGTTCTGGAGCCCTCTCAGATGCAGGTCCGATGGTTAATGACGTGTTGATATCGTCCCCCAATTTCGATGAATTCGAGGCCGATTTCCTCCCACACACAACCGTCATCGTATCCACATGTGTTGGCCGCAAACGTGTCGCAGTTTCACCACCTGCGCCTTAACCTGCTTTGCGCTATGTCAGCCACATGGCGAGCTCACAAACATCCACCGGTTTTGACGCCGACATCGCAATCAGCGGCGGCGGCTTGGCAGGCTTGGTCTGCGCTTTGGCCGCCGCCCATGCGGGCCTGAAGGTGATCGTGTTCGACGACAAACCCAAGGCCGAAAGCCTCGACGCCGCGTTCGACGGCCGAGCTTCTGCGATTGCATACGCCAATTTTCGCATGCTGGACGTGTTGGGCGCGGGCAAGGCCCTGCGCGCTCATGCCTGCCCAATCCGGTCGATCATGGTCACCGACGGTCGCTACGCCGGTCCGGCGCAGGCCTCGGCCAGTCCTGGCTCGGCGTTCTTGCGATTTGACGCCGGTGAGCTTGAGGGGCGCCAAGGCGACGAGCCGTTGGGGTGGATGGTGGAGAACCAGCGCATGCGCGCGGCCCTGATGGACGCCCTTGCCGGCATGGCCAACGCCCAGCACGAAGCGCCCGCCCACGTCACGAGCGTGGCCGCCGATGATCGCGGTGCGCATGTCGCTTTGGCTAATGGCCGCACCGTGCGCGCGCGTGTGCTCGTGGGCGCGGATGGCGACGGATCGCTGGTCCGCCAGGCGGCGGGCTTACGCCGTTATGGCTGGGACTACGACCAGGCCGGCGTGGTCGCCACCGTCGCCATGGCCAAGAGCCACGACCACATCGCCCACGAGTATTTTCTGCCCTCGGGGCCGTTCGCGATTCTGCCGCTCAATGACGATCGCGCCAGTTTGGTGTGGACCGAACGCAAGACCGCCGCCCACGCGGCCATGGCCGCCTCCAACGCCGCTTTCGCGCAACACATCCGCCGTCGCTTCGGTGATTTTCTCGGCGGCGTCGAACTGACCGGTCCACGTTGGTCCTATCCGCTCGGCTTGCGCGTGAGCGAACGTTTCATCGCCCAGCGCATCGCCCTTGTGGGGGACGCCGCACGCCGCATTCATCCAATTGCGGGGCAGGGCTTTAACTTGGCGCTCAAGGACGCTGCGGCCCTAGCCGAAGTGCTGGCGGATCAAGCACGGGCAGGCCTCGACATCGCCGCAAGCGATGCGCTGGCTCGATATCAATCCTGGCGACGGTTCGACAGCGTCGCCATGGCGCTGGCCACTGATGCGCTCAACCGCTTGTTTTCCAATGATTTCGGCCCGCTGCGCGCCATCCGCAACGCAGGCATGGCGCTCGTCAACGGTATCGGCCCCGCCCGCCGCGCCTTTGCGCGCGACGCCGGCGCTGACCTCGGCGATGTGCCCAAACTCCTGCGGGGCCAACCCCTGTCGCGCTAACCGTCACGTTGGGTGAGTTTGGCGCGATAGGCGCTGAGCCGAGACTGGGCGTTCTCACCAAGCTCCCGCAGGTATCGCCAGGTGAACAACCCGGTGTCGTGGCCATCATCGAACACGATGCGCACCGCGTATCGGCCAACCGGTTCAGCGGCGACGACGCTCACATCGGCCTTGCCTGTCACCAACACTTTGCTGTCCGGCCCATGGCCCTGCACCTCAGCGCTCGGGCTCTCCACACGCAACAGCTCAAAAGGGATGGCGAACGCCGCCCCGTCATCAAACGCAATCGCCAAGTGCTGCTCGCCGCGTTGAAACCGCAGCTCGACCGGCCAGGGATCGCGCAGACGCGGATCGGCTGGCTCCTCGTGCGCCGTCTCAGTCGTCATCGAGCGGCCGTGCGTCCTCTGGCAGCATAATGGGGATGCCGTCGCGAATGGGGTAGGCGAGTTTGGCGCTGCGACTGATAAGTTCTTGCGCGCCGCGATCGTACTCCAACGGCCCGTGTGTCAACGGACACACCAACACTTCCAGCAATCGCGGGTCGGGCTCATGGTGGTGGTCAGCCCCTTCGCTGACCGGTGTCTGTTCGTTCATGTTCTCCGCTCACGGTCAAAGACCCAGAGCGGGACACTACTGCAATCCGCTCGGTCCGTCAGCGCCGCCAGCCGCCGTGCCCATTTTCATCAACGCCGTTAGCGCATCCATCCGCAGTTCGGTCGTCTCCGCTTCCAGAAGCGCCTGTTTTTCGGCCGCCTGAAATGGACAAATCATGGCCAGCGAGTTGACGAGCACCTCGGGCGGCGCGTTTTCGATCGCCTGCCACTCTGCTGTCAGGTTGTTGGCGTCCAGGTAGGTCGCCAGCGTTTCAAGGAAGGCGTCACGATCAAACGACTCCATGTCGTCCTCGGTCAGATCGTGTTCAAAGGCGGTATAGTCCACCTTGGCCTGGCGATAGGGCGTCGTGGTCTCCAGCTCCTCGACAACCCGATAACGGCAAATCCCCTTTAGCGAGATCAGATACCGCCCGTCGGCGGTCTCATTGAAGCCCGTGAGCCGCCCCGCACAGCCAATCTTGGCAAGTCCGGGCGCCTGGTTCTCGCCGCGCTCCACGGCTTGAACCATGCCTATGATGCGCGGGCCGTTGAGCACGTCATCGACCATGTTCAAATAGCGCGGCTCAAAAATGTTCAGCGGCAACGGCGCCCTGGGCAACAACAGCGCGCCGCTGAGCGGAAACACCGGGATGACATCGGGCAGGTCGTGCGCCTTGCGATAGGCCGGGGCCATGGGCGGGGTCCTCTTCTCACGCTGTCCTCGCTGAGAAGGAATGTCGTTCGCATTTTGGCGCTGTCCACCCATCAGCGCCCCGAGCGCCCTCCTAGGCGAACACCAAAGTCGACAAGCGCCGTCGGCCCTGGGTTGTGACCGACGATGTGGGACCAGCGGCTTGGAAAACCGTCAGCAGCTCTTCTTTGGCCGCCCCGTCATTCCAACCAAGATCATGGCCTAAAATGGTGAGCAGGTGATCGGCCGCCGGCTCAAACCGACCGCGCGCCGCCAGTGCTTTGGCAAGGTCGAAGCGGGCTTGGTGGTCGTTGGGGTCAGCATCCAAGGCCGCCTGAAACTGGTCCGTGTCGCCAGCGTCGTCCGCGCCCAGCGCCAACGCCAACATGGTGCGCGCGCTTTCAACGACCGGGTCATTGGCTTTGTCATCGGGCACAGCGTTGAGAAACTGTTCGGCCTGCTCAAGCTCGTCGTTTTTGATGTAGCACTGGGCCATGCCGGCCAACGCGCCGACATGGGTGTCATCAAGCCGAAGCGCCTCGGCAAAGTCCTGCGCGGCGCCGCCAACATCGCCGGCTTCCAGCGCCGCGTGGGCCCGTTCGACCAGGGCTTCAACGGCCTGCGCATCAGGCTGGGCGCCTGCGAGCTTCTCGACAAACCGCTTCACCTCCGAAGCGGGCAGGGCGCCCATAAAGCCATCCACAGGCCGACCGCCAGAAAAGGCGAACACCGCGGGAATCGATTGCACCTGCAGCTGCGCGGCGATGGCCTGGTGTTCGTCAATGTTGATCTTAACGAGCTTCACGCGCCCTTTGGCCTGTTGCACAGCCTCTTCCAGGGCTGGCGTCAATTGCTGGCAAGGCCCGCACCACGGCGCCCAGAAATCGACGACCACCGGCGTTTCCATGGAGGCCGCCATCACATCGTCACCGAAGCTCTGGTCGCTGCCTTCGACGATCAGCCCATTTGGGTCGGTTGCGCCCGCGTTTGTAGCGCCAGCCTTTTCGCCGCCAATGATCATGCTCACCGGTCCACCTCCCGACATCACACCGTCGCCGCCAGCCCCGCGCCGACCTCAACACTTGCGTCTTTAAAATGGGCCGCCTTTGGTGGAAGCGCAATGCACAGTTTGGGCCAGATCGCGGGCCGACTATGTCTCATCGTCCAAAGTCACGTTGAACACCCGCACCGGGCTCGTTGTCCCATTGGTGAACTCAACTTGCATGGACACCGTGTTTGCGGGCGTTTCCAGCAGAACGCTATCCTCGTCCGCGCTGGTGTCGGGGAAGTCGTGGAACGTCGTCATCGTGCATTCTGGGATGGGGAACACAGTGTCGGGCGTCTCGGTGTTGACGCCGTAGCGCAGCTCGCGGATGCCGCAATGCTCGCCCAACAGGTCCATCACCAATTCAGCCGTCCCGTCGCCATTGGCGTCTTGGGACACCCAGCTGTCGCGGGATGAACGCGCGCTTCTTTGTGAGCGCTCGCCAAAGAACGCATCGATATCAAAGTCGACCTCAAACGGGCCTTGGACCTCGCCATCGGCGTTGGTGTAGCGCACCGCAAACATCGCCCGCCGGACATCGCCATCGACCTGAAAGTTCGCGGAGCGGGAAAACTCCTCCAGCCCGTCGATCTCAACCGGTCCAAACTCGGTTGAGCCCGGGCGGCGCACCTCCACGTCTTTGACCTGTTCGGCAAAGCCCAGATAGGCGACCCAATCATAGTAACTGTACCAAATCGACAGCGTGATCGGCGCCGACGCCGCGCTGAGCTGGTCGAACGACGACACATACGCCTCGGCCATCAAACGTTTCGCTTCGGCAAAGTCGCGGTTGACGTACCAGCGCTCCACCCGACCCCGCTCATAGGCCTCAAGATAGCGTCCAAGCAGTTCCCCGGCCTCCGCCCGCTGCACGAGGGTCCAATTGGCGAGCGACAACAGATCATACTGCTCAAACTGGGCCATATACACGGGCCCAAAATCGGGAAACTGCGTCGCGAGGGTCGCCAGCATCGGTCCGACGTCATCGCGAGGCGCCAACGTGGCCGCCGCCAATTGCGCCGCTGGATTGTCGCGCTGGTCCACGGCGATCTGCGCGTAGACATCGCGCGCGCCGAGCAGCCCCTCCTGGGCTTTGAGCATGGCGACATAGCGGTCGTGAATGTCGACATAAGGCGCGCCGCGCGCGATCGCGCCCTCATACATGCGCCGTGCGTTCAGCGCGTCTCCGCGCTCCTCATACACCACCGCATTGTTGATAAAGTCAGACACCGTCTCGGGCGCGTCGATGACGCCGCCAAGCCGGCGCACGCCCTCAAGCCCTTCAGCAATGTCCTCCAGCGCATCAGCGCTGCGATCGCCAGAATCGGCCATGCGCGTGGTGTTGTCTGCGATGTCGCGCGTTCCGTCGGCGATGTCGCCCGTGTTGTCGGCGATCTCAGCGGTGTTGTCGGCCGTGTCCTGCGCCGCCTCGCTGATCAAGCCCAGTTCATCTTGCAAGGCCGCAAGGGCGGGAAACTGATCCACCAGCGCGCCGGTGTCCTTGTCCTTCGCCGGGCCGAAGGCGTTCCACGCCCACATCGCTCCGGAAAACACCGCAACCAGCGCCGCCAACATCATCGGCGCGGCGACCAACCGACGCAAGAATGGCAAGGCGAACAGGGCGAACAGCACGACAAAGGCCGCCACGCCGCCGACCAACCCATAAAGCGTGATCGGCCCGAGCGGTTCGGCGAAATCCATCACGGCCGAAGCGGCGGCCGCTGTGACCGCCAATATTGGCAATGCGGCCAGATAGCCGCTCTTGGCGACATCGTGCACCGCCGGCGACGACCCGCCGCCCTCAATCAAGCCCATGGCGTCCCCTCCACGAGTATAGGCGCTCGACCCGCGGTCGCAGCCGCCAGACCATAGCCGCCCCCGACCCGACACGAAAGCCCAAGGTCGAGCGCAACGCACCCACCCCCGAACAGCTCTAAGTCCTTGAAAGAAATGGAGCGGGCGATGAGATTCGAACTCACGACTTCAACCTTGGCAAGGTTGCGCTCTACCCCTGAGCTACGCCCGCATGCCGCATGGGTTGTGGCGGCGAGCGCTGAATAAAGCGCAAAGGCCCGGCCGGGGCAAGCGGATTTGCACGCCCCCCCTTACGGCGTGGCCGTCAGGACGGAGCTGCGCACATTGCGTTCGATCTCCACAGCGTCGTAGCCGTCCTCTGGTTTTTCACCTCGGCCGAGCTTGATTTCGAGCACGGCTTGCGGCGGGCTTTGTGGCGCAGAGCCGCCGCCGCCAAACCCGATCCCCAGGCCCACCGACGTGCCTGACCGCGAACCGGTCGACGTGCCAACGCCGAAGGACACGCGCGGGTTGTCCGACGTCTCCGCGACCGTCGTCACTCGACGGTTGACGATGACGAACCAGTCATAACCGTTCTGCAGGGTGACTTCGGCGGCCCGCAGCAAGGCCAGATCCTCAGCGATGGACGCGGCGTCGCTTGAGCGTCCGGTGTAGCTCACGCGATATCGGTCAGCCTCAATGCGCGTGTCCCCATATCCCGGCCCGCGCTCAGAGATGGCTGGCTCATAAGGTGGCGGACTGGCGGCGCAGGCTGTGATGACGGCCACAAGGCCGGCGGCGGCGATCAGGCGAAAGCAGCGGCGCATAGCGGGTCCCCTTCGACGTGTCAGACGCTGGTCCGGCCAGTGTACGGCATTTGGCCACGGACGCACGCGGAAATCGATGACCACAAACGCCGCGACGGGGCTGACACGCGCGCGCGGGCCGCGTTAAGCCCTCGTCATGGATGACGAACGAAACAACGTTGCGACGGCAGAACGATCCGTGCACGCCGCCATCGCGGCCCTGACCCCGCCGGCCGGGCGCGTCGAGCTGATGGCGGTGTTCGAGGCGCTGGAGATCCACACAACGACCCACGATCACCCCGCCGTCTTCACCGTTGAGGAGGGTCGCGACATCAAGGCCAAGCTGCCCGGAGGCCACACGAAAAATCTGTTTTTGAAGAGCAAGAAGGGAGAGCTGGTGCTGGTTTGTGCGCTGGGCGAAACGCCGGTTCGCCTCAACGCCCTGCACCGCGCCATCGGCACGGCTCGTTTGTCGTTCGGTTCGGCCGACGTGCTTTGGGAGACATTGGGCGTGCGCCCGGGATCAGTGACGGTGTTCGCATTGATCAATGACAGCGCGCGCCGCGTTCGCCTGGTGTTGGACACCGCGCTCCTCGCGTCCGATCCGGTCAATTTCCATCCCATGGAGAACACCGCGACCACCGCGATCGCTCGGGCCGACCTGACACGGTTCATCGCCGCCACGGGACGCACCGCCATGCCGGTCGATTTCGCCGCGCTCAACCAGACCGCAGGCGAGAAGTCCCATCGCTAACGACCAAGTCTGACAGCCAACGCGAGCCGGCTGGCGGCCCGCTATTCCACCGTCACCGACTTTGCCAGATTGCGCGGCTGGTCGACGTCCGTGCCGCGCGACGTTGCGGTGAAATACGCCAAGAGCTGCAACGGCGCTGCGTAGACCAACGGGGCGAGCAGGGGGTGGGTGGTCGGCGCTGTGATGGTGGCCCAGCACGCCCCGCCCGTCTTAGCGATTCCCGCCTCGTCGGAGATGAGTAGCGCCTTGCCGCCGCGCGCGATCACCTCATGCATGTTGGACACGGTCTTGTCGAAGTGCGCATCCGAGGGGGCGATCACCACGACCGGAGTGGCCTCATCGATAAGGGCGATCGGCCCGTGCTTAAGCTCCCCGGCGGCATAGCCTTCGGCGTGGATGTAGCTGATTTCCTTGATCTTCAGCGCCCCCTCCAGCGACATGGGGAACGACACGCCGCGCCCGATGTACAAAACATCACGCACCTTAGCGATGGAGTGGGCCACCTCTTCGATGGCGGGAGCGTGTTGGAGGGCCTCGGCCATCAGCCGCGGCGTTTGCATCAGCGCGCCCGTCAGTTCGCGTTCGGCCTCAGCCGACAGGACGCCGCGTTCGCGCCCCGCCGCGATCGCTAGACACGCCAGGGCGGTCAGCTGGCATGTGAACGCCTTGGTCGACGCCACGCCGATTTCTGGCCCAGCGGCCGTAGGAAAAATCGCGTCTGCCTCCCGCGCGATGGAGCTTTCGGGCACATTCACGAGCGCAGCGACGGTCTGTCCTTGCGCCTTGGCGTTGCGCAGCGCGGCCAGCGTGTCGGCGGTTTCCCCCGACTGCGACACAAACAGGGCCCCGCCGCCGTCGACATAGGGCGCATCGCGATAGCGCAGCTCTGACGCGATATCGATGTCGACCGGTAACTTGGCCCAGGTCTCGAACCAGTACTTGGAGACCAAACCCGCGTAAAACGCCGTTCCGCAGGCCGAAAGTGTCAGACGATCAAGCTTGGCGAAGGAAAACTCAGCCGGCGGCGCCACAACGCCCGTGTCGGCTTTGACGTAGCGCGACAGGGTGTGCGCAATCACTTCGGGTTGTTCGTGAATTTCCTTAGCCATGAAATGGCGGTGGCCTTCCTTGTCCACCATCTGATCAGAGGCCGAGGACGCCGTTTCCGAACGCGAAACCGCCGCTCCCGATCGGTCATAGACCTGAAAGCCGCTACGCCGGATCTCCGCATGGTCGCCGTCTTCCAGATAGGTCACCTTGTTTGTGAATGGGGCGAGCGCGTAGGCGTCCGAGCCCACATACGTGGCGCCTTCCCCGCGACCGATCGCCAAGGGGCTGCCTTGGCGCGCAGCGATCATCACGTCCTCGTCGCTTTCAAAGATCACCACCACGCCGTAAGCGCCGCGCAGACGCTCCAGCGTCGCCGCGACCGCCTCGCGCGGGCCAAGCCCTTCGCGCTCCATCTTGGCGGTGATCAACCAAGCGATGACTTCGGTGTCGGTTTCCGACGAGAACCCATAGCCCAACGCTTCAAGCTCAGACCGCAGCTCGGCGAAGTTCTCAATGATGCCGTTGTGCACAATGGCGCATCGCGGTGTGGCGTGCGGGTGTGCGTTGGCTTCAGTGACGCCGCCATGGGTCGCCCAGCGCGTGTGACCAATCCCGATGGCGCCGGCGAGGGGCTGAGCATCGAGCACGCCGGCCAGTGCGGAGAGTTTGCCGACCGCGCGCCGACGTTCCAGTCCCGAACCATTGAGCGTGGCAACGCCGGCGGAATCATAGCCGCGATACTCCAGGCGCTTGAGCCCTTCTAGGATGGGCCCGGCGACATCGCCGCGTCCCAAAATCCCAATGATACCACACATGTGCGTGACCTCGCCGACGACAAAACGCGGGCCCAACGGGCGTTGAGCCACCGGTCGGGACCGTCTGATCATCCGCGCAATTGCGCAAGTCCGCGACGGCGCGCGCGTGATCAAACAGTGTTTCGGTCTGTGCGGGCCGCGAGGCCAACCCCCGACGGGTCGCACGTGCGATAGATTTTCTATGGTCTGGCGGCAAGTAAAGTGCGTTGACCCCAGTCTCGCTCTTCCCATCTCTAAACCCGCGACGGATCGATAGGGAAGACGATCGCCATGGATCAATTCATGCCAGCCATCCCACTCGCCGGCTCCCGTGTCGTTGTGGTCGGGCCGGGCGAGGAAGCGATCGCCAAGCTTCGGTTGTTCAACGGCGCGCCGTGTGAGTTGGTGTGGTTCACGCTGGACCGCGCGGATCCGGCGCCCGTGGATGTTCCCGCGAACGCCCAGATCAAACGGGGAGCCATCCCGCGCGGCGGATTTGCTGGCGCGCGCCTGGTGTTCATCGCGCTCGACGACGCCCGTCGCGCCGAGCGCTTTCGACGGCGAGCCAAACGTGCGGGCGCTTTGGTCAATGTTGTCGACAACATTGCGCTGTGTGACTTTTACACGCCGGCCCTGGTCGACCGCGGTTCGGTGACCGTTGCGCTGTCGACCGGCGGTGCGGCGCCCATTCTTGTCCGTGACATCCGTTCGGCCCTTGAGGGTTTGCTGCCCAAGGGGTTGGGCCTTCTGGCCGCCGCAGCCCGCGACGTGCGCGGCGCCGTGCGCGCGGTCACAGAAAGCGTCGAGGAACGCAGGCGATTTTGGGAGATAGCTTTGCGCGGGCGCGCCGCACGCCTGGCCGATGACGGTGATGCGCCCGGCGTGCGGCGCGCGTTGTTGGCCGACCTTGAAACCTACCGCAGCGGCGAGACCGCCAAGGGCGTGGTCCACCTCGTTGGCGCGGGCCCGGGCGATCCGGAGCTCCTTACGCTGAAAGCCGTGCGGTTGCTGCGCGATGCCGACGTGATTGTGTATGACAGACTGGTCGGCGACGCCGTGCTCGAGCGGGCCCGGCGCGACGCCCAACGGGTGTATGTCGGCAAGACACGGGGGGATCATTCGGTCCCACAAGATCAGATCGCCGAACTGCTGATTGAGCACGCCAAGGCCGGCCGACGCGTTGTGCGTTTGAAGGGCGGCGACAGTTTCATCTTTGGCCGCGGCGGCGAAGAGGTCGAGGCGCTGCGCGCCGCCGGCGTTGAGGTTCACGTCGTGCCCGGCGTTTCCGCCGCGCTCGCGTGCGCCGCCTCCGCACAAACCCCACTGACCCACCGCGATCACGCCCAGGCTGTCACCTTCATCACAGGTCAGCCCAAACCATCAGGGCCCGATGTGGATCATCGCGCCCTCAGCGCCGCCAATCATACCGTTGTGGTCTACATGGGCGTCGCCACCGCGGCCGACACCGCCAAGTCGATGGTCGCCGCCGGACGCGCGCCCGACACGCCTGTCGCCATCGTGGAGAACGGATCGCGCCCGCAAGAGCGCATAGTCCTCGCCCGGTTGGACACGGTCGCAGCCACATTGGCCGCGCAGGAGATCACGGGCCCGGCCGTGATTATCATCGGCGAAGTCGCTCGCCATGCGCTAACAACGCCCCGTCTGGCAGCCGAGCTGGTTGCCCAAGCTGAACGGAGCGCCGCATGACTGAGACGTCAAACACAACGATTCGCCTTTTTGGCAGCTGCCGCAGCGGCAACTGCATGAAGCCCCGCTGGATCGCCGAAAAACTCGGCCTGGATTATGAGTGGATAGAGGTTGACGTGGCCTCCGGCGAGACCCGCACCGAGGATTTTCTGGCCATCAACCCGTCCGGCCAGGTCCCCGTCGCCGTGTTTCCCGATGGTCACGTGCTCGGCCAGTCCAACGCCATCATGCTGTATCTGGCAGGCGAGGGCGATTCGGAGTTGGTGCCGTCAGAGCCGTTCGCCCGCGCCAAAATGATGGAATGGATGTTTTGGGAGCAATACAGCCACGAGCCTTACATCGCGGTGCGTCGCGCCGATCGCCTGTTAGGCCGTCACCGCACCGAGGAAGAAGACCAAAAGCTCTTGGCGAACGGTCGCCGCGCGCTCGCCCGGATGGATATGGCGTTGCTGCAGAACGACTTTCTGGTCGGCGACAGCCTCACGCTCGCCGATGTTGCGTTGGTCGCCTACACGCGCCTAGCCCATGAAGGCGGCTTCGAACTGGCCGACTTTCCCCGCGTCAAATCCTGGATCGCGCGCGTGGAGACCGCCCTCAGTCTGACCCCGGCTTTGCAAGGAACCCCGCCATGAAGGCCATAACCGCCAACCGCCTCTACGACGGTCGCGTCGTCTACATCGCCACCCATGGCGAGTGGACCGAGGCCATCGCGGAGGCGGCGATGTTCACCGATGAGGCCGCTGCCGATGAGGCGTTGCGCGCCGCCCAAGCCGACAGCCTCACCGCCGTCGGCGCGTATCTGATCGACCTCGAGGCGGGCGCGCCGGCTGGCCGCAAACGCATCCGCGAGGGCATTCGTGGGCGCGGCCCCACCGCCGGCTCGCTGCATCTCCACACCAGAGCGCAACGCTACGGCGTGGATCAGGTCGCAGCGGAGTAGGGCGCGTGTATCGTTATGACGACATCGACAAGGCGCTCATCGCAGAACGCGTCGCTGAGTTCAAAGAGCAGGTGCAAGCCCGCCTTGCCGGTGATCTGAGCGAAGATGAGTTCAAGCCGTTGCGGCTGATGAACGGCGTCTATCTTCAGCTTCACGCCTATATGTTGCGCGTCGCCATCCCTTACGGCGTGCTCAGCGCGAACCAGCTGCGCATGCTCGCCCACATCGCCCGTGAGTATGACAAGGGTTATGGCCATTTCACCACGCGCCAGAACATCCAGTTCAACTG
>CAZADA010000038.1:0-24656 GCA_964483775.1 uncultured Caulobacterales bacterium
GCAAATGATCTCCTATTCTACCGGAGCAGGCAAGCCGGGGCGCGCCTACCTGATGCTGCGCCCGCGCGGTCGGGCGGCGCGCCTGACTTCCCGGCGCGCCGGGAAAGCCTGGGGCTCGATTGTTCTGGTTTGGTGCAGGCGGGTCTTCACGCCGCGGGGATGTACTGTCCGCGTGATGCTGACATGCAGGAGGGCTGTATCGGCGTGGCGCTGGACCCGGCGAACCGCGATCTGGCGCGCGGCGATCTTGTGTTCTGGCCGGGCCATGTCGGCATCATGATCGATGGGACGCAGATGCTGCACGCCAACGCCCATCACATGGCGAGTGTGGTTGAGCCTCTGGCCGCGGCCGAAGCGCGCATTGGCGCGACCGACACGGGGCCTGTGCGGTCCATTCGCCGCGCCGGATCGGCGGCGTAACCCGCCGCTTGCTAGCCGTCACTCGGATCGGTTTCGCCATCCTCACTGGCGGGGGCGTCGCCTTCAGACCCCTCAGAGTCATCGCCTGCCTCGGACCCGTCGGTTTCGCTCGCCTCGGCGTCGGCGCTTTCCGCTTCAGGAGCCGGCGCTGAGGCATCGGTCGCACCGCCCATTTCAGCATCGGTCTCAGCAGCGTCGACGGCGTCTTGTGTTGCGTCTGCTTCACCGGCGTCGGCGGCCTCGCCTTCGGCGGCTGGCTCTTCGGTTTCTTCGGGCAGGGGGGCGGGCAAGGGCGCGGGGTTATCGGACAATGAGCGCAAATACATGATCACGTGCATGCGCTGGGCCTCTTGGTTGAGGCCGTTGTAGTTCATGCTGGTGCCGCGGACGTATCGCGTGGGGCGTTCTAAGAACTTGTCGAGCTCTTCATAGGTCCACGGCGTGCTGCGCGCGCGTAGGGCGTCGGAGTAGCCAAAGCCGGGTTTTGTGCCGGGGGTGAGGTTCACCGTGTCCCACATGCGCGGGCCTTGGCCATGGGCGGCGTCGGGGCCGACGCTGTGGCAGCTGGCGCAAATGGCTTGAAAGATGCTCTGGCCGGTCTCGGCGTTGGCTTGGCGCAACAGGACGCCATAGTCGACAATGCGCTCAACTTCGACCGGCGCTGCGCCTACAACGTCCAGGTCTTTCCAGATGTCGGGAAATCCGGGGAACAATCGGGCGCCTGCGGACTTTTCGCCCTCGACGTCGCCATGGTGTTCGTCATCGTAGTAGCCATGGCTGTCGGAACCGAAATTGTATTCCAGTTCCGCGGAGACGACGTTCATGCCGAACAGCACCAGGGCGGTGCCTAGGATGGCGCCGAAAACCTTGTTCCAAAACAACTCGCCCATGGGCGTTGACTCCCTCACACTGTCGATCCGCGGTGATCTGACACGCGTAGGCCCGGCGGGCAATACGCCAGCGAATACGCCTGTCTACACATAGTGACATTCGGCGGCCAGGCCTTGCGGCTCAACGTCGCGCACGTTACCCCGGCCATGTTTCTCATTTCATGGAAGATGTTGAGGTTTTGTGAGCGCCCTAATCGTCATTCCCGCCCGCATGGCCGCGTCGCGTCTGCCCGGCAAACCGCTGGCCGACATCGCCGGCGTTCCTATGATTGTCCGTGTCGTGCGCATCGCTGAAGCCGCCGACGTGGGGCCGGTGGCTGTGGCTGCGGCGGATCGCGAAATCGCCGAAGCTGTGGAAGCCGCCGGCGCGCGCGCGATCTTAACCGATCCCGACTTGCCGTCTGGGTCAGATCGGGTGTGGGCCGGCGCTCAGGCGATTGATCCTGACGGCGCTTACGATGTGATCGTGAACTTGCAAGGGGACATGCCCACGCTGGCGCCCGACGCGCTTCGCAAAGTGGTGTCGTTGCTCGACCAACAGGGCGGGGCGGATATCGGCACGCTGGTGGCGGCGACCGATGAACCTGAGCAGCGCGACAATCCCAATGTGGTCAAGGCGGTCGTCGCGTTTGCGCCGGGCGCTCAGCACGGCCGGGCGCTCTACTTTACACGGGCCGCAGCGCCGAGCGGGGACGGGCCGGTTTGGCACCATGTCGGCGTTTACGCCTATCGACGCGCGGCGCTTGCGCGGTTCACCGGTATCCCAACCTCGCCGTTGGAGCGGCGCGAGCGGTTGGAGCAATTGCGGGCGCTGGAGGCCGGCATGCGGATCGATGCGGCGCTGATCGACACGATTCCCGATGGCGTTGATACGCCCGACGATCTTGCGCGGGCGCGAGCCCATTTTGAAACCGCCGACGTGCAATCATGACCATCGTTTCTTATCAGGGCGAAGCCGGCGCGTTTTCTCATCTTGCGTGCCTTGAGGTGTTTGATCCCGTTGAGCCGTTGGCGTGCCCCACCTTTGAGGCGGCGCTGTCTGTGGTCGAACGCGGCGACGCAGAGCGCGCCATGATCCCGGTGGAGAACTCCGTGGCGGGGCGCGTGGCGGACATCCATAATCTGTTGCCGGGATCCCACCTGTTCATCGTTGGGGAGCATTTCCAGCCCGTGCGGCACAGTGTGCTCGCCCCTGACGGCGCGGACCTCGCCTCCATCACGACGGTCTACAGCCATCCCATGGCGTTGGCGCAGTGCCGCAACATCATCGCTCAGCGCGGGTGGACGGCCTCGGCGCATGCTGACACCGCGGGCGCAGCGCGGATGGTCGCCGAGGAGGGCGATCCCGCCAAAGCCGCGCTTGCTTCGTCGGCCGCGGCTGAGACCTACCAGCTTAACGTGGTCGCCGCGGACGTTCAGGATGATCCGCGCAACACCACTCGGTTTGTCGTGATGGCGCGCGAGCCGCGCCCAGCGAAACAGGATGACGGGCTGTGCGTAACAGCGTTGTTGTTCAATGTGCGCAACGTGCCAGCGGCGCTCTACAAGGTGCTTGGCGGGTTTGCGACCAACGGCGTGAACATGACCAAGCTTGAAAGCTATCTGGTGGGCGGGGATTTCAGCGCCACGCAGTTCTACGCTGAGGTTGAGGGGCGACCCGACGAGCCGGGGCTGGCGCAGGCGCTGGATGAGCTGCAGTTTTTCAGCACCAATATGAGGATTTTCGGCGTGTTTCCCGCCCATCCCGAGCGCAAGCGGACCTGGCGCGGCCCGTCGGTCACCGGTCGCGCCTAGTCCAGGCCAGGCGCGACCGACGGGCTCCTCATTCGTCGGTTCTGAAAGCAAAGTGGTTCTCGTCGCGAATCTCGTCGAGGATCTCGCGTTGTTCTGGGGTCAGCGTGTTGTGAATGTCGATCAGGAGCGCGAGATAGCTGCGCCTGGTGTCGGTCTCCACGGCCATCAGGGCGTCGGCGAGGGGGAGAACGGCGTCCGCGTCGATGGTGTCGGCTTCCATCAGCTCATACAGCTCACCAAAGTCCGTGGCGGCGCGCAGTTCACGGCGCGTGACGGCGGCTTGGATTTCGACCACGCGTTCAATCAAATCGTCGCGTTGTTGGTCGCTGAGCCCAATCTCACGGGCGTGCTCAAGGACCAATTCCGGTTCATACAGGAACTCTTCGAACGGATCGTCTTCGTCTTCAATCAGGACAAGTTCGGATTCTTGCGCCAGCGCCGGTGTCGCCAACGCCAGGGTGAACACACTCACCGCTGCGGCTCGGATCAGATGGGTCAGGTTCGGCATGGGATTCTCCTATGTAACGCCGAGGCAAAACGGACTTGATGGACGGCAGTCGCGTGCTCCCTAAGGGATCGGCCAGCGAGCGGGTGTAGCTGGGCAGCGCAATGGCGTAGTCCTGGGGCGGCGAGGCGGTGGGCTGCGGCGGATCGGGGCGGCTCATCACAACCGCTCCCACGGCCGCCAACACCAACAGCGCGATGGGCGCGCGCCGCAACCGACGCCGGCGGGGTTGGCGAGCGAGGACGTCGGCGAATGGGGGAGCTGTCGGGGCGTTGGCCTCACGAACGTCCCATGCGCGCTGCAGGTCGGCATCGGTCATGGCTGGGCTCCTGCGGGGTTCAGTGCGGCGCGGAGGTGATCTTTCGCGCGGGCATAGTGGCGGCTGGCGGCGCCGCGGGTCAGGCCGAGAATGTCGGCCGCTTCGCTGACAGTGCAATTGTGGAGCAGGACCAGTTCGGCGACCGTGCGTTGTCGTTGGGTCAGGCTCGCCAAGGCGCGCGTGAGGGCGGGGGTTGGCGTTGTGCGCTCCTGCTCGGGGGGATGGCCGAGCGTTGCGGCGTCGTCGATGGGGGCGAGCAGCCAATCCCGGATGGCGGCGCGCCTTCGCCTCGCTTTCGCTGTGAGCCGCACGACACCAAAGACGAACGTTTTCAACGAGGAGCGACCCTGGAACTTGGCGCGCCCATCCAGCAGGCTCACATAGGCGTCGTGGAGCGTTTCCATCGCCGCCTCAGCATCACCGCGACAACACGACAGCGCCCAGCGCCAGGCTTGGTCGTGGAGCGCTTCCAACTGGGCGCGGGCGACCAGGGTGTTGTCGTCGCTGTGATCAGACCTTGGCATCGCCCTGTTCCGCCGCGTGTTTCGTGTGCGTTTGATTGTGAGTGTCGCACAGCGGCAGAACGTATGACGCGCCAGCCTCAGTTTTGCAGGAAGCCCTCAGCTTCAGGAACAGCCAGCCTTTTCTTTCAGGGGAAGAAAGCGTCGATCGTGTTTTGGCTGACGCCCATGGAGCCGGTGATCAGGGCGTCAAGTCGGGTGATGTAGGACTGCAGCATGTCGACGGCGCTAGCCACGTCTTCCGGGCGGGGTCCGCCGGCCCCGATGGCCGCCTTCAGGCCCGCCGCTTCGGCAATGATCATGGCTTCGAGCGCCTTGGCGCGCAGTTCAAGGACTGTGCGTCGCTCAGGGTCGGCGGCCTGGTAGGCCGCGATGACGATTTCCCGGTCGCGAAACTGGGTTTGCTCGAAGTGATCGGCATATCCAGGGGCGGACCAATTGTTGAGTTCATCAAGAATCTCGGGGTCATCCGCCGCCAGGCCGATCAGCATCAGCGCTTCATTGAAGACGTTGAGATAGTCCGTCGCGAGATACGTCGCCGGGTTGACGTTCGCCTCGGACAGGCGTTCGGGCGTCAATTTGGTCACGGCTTCGCCTCGTCATGCTGGGGACTAACACTGTGCGCCAATACAGTTACGGGCTGGACGTTGACGTTGGGTCAAGGTCGCCCAACGCTTCGTGTTCGTGCGCCCAAGTGCGGATCAGATGGTGAGCGATGGCCAATCGAGGCGGGCACATGGCCTGGGGATGATTGCCCTCCAGCATGCGGCGCACGTCATCGGCGGTGAACCAGCGCGCGTCTTCAAGCTCGTTTTGGTCGACCTTGGGCGCCACAGTATCGGTCTCAGCCAGATAGCCCAACATGAGGGAGTTGGGAAACGGCCAGGGCTGGGAACTCACATAGCGTACGGTGTGCACGCCCATGCCAGCTTCTTCGGCCGATTCACGGATCACAGCGTCCTCGGCGGTTTCGCCCGGCTCCACAAATCCTGCAAGGCAGGAAAACATGCCCTCAGGCCAACCTGGCTGGCGGCCAAGCAGCAAGTTATCGCCCCGCCCGATGGCCATGATGACAACCGGATCAACGCGGGGAAAATGCTCAGCCCCGCAGGCTGGGCACCGACGACGCCAGCCGGCGTAGGCGGCGGCGGTCGCCGCGCCGCAATTGGCGCAGAACCGATGGCGCTCGTGCCAGGCGAGCAGGGAGCGGGCGACCCCGAGATGCCGCGTGTCTTCGGGCGCGGCGCGAACGGCGAGGCGGCGCAACTCGATGAACTGCTCATCGTCGAACGGGTGAGCGACGCTGTCGGTGAGGGCGGCGGCAAAGTGGGCTGCCCCTTGGGCGTCTTCGCCGAGAAAGACCTGCTCACAAACGGGCAGGGTTTGACACTCATCGGAGGATAACAGGCGAGCTTTCGGGACGCTCGCCTCGCACAGCACCCGGCCTTTGAGCCACAGCGTCCAGCGCGCGTGCGCGCTCGACCGGAACGCCGCGATGTGTTGGTCGTCCTTGCGCAGTTGGTCATCGCGGCTGAAGGGCGCGGACAAAAAGGCGAGACCGGGGAAGCGTAGCGGCGTCATGGCGCCACCTTACGCCAACTTGAGGCGAAGGCGACCGGTGAATTGTTCGCAGCCATGGGCCGTGGCCAGCTCGTCACCGATGGGCCCGCGCCGGGGTGCGCAAGCGTCGCAGGCGCTCGGCCTCGCCACAGCGTTCGATGTCTGTTAACTTGATATTGAGAATGACTTGCATTTACGTCTTTCGTGGGATTGTTCAGGGAGGTTCGCATGGCCAATCCTCAAGCACGCCGGTTTGAATTGTTGGAGGCGGAGGTGGGCGACTGCGCAACCAACGCAGGGCGTTCCGCGCCGCGCGAGGCTAGTGGTGGGCGGGTGTGTATCTCCGATGCGCGGTCCTACGCGGCGGGCGCCGTAGAGACCGCTTTGCGCGATTGGCTGGAAACCCAGGCGCGGGTGATCGGCTATTGGCGCGAGCTGGCGCTTGCAGGCGGGGCTGACCTCGCACTCGTTGATGCGCTTGACGCCCATGGAGAGTTCCTGGAGACCGTCGCGATCACACGCTAAACACGCTGTGTTCAGCCACGACGGCGAGGGGGGAGCATTGGAGCGATCTGCAGAAGTTTCGGCTTGCTCCGCGCGGTCAAGCCGGCCTGTCCGACTGGGCGTACGGGCCGGCGTTGTCTGGCTGGTGTTGGCGCTTTCTTGGCTTGGCGGCTGCGGCGGGGAGGCGACCCAACGCTCAACACCGGTTGTGTTTGTCGATGTGACCGTGTTGCCGATGACCGGAGGCCAGGCGCGGCTGACGGGGCAGACGGTTGTCGTTGAGGATGGGCGGATTGTTCGGGTCTTTCCTAATGGCAGCGCGCCTTTACCCCAAGGCGCAGTGTTGGTTCAGGGCGGAGGCCGCTATCTGTTGCCAGGGCTTGTCGACATGCATGTGCGCTTGTCGCCGCGAGCCCGTGAAGAGCCTGTGTTGTACATCGCCCATGGCGTGACCACTGTTCGCGACATGCGCGGGCGACTGGGCGTCGCGGCGCTGGCGGGGCGAATCGCGAGCGGCGACGTGCTCGGACCGACCATTTACTTTGGATCGCCGGCGATCTCTCAGTCGCTTGAGGGCTCGCCATCGCGTGGGGCGGCGGCGACCCGCGGCGCGGTCGCCATGGCGCTGGCGGCCGAATATGACGGGATTCATATTGATGGCGGGATGTCGCCTCACGCCTTTCGCAGCGCGGTGGCTATGGCCCGGGCGCAGGGCGCGCAGGTGTGGTCGGCTGCGCCCAACGGCATGGCGATCGAGTCGGTTCTTGCGCTTGATGTCCGCTCGTTGGAGTTCTTGTCGGGTTACGGGTTCGCTTTGAGCCGTTTGGCCGGCTATTGGCCGCGAGATTATCGGTTGGGCCGGGATGCCGAAGCGGCGGCTTGGACCGTTGCGGTTTTTGCTCGTATGGGCGCGTTGGCGGATCTTACGGCGCGATCGGGGGTGTGGAACTGCCCGGCTTTGGCGGCGCAAACCTTCGCATCGGACCGCGCCCGGCGCGCTGAAGCGGTGATGCGCGGTCCGGTTGAGCGCTATCTAACATCGTCACGCCGAGGCGATTGGCGACGGGCCGCCAATGCTCTTGCCGGACGCGCGTTGCGGGACGTGGATGGCGCCCCGGCGCGTGCTGAGATGGTGCGCGCGCTGTATCGCGCCGGAGCGCCCTTGCTTGTCTGTTCAGGGGCTGGGGAGGCGTTCTTGTTGCCGGGCGACAGTCTTCACGATGAGCTTGAGGCGCTCGTCGCCGCCGGGGTTTCCGAGCTCGACGTGTTGGAGATGGCGACACGGGGTGCGGCCCGTTTTGTTGGGGCTGGTGATGAGTTTGGCGTGGTGGCCCCTGGGGCTCGCGCCGATCTGATTTTGGTGGATCGCGACCCAACCGAGGACATTTCCGTGTTGCGCCGTCCTGATGGCGTGATGGTGGATGGGCGCTGGCTTGATCGCGCTGCACTCAACACGGTTCTGCGTCGGGCCATGGTCGAGAATTGAGTGCAGGCGCGCTTGCGTTTGCTGGCCGACGGGCCGATATAGGAGTTGGGAGGCCGTTGGCGGACGAAGCCCTCGCCAACCCGGTCAGGTCCGGAAGGAAGCAGCCGTAACGAGTTCGCTTCGGGTCATCGCCGGTCTTCCGCCTCTCATCACACCGCTTCGAGTTTTGAGCGCACCGACCAACGCACCGATGGCGTTGGGTGCTTGGCGTAGCCGATGCGCGCCAGCATTTGGACGGTTCCGCCATTTGGGGCGAGTTCGTCGTGGGCCTCGGCGTAAAACTCGGCCATTTCCGGAAATTCTTGAAGCGCTTGGCTGAGCGGGTGAAAGCTAACGCCGCGCTGGTTGGCGGCCAGTTGCATGCGCACCCAGGCGCGGCCCGCTTCGAGCTGATCGAACCGAGTATTGTTGGACGTGATGGACCAGACATGGCCCGTCGCTGTTTCGCACGCCTTGGCGTAGATGTCGTGGCTTTGACTGAAGGCTGAATGCGTCGGATCGTCCATGTTTTCCCGGGTTAGCACGCCTGCGATGTTCATCGCCTCCAACATCGGCCCTGCGAGCGCGATGCCATCGGGGTCGGCGTTGATTTCGGCTTTCCCGATGCGGGTCACAGCGATGGTCTCGCGCCGCACGTGCGGGGTTTCCCATTCGCGCGTCCAGGCCCTGCGCGTCATGTCTCGCAAGGATTGGACACGGTCTGCGTTTGTGGTGGCTTCGGCCGTCACGCCCGGGCGGGTTGCGGTGAGAATGGCGTCGAGATCCTCGCGGCTTGGCGTCTCATCGGCCTCGAACGGGCTGCGGTTTGTGCGACGGTTCAAGATCTCGCCAAAGAGCGGATCGCGTTGGAGGTTGGTGTCAGGCACAAAGCGCACATGGGCGACCGGGCGTTCATCGAGCAGGGGGGTGGGCTCGCCCTCAGGAAACGGGGTGATCTCGGCCATCTGGCCTTGTTCGGCGGCTGCCTGACTGAGCACCTCAAGGAAGCACCCAAACCCGATGGTGACTTGGCGCGCCAAGGGGTCGGTCTCGGGCAGTTGGCGTGCGGTGTCACACAGAATGCTCCTGGCATCCTCGCCTTCAAGGCGGACGCGCCAGGGTTGCATGTTGTGGGGGCTGGGCGCGAGAATCGCGTAAGCGAGCGCGTTGAGCCGTGTCTCACCAAAGCCCTCGGCCGCCGCGCGCCAGGGTTCGGTGGCCAAACGCGGCGTGCGCGTGAGGCTCCACGTTGTTGCTCCGGCGCCCAGGATGAGCACGCTGGCCCCGGCGGTCGTCAGAATCCAACGTCGAGAAATCATGTCGCGCTTCCTTCGGTTTGGTCCGTCTGACGTGCTGGCTCGCAAGGACGGGTCCCTTTGGCTAAGCTGATTTTAACGCACTGAATTGGACTCTTCTAGGGAAGCAAAAAGTGCGAAATCGGGTCATGAGGAGATGACAATGCTCAAGGGTGCGGTTTTGGGTCTGTTGGGCGCGGCGTTGGCGGCCGGTTCGACGGCGGCGTGGGCGCAGTCCGATCCACGCGAGCAGCGCGCGCCACGTCCTGAGGGCGGGTTGGGTTTGCCGCTGGCCGGTTTTGTCGAGGCCGGCGTGACGGTGTTCGACCTCACCACAGACGCCGGGGATCTTGGCGAGTTCACCAATTCTGAAACCGCGGGCACGCTGCGTGGCGGCGTCGTATTTTTCGATCGCGCGGCGCTTGAGGTGGACTACAGCTTGTTCAGCACCGGCGACGACATTGTGCTGGCCAGCAGTGAGGGCGGCGGACCGCTCACCGTGGTGCGCGGTGAGGCCGACAGTTTGACGTCGCTGTTTGCCAGGGGCGATGTGCCGCTGTTCGAACGGTTCTCGGTCCATGGTCGTGTGGGCTTTGCTCGACTGGATGTTGAGGACGCCGACAGCGTGCTGGACGATGATAACGGGGTTGCGTTCGGCGTCGGGGCCCGCTGGGGGATCACTGGCGGCGCCGGCTTGCGGCTTGACTACACGCGGATCGAGCTTGATGATTCGTCGGCCGATGCCGGCACACTGGTGTTCAGCTATGCCTTCTAGTGCGTCGGTGCGGGCCTCGGGCGTGACGGCGATCGGCAGGCGCGTTACAAGACCGTATGGCTGAACAGGACGCGAACTATAAGGTTCTGGCGCGGAAGTATCGTCCGCAATCGTTTGACGACCTCATCGGACAGGAGGCGTTGGTGACCACGCTCACCAACGCTTTCGCCACCGGGCGCATCGCCCACGCCTTTATGCTGACCGGAGTGCGGGGCGTGGGCAAAACCACCACCGCTCGGCTGCTTGCGCGCGCGCTCAACTACACGACCGACTTGGTTGACACGCCGTCGATCTCCCTTGATCCGCCGGGCGCGCTGTGTTCGCGGATTGCGGCCGGCAATCATCCCGACGTGCTGGAGATGGATGCGGCGAGCCGCACCGGCGTCAACGATGTTCGTGAGATCCTCGATGGGATCAGTTACGCCACCGGTGAGGCGCGCTATCGCATCTACATCATTGACGAAGTGCACATGTTGTCGACCTCGGCGTTCAACGCATTGCTGAAGACGCTTGAGGAGCCGCCCGCCCACGCCAAGTTCATTTTCGCAACCACGGAAATCCGCAAAGTGCCCGTGACCGTGCTGTCGCGATGCCAGCGCTTTGATCTGAAACGCGTCGACTCCGATGTGTTGGTCGCTCACCTCGCTTCCATCTGCGCCAAGGAGGGCGCACAGGTCGCCGAGGATGGGCTGAAACTCATCGCCCGGGCGAGCGAAGGGTCGGTGCGCGATGCGTTGTCCTTGCTTGACCAAGCCTTGGTGCAGGGTGGCGGGGACGGCGGCGCGGTTGGCGCTGAAGCGGTCCGGGACATGCTTGGGCTTGCGGACCGCACGGCGACGTTCGCCCTGTTTGAGGCGGTCATTGCGAGCGATGCCGCGGCGGCGCTTGACGGCTTGGCCCAGCACTATGCGGCCGGCGCTGACCCTGCGGTGGTGATGCGCGATTTGCTCGATCATTGCCATGCGGTCACGCGGGCGAAGGCGTTGGGCGAGGCCGCGTCGTTCACCGAAGCCTCCGATCATGTGGCGCGTATCCGGCGGGCCGCCGAGCGGACGGCGATGGGGGCCCTCACGCTGATTTGGCAAATGTTGCTCAAGGGGCACGAGGAAACGCGAGCAGCGCCCGATCCCCTCGCTGCCGCGGAGATGGCGTTGTTGCGGGTGGCCCATGGCGCGGGCTTGCCGCCGCCGGAGGAGGCCGCGCGCGTGCTCGCGGGCGCGGGTTGGTCAAGCGCTGCGCCGGCATCGAGCACGGGCGGGCCGGCTTCGTCCGCCGCGCCGACGACCACAGCCCTAGCCAGGCCGCATAGCGATGGGGCCACGGCTTTGGCCGAGACGGCTGTCGTTCCCGAGGCGCCGGTGGAGCCCGAACTGGGCCATGCGCAGGCTGTCGCGATCACCTCACTGGCTGATGTCTCGGCGCTGGCCGAAGCGCACCGCGAAGCGCTGTTGAAGTCCCACATCGATCGGGGTTGCCGGGAGGTGCGCGTTGAGCCGGGCAAGATTGTCTATGCGCCAACCGAACACGCGCCCGAAGACCTGGCGGCTCAGATCTCCAAGGCCTTGCTCGACTGGACCGGTGAGCGCTGGTTGGTGGTGGCCGACACCCAAGCGTCTGGCGGGGAAACCGGCGCGGAGCGGCGCCGGCGCGAGGACGCTGAACATCTGGAGCAGATCAAGGCTGACCCTTCCGTCGCCAAAGCTCTGGAATTGTGGCCGGAGGCGAAGATTGTCAGTATCGTGGACGATGATGCGCAAGGCGGGGAAGACACATGAATAAACTTGGCAACCTGATGGCCCAGGCTAAGCAAATGCAAGAGGCCATGGAGCAAGCTCAGGCCGAAATCCAGGCCATGGAAGTTGAGGGCGTTTCAGGAGGCGGACTTGTGAAAGTTCTTCTGGCCGGCAAGGGCGAAATGCGGTCGGCGTCGATCGACAAATCCCTGCTTGATCCTGATGAGTCGGATGTTCTTGAAGACTTGATTGCCGCGGCTTTTAACGACGCCAAACGTAAGCTGGATGATGCGGCTAACAAGCGTATGGGCGAGGTCACTGGCCCCTTGGCCAGCATGATGCCGCCTGGATTCAAGCCTCCATTTGGTTAGTGGCCGCCTACCGCTTGTGATATCGTTCTTAAGCTTGCTAGCCAAAGCAAAGGGGCGGTCATGCGTTTGGGCGTTGTCACAGTTTTGTGCGCTGTTTGGGTCTCGGCGTGCTCGACGGCTCCAGGCTCTGTTGAGTCGTTGACGCGCGATCGTTTGGTCGCCTTTTCGAGCGAAGACGCCTTTGACGCTTATCGGGCGGATGTTCAAGCGGCTTACGAAATCGCACGGGGAACGGGCTACGACTCGTCCTGGGCCGCCAACTGGACCGCCAACGGGGTTGATCTGGTTGAGGACAGCGAGTTGGTGGTTGTTACGGGATCACGGGTTGAAATCAGTACGCCCGACAACCCGAGCATCACCAACACGCAAGAAGCCGGCGTGGACGAAGGCGATGTGGTCAAGCAAATCGGCCAATATCTTATTGTGCTGCAGGACGGACGGCTGTTCAGCATTGACCTGGAACCCGACGGTGAGCCTGGTTTGGCTTATGTTGATCGTATGAACGTCTATCGGTCGCCCGATGAGAGCACGTGGTACGATGAAATGTTGGTGCGCGGCGACCGGATCATTGTCACCGGCTATAGCTATGATTGGGACGCGTCGACGCTGACAGCGTTCCGCCTCACCGAAGATGGACGGTTTGAGCGCGACCGAACCTTCGCGATTCCATCTGATGACTACTATGACACGGACAATTACGCGACGCGGATCGTCGGTGATCGGTTCATCATTCACACGCCGATGGATCTTGCCAGCATCGAGGCCGACGAGCCGGCGCCATGGCTGACCGTGGTGGCCCTTCCTGAGCCTGGTGAGGTCGCCGTCGATCACGAGGTCGACTCGTTGTCCGATTGGGTTGGGCCTGTGGCTTGGCCCGGTGAGGTCTACCAGCCCGTGCAGCCGACGCTTCGGCCGATGCTGCACACCGTCACCATCTGCGAGATGGGCGAAGACGATTTGGCGCTTGACGAGGCGTGTCAGCAGGTCGCGTTCATCGCCCCACAACGCTATGTCTACTACGCCTCTGACGAGCACATCTATTTGTGGGTGTCCCACTCGCGCCGTGATTGGGACCTGCTCGCGAAGGCCGATGAGGACGGGCGGTGCGAACGGACCGATCGCGCGCCGGTGTTCGCGGCTCACCGCGCCATGGTGTATCGCATCAGCATTGAGGACGGCGCGCTCGACGTGTTGCCCGTTCGCGGCTTGCCGTTTGACCAGTTCAGCCTCGACGCCAGTGATGACTCCTTCCGCGCCTTGGTTGAGTGGAATTGGGAGGACTGCGCGTCATCAGCCCGGCGCGATCACTCGCCGCCGGCTCAGCAGATCCACATGTCGTTGATCGAGGCGCCGCTGGATGCGTTTGGCGCGCGCGCGCAGGGCGATGTGTTCGATGTGCATCCGGTGCCGGCGCTGTTGTTTGGCAGCTACGAGACCATCGAAAATCGCTTCACCGAAACCCATGTGGTTTATGGCGCAGGCGGCGTGGATTGGGAGGCGCTCTACCATGCCTACCGTGACGACTACGACTGGCTCTCGGCTCCCGGCCTGGTGGTTGCGGAATTGGCGGCGCCCCAGTTCGCCGAGTTTGTGGCCTCGCCGCATTCGATCTTGCGATTGGAGCGATTGGGTGAGGATGTGATCGCAACGGGTTACCGCCCCAATGGGGACGGCCTGCATGTGAGCTTTGTCCCCATTGGCGATGAATGGACCGACTTTCGCGACACCATCGTGTTGGACGGCCGGTACGAGAGCGAGAACCGATCGCACGCTTTCAACGCCACCCCTCAGGACGATGGCGGTTGGCTCATCGGCGTGCCGACCGTGCAGGCCGCCCAAGACGCACTACGCTGGTATTGGCGCAGCGATGCGTCAGACCTCTCTTTCCTCGACGTGAGGGAGGATGGTCAGCTGAGTGACCTTGGCGCTTTGCTTGCTGACGATGACTCCGTCGACGACAGCTACAGGTGCGAGGTGTCATGCGTCGACTGGTATGGCAATTCGCGGCCGATCTTCACCGGCGGTCGGATCCTAGCGCTCTCGGGCACGGAGTTGATCGAGGGGCGGCCTGGCGATGAGGGCATGGTCGAACACGCTCGGTTGAACCTCACCGCGCCGCCGCCGCGCTAAGTCGCGAAGGCGAGCAGGGCGCCGCCTAGAGCGAAGCGGTAGAGCACAAACGGCAAAAAGCTGATCCGCTTGAGCAGCGCCATGAGCGCGGCGACCGACGCCAGGGCGGAAGCGAACGAGAGAACGGCCACAATCAAACCGTCAGTCAGGGTGACTTGGTAGAGGGTTCCGTCGGCGGCTTGCGGGTTGGGGCTTTCGCCCATGGCCAATTGCAGCAAGGCGTAGAGGCCGACGGCGGCGATGAGCGGCACGCCGATCAACATGCCGATGCGCGCCGCCTCGTCACGCCGGTAGCCCAAGGCGCGGGCCGCTGTCATGGCGGCTCCTGACCGGCTGGTTCCCGGGATAAAGGCCAGCGCCTGAGCCACGCCGAGCAGCGCGCCGTCGCGCCAGGTCATGTGGCGTTCGGTCTTGGCTTTGGGGCACAACGCGTCGGCCGCCCACAACAGGGCGCCAAAACCAATGGTGGCCAGCGCGATCACCGTCGGGTCGCGCAGCGCATCAAGGGCGCCGGTCAGCTCAAGCGCCAATCCCACCGCCAGACCAGGAATGGCGGCCAAAGCGATGAGCATCAACAATTTCGATTCGGGCGTGAGGCGGATGCGGCCGCCCTCGGTGGTCCGCCCCACCATTAAGTCGAGTTTGCCGCGCCCCAGGCGCAGCATGTCACGCCAAAAATAGGCGAGCACAGCCCCAAGGGAGCCCAAATGCGCCATGGCGTCGATCAGCGGGCCTTGGTCGGGCAGACCGGTCACTTGGGGAAACAAGATCAGGTGCGCCGAGGAACTGATGGGCAGCCATTCGGTGAGGCCTTGGATCAGGGCCAGAACAACCAGCTGTAGTGGTTCCAAACGCTCCATGATGATCCCCGTGAGAAACGATCCGCAATCAACACGACACGGATGACGCGAGCAAGGCCGCGTCGCCGTTTGGCGGCGCGGCCATGTCGGCGCTGAGCGCTGGGGTCATGCCAGTCTTGGGCCATTGCCGCCAGGGCGTTGTCGCCCCACTGTGTAAGGCTCGCCGGCCTGTCTTCGGCGCCTCGCGACTCAGTCTACACCCATGATCACTCGTAATGTGAGGCGCGCCATGCCGGGGCTAAACCGTACTTTGCATCATTGGACGCTGGATCCGTTTTCGCGCCAGGCGCGTATCGCCGCGGCCGAAAAAGGCATTCGTTTGCGCCTACGCGAGGAGCGTGTGTGGGACGGGCGTCAGGCGTTTCTGGATCTGTCACCTGAGGGTCGCACGCCGGTGTTGGTCGAAGGTGTCGGGGCTGGGCGGCTTGTGATTGCCGGCGCGCGGGCGTTGCTGGAGTACTGGGAAGAAACCGTGCCTGAGCCGACATTGCTCCCAGGCTCGGCGAGCGTTCGTGCTGAGGCGCGGCGACTGGCCGATTGGTTTGACCGCAAGTTTGACGCCGAGGTGAACGCCTTCTTGTTGAACGAACTTGTGGATAGGCGCCTGCTCGGGTCCGAGGAGCCCGATGCGGAGCGATTGGCGCGCGGGCGCGCCGCCTTGGGCAATCATTTGCACTACATCAACCAGCTTGCTGAGGGCCGCGGGTTTCTGGCGGGCTCGGAGTTGTCGATCGCTGACATCGCGGCGGCTGGGCATTTGTCGTGTCTGGCGGTGTTGGGCGAACTCGACTGGAGCGGCCACGCCGCCGCGGCGGCGTGGTGGCGACGCTTGATCACGCGCGAAAGCTGCAGCGAAGTGGCGGGTGAGGCGTTGCGGGATCAGGTCGAAGTCGCCGCCTAGTCCTGTGGGTCTTGCGCTTCGGCGACTTTGACCTGACGCACGGTTGGCAACACGATGAACGCGGCCACCGCGGTGAGAATCGCTGCGACCATAAAGGGTGCGCCTGGCCAATAGGTGGCCGCATCGTTGTGGGTGAAGGTGCGGAACATCGTCGTGAAGACCACGGGCCCGATGATCATGGTCAGCGCCATGATGGCCGCGATGGCCCCTTGCAGTTCACACTGGGCGTCGTCGGGCAGCGTGCTCGACAGCACCGATTGGATCGCCGGCATGATGAACGCGCCTGCGGCCCCGATGACGATCGCGGGGAACATCATCCATCCTTCCTGGGCGAGGCTGTAGCCGACCATGGCCAGCGCGGTGGCGAGCAGGCCGAGGGTGATGGCGCGCATTTCGCCCAGACTTTTGATGGCTGGCCCCGTCAGACCGCCTTGGAAGATCGCGTAGATCAGACCCACGAAGGCCAGTGTGTAGCCGATTTCGCGCGGTCCCCAGGCGAACTGTTCGTTGGCGAAGTAAGCCCAAATGGCCGGCAGAGAGGAGTGGGCCAGCTGCATCACAAAGAAGCTCGACAGCAGCACGACCGCGATGGGGTAACGCGTCATTTGCATGAGGCCGCCCACCGGATTGGCGCGCGCCAGCCGAAACGGGCGGCGTTTCTCTTCGGGGAGGGTTTCGGGCAGCATCAGGTAGACAAAGACCGCATTGACGGCGGCAAGCACGGCGGCGCCGAGGAAGGGAAGACGTGCGCTCGACAAGCCCAAAAATCCGTCCATGGAGCCCAGTTGTCCGCCAATGGCGGGGCCAGCGATGAAGCCCAGTCCGAAGGCGGCGCCAAGCATGCCGAAACGGGCGGCCTTTTGTTCTGGGGGGGTGATGTCGGCCACGGCGGCGCTGGAGGTGGCGTATGTTGCGGCGAACGCGCCTGACAACGCGCGGGCGACGAACAAGATCCATAGGGCGGGGGCGAGGGCCATCAACACAAAGTCGGCCGCGTAGCCGATTAACGAGAACATGATCACCGGCCGGCGACCAAACCGATCGGACAGATTGCCCAGCACCGGCGACATGAAAAACTGCATGACCGCGAACACGGCCATGAGCGCTCCGCCCCACGGGGCGGCTTCGGATGCGTTGAGGTCGGCGACCTCATTCAGCAGATCGGGCATCACCGGAATGATGATGCCGACGCCGAGCATCTCCACAAACAGCGTGATCCAAATGAGGGTGAAGGTGCGGTTGTTGGCGTTCATGGCGGGGCTTTCCACTCGCCAGACGCGAGTTGGGCGGAGGCTTACTCTAACTGGGGCGGTGTGGCTAGTTGCCGTATCGGCTCAGCGCATCGTATCGCGTTGGGCCAAGCTGGGTTAGGCACAGGCTATGGAGTGGCGTAAGGAAGCGGAACGTCTCGGCGTGTCGGTGATCGGCGTGGCGCGGGTGGACGATGATGGTGCGGGGTTGGACTGGCCAGCCGCCGCTCGGTTGCGAACATTCGTTGAAGCGGGTCGTCATGGCGACATGGCGTGGATGGCCGCGCAGATGCCGCGTCGTTCGCATCCGCGCGCTTTGTGGCCGCAGGCGCGTTCGGCGATCATGGCGGGCCTGAGCTATGGGCCGGCGCGCGATCCGCTCGATCAGCTCGCGCATCGAGGCCATGCGGCGATCTCGGTCTACGCCCAAGGCAAGGACTATCATGACGTGTTCAAGGCCAAGCTGAAGCACATCGCGCGCGCTGTCGCTCACCATACCGGCGCCGACGTCAAAGTGTTCGTGGACACTGCGCCATTGATGGAAAAACCGCTGGCGGAGCTGGCTGGCCTTGGTTGGCAGGGTAAGCACACCAATCTGGTGTCGCGGAGCCATGGGTCGTGGCTGTTTCTCGGCGCGATCCTGACGGACGCCGCGCTTGAGCCTGATGAACCCGAGCGCGATCATTGCGGCTCGTGCCGGGCCTGTTTGGATGTGTGCCCGACCGATGCGTTTCCTGCGCCTTATCAATTGGATGCGCGGCGGTGCCTTGCCTATCTGAGCATTGAGCACAAGGGGCCGATCCCGCACGAGTTTCGCGCGCCCATGGGCAATCGGGTTTTTGGCTGTGATGATTGTCTGGCGGTGTGTCCGTGGAACAAGTTCGCCCAGACATCGCGTGAGGCGGCGCTGTGGCCGCGCCCGCAAGCCGATCTTCCCGCCCTGGTGGATTTGGCGCGCCTTGATGAGCCATCGTTTCGTGCGGTGTTCGCCGGTTCGCCCATCAAGCGCACGGGCCGGGACCGGTTTGTTCGCAACGTGACCATCGCACTTGGCAATTGCGGTGATCCCGGCGTGTTGGATGAGGTCGAGCGCTTGCTTGACGACCACAGCGCCTTGGTGCGCGGAGCGGCGGTTTGGGCGGCCTGGAGGTTGGCGCCGCCGGAGGTGTTCGAAGGTCTGCGCGCGGCGCGGCGGGCGCGTGAAGCTGACGCCGAGGTGGTGGCGGAATGGGACTGGGCGGAGCGCCAGCCCGCCCATGGTCGCTGAGGCTCGGGCTGGGTTAAACGGCGCTCAGGCGTAGCGCTTCGTGCAGCGCCACGCTGGCGAACCCAAGCGCAAAGATGATCAGATACACGACGCCCACAAACATCATTCGTAAAATCGTGAAAAAGCGGCCGGTTCCGTAGAACTGGCGCATCGCGGCTCCAATATAAAACGGAATGAAGAGAAACAAACCGAGTCCGATGATTTCCACGTAGGGTATGCTCGCCATAATGGAGGCGATGGTGGCGAAAGTTGCGACGCCTGAGTGGATGTAGAGTGAGAAAATTAAGTGCTCAGACAGATAGCGTCGCCAAAAAACCAATGCGGAAAGGGGGGCGAGCACAAACGCCATCACGGTGAATAATCGTGGAACCCATTGAAACAATCGATCAACGAAGCGTTGCGGCTCAGCCGCAACGCCATAGGCGCCCGCTTCAATGCGATCGCCGAAAGGCGTCAGCCATTCGGGCAGATTGTCGGCCAATTGGCGAGCTTCTTCGATTTGTTGCTGTTCTTCAGGTGAGAGCTCGACCGCTTCGCCCTGAACGACGGTTTGGTTCTCGACGTTGAGGCTGACGGCTGTCTCTGGTTCAAACTCTTCGCCAAGATACTCGGTCGCTGCGTCGCTGAGCGCGGTGCGGGCGCGTTCAAGCTCGGCATCGCCGTCCTCATCGGTCAACGCCATCAGGCGCGATAGCGAGGCGTGAGCGCGTTGGAACACCGCTTCAGCGCGGCTGCGCAACTCTTCGGGGGTCTCTTGGGCCACTTGGCTGGGTTCGTTGGCGTTTTCCGACACCATGGAGGTGATCGACGTCACAATCAGGACGGTGAGCAGCGTGAAAATGAAGGTTCGTGTGGGGGGCGTGAAACGCGCTCTTTGGCCCGAGGCGTAGGCGGCCGCGAGCTTGCCGGGCCGTAGGGCCAATGCGCGGAATGTGCGCAACCAACGCGCGTCGAGCGCGAAGAAGTCGCCGACGGCGTCGGCGATGAAACTGATCAGCGGACGGCGCACATCGGACGCGCGTTGGCCGCAGCTGGGGCAAAAGGCGCCGACAAAATGCGTGCCGCAATTGGCGCACACGTGTTCGCCCTGGTCGCGCTCAAGGCCGCGTCCGCCCGTTGCGGCCGCAGCGGCGATGATCTCATCGGCAGCTGTTGTCATGGTCGTTCTTCCCCCCAAGCGCCTTTCGGCCTTAGCCCCCGCTGCTCACCAAGCCTTGTTGGCGCTGGCGAACTCGACCGCGCACCAGCAGTGTTTCGATATCCTCAGGGTCGACGGCGAGGGCGCGTTCAACGTCGGCTGCGGCCTGATCGATGCGGTCAAGCTCCAACCAAGCTTCGGCGCGCAGGCGCAACGCCAGGATGTTCACCGGCGATGATGATAAAGCCAACGTCAGATCGTCGATGGCCGCGGGGTAGTCCTCGGTCACCGCGGCGGCGACTGCGCGATCGATCAGCAATTGGGCGTCGCCAGGCTGGAAACTCAGCGCTGAGGTGAGCGCGCGGCGCGCATCATCTGGTCGCTCGGCGATCATCCAGCCGGCCGCGGCCTGCGCCAGCAGCTCGGCTCGCACGATGTCTTCAATGGGCAGGGGCGTGATGGCGGCTTCCTCAAGACGGGTGGCGCCTTCCGCGTTTTGACCCAGCGCCATCAGCGCAGCGGCTGTGCAATGGGCGGCGGGCAAGCCGCCGGCTTCATACAGCCACGCCAGGCCCAGCTCGTAGGCCGTGTCCGGTTCGTCAATTGTGCGCTGAAGGCATTCGGCGTAGCGCTGGGCTTCAAGAACATCCCAATCGGCGACGACGTCTTGTCCCAGGGCGGACAGCGCGGTGAGGGGCGCGAGGCACAGTGCGGCGAGCGCGGGGCGGATTGCGAGGCGATGTGGCATCGCTCAAATCTACGCTGGCGCGCGGGCGTGATCAATCGTGGGAGGGCGCTGATGAGGCTTGTCTGTCTTGGCTTTGGGTATGTGGCGCAGGCCGTCGCACGCCGCGCAACCCCCGATGAGCTTGTGGGCACGGCCCGTGACGCCGCCGCCGCCGAGGCGCGACTGGCCAGTTTGGGCGGTGTTGGCGTGGGCTTTGCCGGCGGCGCCGCGTCGAAGCGATTGCTTGAGGCGGTGGAAAGCGCGAGCCATGTGTTGGTCAGCATCCCGCCGGGTGATCAGGGCTGCCCGGCATTCCACGGCGTTGGCGACGTCCTGGCGCGACGGGGCGAGGCTTGGGTTGGCTATTTGTCGGCAACAAGCGTTTACGGCGACCGTGGCGGGGGCTGGTGTTTTGAGTGGGAGGCGCCGCGTCCGACGAGTGCGCGGGGCGAGGCGCGCGCGCTTGCTGAGTCGCAATGGCTGGGCTTGCCAGAAGCGGCGACGGTGTTTCGTTTGCCTGGGATTTACGGGCCTGGGCGCTCTGCTTTGGACGCTGTGCGTGCAGGTCAGGTGCGGCGTTGGCGACGCCCGGACCATGTGTTCAATCGCGCCCATGTGGAGGACATCGCTTCGGCCGTGTTGCTCAGTGCGGCGCGCGGGCGCGATCAGGCTGGGGCGATCTACAACATTGCCGATGACCGGCCTGCGCCGCAGGGGGACGTCACTGTTGAGGCGTGCCGATTGCTGGGCGTTGACCCTCCGGCGGCCGAACCTTGGGACCCTGACGCGCTCAGCGCGCGCGCGCGCGCGTTTTGGGCCGAGCACAAGCGGGTGTCGAACGCTCTGGCGAAGGGGGCGCTCGGTTGGCGGCCGCAGTATCCGACCTTTTGCGAAGGGCTCGCAGCGGTGATGGCCGCAACGGCTTAGAACGAACGCCCTGTCACGGGTTTGCCTTCGCGCACAACATGCTGACGGTCTCAATCAGTCGCGCGATGTCAGCGTCGGTGGACAGGCGGTGGTCGCCGTCCTTGATCAAGGTGATCGTCACATCGTCGGTGGCGAGCGCCTCGGCCGTGGCGATGGCGTGGCGCCAGGGGACGTCGGCGTCCAGCATGCCCTGTAGGATCCGCACAGGCGCGGTGATGGGAATGGGGGCGTTGGTCAGCAAAAGATGCTCGCGCCCGTCCTCGATCAGCCGCTTTGTGATGGGATAGGGCCCATCGCCAAAGTCGGATGGGCGCAGCCAGCGCCCGGTCGTGGTGATCTCGTCGGGGGTGGGCGGGGGGCAGTGGTCCCCCCTTAGCGGTTTGGGTCAGTGGGCCGCCGGCGCGCTCCGGGCGAGGCTGGCGATCCGCTCGTGTCGTGCGAGCGCGACCAACAGCGCCATCCACGCGCCCATGGATGAGCCGACCAGGATCAATCGGCCCTCGGTGAGCGCGTCGATCGCTGTGAGCGCATCGTCGCGCCATTGGGTGATGGTGCCATCGGCGAAATCGCCCGATGAGTCGCCGTGGCCGGTATAGTCAAAGCGGAGGAAGGCTTGGCCGGCTTGTTCAGCCCAGGCGTGGAGGCTGGTCGCTTTGCCGCCGGTCATGTCAGAGCGAAACCCACCGAGCCACACGATCGTTGGGGCGTCGCCGGCGCTGTGGTGATAGGCGAGACGTCGTCCGTCCGGGCATTCAAGAATGGCTGGCGGCGGGGCGGGCGGCGCTGACGTGTTGGCGTTGGTCATGGAGCGTGGTCTACACCAAGGCGGGGGCGAGGACGAGGTTAGGCCATGGGCTGTGTGCTGCAGGTGATCCCAGAGCTCGCCGCAGGCGGGGCCGAACGCACCACGGTTGAGGTTGCTGAAGCGCTTGTTGCGGCCGGACACCGCGCGCTGGTGGCGACACGCGGTGGTCGCATGACCGCGGAGATTGAGGCGTTGGGGCCTGCGGCGCAGGTGATCATGGCGCCAGTTCACACCAAAAATCCGCTGACCTTGCGCGCGAACGCCAACCACCTGGCGCGCATCATTCGGTCGGAAAACGTTGACATTGTGCATGCGCGCTCGCGCGCCCCCGCTTGGAGCGCGTTGTGGGCGGCCCGGCGGACGCGGGTTGCGTTTGTGACGACGTATCATGGCGTTTACAACGCCAGGTCGGCGCTGAAGCGGTGGTACAACGGCGTTATGGCGCGCGGGGATCGGGTCATCGCCAACTCACACTTCACCGCTGCGCACGTTGCCGCCGAACACGGAGTGGGACCTGAACGGTTGCGGGTGATCCCGCGCGGCGTGGATTTGGCGCGGTTCGATCCTGCCGCAGTGGGCGCGGACCGTGTGGCCGGCATGCGGGCGAGTTGGGGCGCTGCGGCTGAGGACTTTGTCGCCCTGCTGCCCGCGCGGTTAACCCGTTGGAAGGGACAGGGCGTCGCCATTGAGGCGCTCGCCGCTCTGCTGCGCGATCAGCAGGGACGCAGCGAGCGGGTGCGGCTGGTGTTGCTGGGCGACGCGCAAGGACGCCAGGCCTATGTCGATGAGCTGCGCGCCGCGGCTGTTCGGTCGGGCCTTGATGGGCGGGTGGTGTTTGGCGCACACACCTCAGATATGCCGGCCGCCCTGTTGGCCAGCGATGTTGTGCTCGCCCCGTCAACCGAGCCGGAGGCCTTTGGTCGGGTGGCGGCCGAGGCCCAATGCATGGGGCGGCTTGTGATCGCCAGCGATCATGGCGGCGCTCGCGAAACGGTGGATCCGGCGGTCGCCGGTTGGCGTGTGACGCCCGGCGATCCGCGCGCCCTGGCTGCGGGACTGTTTGAGGCTGTGGCGTTGGATGTCTCGATGCGTGGGGCGCTCGAAAAGGAAGCCTTGGCGCGCGCGCGCAAACTGTATTCTACTCAAGCTCTGCAAATCGCCACACTCGCTGTGTACGGCGAGTGTGCGACTGGGTTTTGAGAAGGACCGCGATGGAAAAGTATCTGGTGATCGTGCAGGGAGGATTGGTTGGCTTTGCGCACGCTACGCCGGCCCTGGCTGCGATTCGCCAACGCCATCGCGGGGCGCGGGTGGTTTTGCTCACCGATACCGACGTCGAGACGCTCGCTGGGGATTCTCCGTTTGCCGATGAGGTCGTATCGACCGAAGGCTGGGACGAGCCGCGTGTGATGAACCGATTGGCCGCGCGCCTGCGCAAGGACAAGTTCCATCTCATCTATGATCTGGCCGGCAGCGTTGCGGTCGAGCGCTTGATCATGGCGATGAAGCCGGCCGCGCCCCGCTATACCGGCACGCTGCGCGGCGCGGCGTATCCGGCCGATTTTTTTGCCGTGTCAGAAATGCACCCGGTTGATGCTGCTTTGGCGCGGATTGCGCCGGCGGGGATCCAACCGCTTGGTCCAGCGATTCCTGACGTGTCTTGGGCGGCGACGGCGCGGCGCAATGCGCCCAGTTTACAGCCGGGCTATTTTGGTTTGCGTGAGCCTTATGTGGTGCTGGCGCCGGGTACTGAGGGAATGGCGGGCGAACCGGTTTGGCCTGCGGCTCTGTTTGCGGGGTTGGCGGTGCAGCTGGTGGCGCGCGGGGTGGGCGTCGCGGTGGCGTGTGAGCCGGCCGATCGGGATGCGGCGCGGGCCGTTGTGCGCGCGTGCAGTGAGGTGCGCGACCTTGCCGCGCGGGCCAATCATACCCAAATGTGCGCCATCGCGGTGCACGCCAATGGCTCGTTCGGTCAGGCGCAAACCGGTCTGATGCACGTGCTCGCTGCAGCCGGGGCTCCCACAGTTGCGGTGACACGCAGTCATGATGAGGCGAACACGGCGCCGCGTGGGCGCGCTGTGGTGGCTCTCACCGCCACGACGCCGGAATCGCTGACTGTTGAATACGCCGCTGACGCGATCGGCATGTTTGCACGCCTGGATGTCCTGCGCGCTTCGGCCTGAGATTTACGATCGCCCTATTTCTATGTTCTAAGAAGAGGCTTGAGCGTGCACACTCGCGCGCGCATTCAAAGGAGAGTTGCACATAGCCCGTCGACCCATGGCCGCGCCGCCACAAAAGAAGACCGGTCCCCGCGTGAACCGAGAGATCAAATCACCGCGGGTGCTGCTGATTGACGAGAACGGTGAAAAGCAAGGCGAAATGCCCACAGCTGCTGCACTGGATGCAGCTTCAGAAGCCGGACTCGATCTTGTGGAAGTGTCGCCCAACTCTGACCCGCCCGTGTGCAAGATTCTCGACTATGGCAAGTTGAAGTAC
>CAZADA010000039.1:0-5630 GCA_964483775.1 uncultured Caulobacterales bacterium
GTATTTCATGATGTTGGTTTCTTTCTCGGTCAGGCGCACTTTGCGATTGTCCGAAGTCACCAACAGCTTCATCGCCGGACGGAATTCATAGGGGCCGACCTGGAAAACAGCGTCTTCGCTGGCCTCGTGGCTGCGCAAATGGGCGCGCACCCGCGCTAGAAGCACCTGGAATTTGAACGGCTTGGTGACGTAGTCGTTGGCGCCGGCTTCCAGACCCAAGATCTGATCGCTGTCGGTGTCTTGGCCTGTGAGCATGATGATCGGCGCGCGCACACCGTTTTTGCGCATGAGCTTGCACGCCTCGCGGCCGTCCATGTCGGGTAAGTCCACATCGAGCAAGATCAGATCGATGCGTTTGTCGCCGGCGCGGGCCATGCCGTCGCCGGCCGTGGCGCAATCTTCGACCAAAAAGTCGTCATAGGGGTCAAATTGATCGACCAGCGCACCGCGCAGATCGTCGTCGTCATCAACGATGAGAATGGTTTTCGCACTGCTCATGGGTCACGCTATACCTGGGATTTGCTGGGGGGTTCAACTTAAAGGCGCGGGCGGGGGGACGTTCACGGGGATGAAGGACAACATGCAGCTGGTTGCTTTAGCTGGAGATGATCCCAGCCGGGGATGGTTACAATGGTCCGGCCGCGTTGCGCCATGCAGTTTTGGTCGCGGCGGACTGGTGGCGGCGGACGCCAAGCGTGAAGGTGATGGCGCGACGCCGATCGGGGTATGGGCGCTGCGGCGCGTCTTGTTTCGCGCCGATCGGTTGGAGAGCTTAGCGACAAAGCTGCCGGCGCGGCCGCTGCTGAGCGATGATGGGTGGTGTGATGATCCCGCCGATGCGGCCTACAATCGACCGGTGCGCCTGCCCTATCCGGCTCGCCATGAAGTGATGACGCGTGATGATGGGCTGTATGACGTGGTTGTTGTGCTCGGGCATAACGATGATCCGCCCTCAAGCGGCATGGGATCGGCGATTTTTCTACATTGCGCCAAGCGTGCGGACGGAACGCTGGCGACACCGGACGATCCGGGCGCGGCGCTCAACGTCACACAGGGGTGCGTGGCGGTGGCGCGCGCGACGTTGGCGGCGCTGCTTGCCGATGTGGGGCCAGGCGCGACGCTGACGATTGGCGATCCCCCCGCCGCGATGGGCTAGTCCCCTTGTGCGTTAGCCTTCGCGGTCGCCGAACAGCGCGCTGCCGACACGGATGTGCGTCGCGCCATGACGTATGGCGGTCTCAAAGTCGGCGCTCATACCCATGGAGAGCTCGTCGAGGCCGTTGCGAGCGGCGATGTCGGCGAGGAGCGCAAAGTGCAACGCCGGCTCTTCATCGACGGGAGGAATGCACATGAGGCCATGCAAGTCGAGGGCGTCCATGGCGCGCACCGCTGCGATCAAGGCGTCGGCGCTCTGGGGCGCAACACCGCTTTTTTGGGGCTCATCGCCCGTGTTGACCTGAATATAGACCGCCGGGCGGGCGCCAGTTTTGTCGATGGCCGATGCGAGCGCGCGGGCGAGCTTGTCGCGGTCCAAGCTCTCAATGACGTCGAACAGACGCACGGCGTCATCCGCCTTGTTGGTTTGCAAAGGCCCCACCAGGCGCAATTGGAGGTCATCATGCGCGGCGCGCAGCCCGGCCCAGCGTCCCTCGGCCTCTTGGACGCGGTTTTCGCCGAAAACCCGATGGCCCGCCGCGAGCGCGGCGGCAATGCGCGGCTTGGGTTGCTTTTTGCTCACACCCGTGAGGGTGATGGCGGCCGGATCGCGTCCAACGGCTTCAGCCGCCTTGGCGATGCGGGCCAAGATGGCGGCGCGGCGGGCTGCGACGTCGGGCGGTGGAGGCGGATGGGGTAGCGTCATGGTCGGCGAACGTGGCCCTGAACTTGTGAGACTTGCAAGCCTCGCGGAACGGTTACCGCAACGACGGCCTGGCGTGCGGACGCCGGGCGTGCTCGTGCTGACCGACCCGAATCGGACGCCCGATGTTCTGGCCCTGGCGGCGCAGTTGCCCGCGGGGGTGGGGCTGGTTTACCGCCATTTTGGCTGTGAGTCGCGGTGGGCTGTGGCGGGCGCACTGGCGGCCCGGGCGGCGGGCCAGGGCTTTACGCTGTTGGTGGCCGCCGATCCGGCATTGGCTTTGTCTGTGGGCGCGCATGGCGTGCATTGGCCTGAGCGAATGAGCGGGCGAGCGGCGGCGCTTCGCTGGCGGCGGGCGCGGCCGGGCTGGTTGGTCACGGCGGCGGCGCACGGAGCCCGGGGCCTTGCCCAGGCGGCGGCCTTGGGCGCTGACGCCGCCCTCCTCTCGCCTGTTTTCACGTCACGCAGCGCATCGGCGGGCCGACCCATGGGGCCTTTTCGCTTTGGTCGCTTGGTCGGAGCTGCAGGCGTTCCGGTCTACGCCTTGGGCGGCGTGCGATCGCACAACGCTTGGCGCGTTGCTGATTGGGCGGCCGGATTTGGTGTGGTGGACGCCGCGCGCCTAGAAGCGGAAGGCTGATTGAAGGGCGAAGCGCGACCCATCTTCGGTGAGATCGTTCAAGCGCAGACCGAAATCGTCATACTCATTGGTCAGGCTCAGTTCGCCGCCAAAGCGCAAGCGCGGGGTCAGATCAAAAAACGCACCCGCACGAACCGCTTCCCAATCCACGTCAGACTGGTTGCGCCCTTCGACACCCAGGGTGAAGCCCCAATTGTCGCCGGCGCTGAACTCAAGCTCATACTCACCGGTGTCCCAAGCAAGGGACCGGCTATGCTCAGAAGCGAGGGTGAAACGGCTGCTCCAATCGGACGTCGGGTCGGCCAACCCATCTTCCATCGCAAGGTCGAGCGACCGAAACAGGTCATCGGTCGGAGAGGCGGTCAACGCCTCCTGCACGCGATCAAGCAGAACCGTTGATTGGAATTCGGTATTGGCGTCCTGGGCATGCGATGCGCACACGCCGGCAAGTGCGCACAACGCACCGGCTGACCATGCTGCTCGCAACTGGACCCCCATATCAAATTCCCTCCTCATGCTCACGATTTCATACTCGTGAGCCCAAAAGTCAAGCACGGCGGAGGAAGTTTGTCTCAACGCGGGGGCGGTCGCGCTGGTCGGTTTCGAGCGTCGAAGAAACGCTAAACCGCGCTGACCGCCCCTCTGCGCCAGCCCATTCCCCCCGGGCTCGAGGAATTTGTTAGCTCAGCCAACGACGATCGCGCCAGCATTTGCGGCGCCGGTGTATTGATTTTGTGGCAAAGTGTGCCGCAAATGCCACGATCTACGTTGGGGTCGAAACGGTAGCGCGCGGCGATACGGATGGTGTAGCGTGCACGACACACAAACATGGAGGAACCAAACGTGGTTCAGAACGTGCAGCGTATGGTGGCCGTGGGCTTTTTGGCGTTCTCCGTGAGCGCCTGTTTTGGCGGCCGGTCCGATTCCATTCCCGACGACGCCAGCAGCGAAGAACTCGCTCGGATTGTCTATTCTCAAAGCGATGACGGCGATGGCATCGGCGTGAACAGCTTCTTGTGGAGCGCGTCGCTGCAGACCTTGGACTTTGTCCCTATCGAGGTGACCGATTCCTCGGGCGGCGTGATCGAAACGGAGTGGTACAACCACCCCGACATCCCCACCGAGCGGTTTCGTATTCGCGTGACCATCCTGGACAGCCGGCTGCGGTCAGACGCCATACGCCTCAATCTGTTCAAGCAGGTGTACAGTGGTGATTTGGGCTGGGTGAACACCCAGGCTGATCCAGAATCAGAGACGCGGATCGAAAACGCCATCCTGACGCGCGCGCGTGAATTGCGAAACGCAACCATTGACGGCTAGTGTCGCGTTCCTCTGTCGGCCGGCAGAGGAACGCAGATAAGGACACAACGATCCATGGCTCGCTACAATGCGCGCGAGGTGGAGCCCAAATGGCGGGACGCCTGGGCGAAAGCTGAGGCGTTTGGCGCACCGCGCCTGCCCGACCCGAAGAAGAAGGCGTATGTGCTCGAGATGTTCCCCTATCCGTCGGGGAAGATCCATGTCGGGCACTCGCGCAACTACGCGATGGGCGATGTGGTGGCGCGGGCTAAACGCATGCGCGGGTATGACGTGCTGCATCCCATGGGCTGGGACGCGTTTGGGCTTCCGGCTGAAAACGCTGCCATGGAGCGCAAGGTGCACCCGGGCGACTGGACGCGCCAGAACATCGCCGCGATGCGCGAGCAGCTGCAATTGTTAGGGCTGGCGATCGACTGGAGCCGCGAGTTTGCGACCTGCGATCCAGAATACTACGCGCATCAACAGCGCATCTTTCTGAAGCTCTGGGACAACGGCCTCGCCTACCGCAAAACGTCGAAGGTCAACTGGGATCCGGTAGAGCACACCGTGCTCGCCAACGAACAGGTGGTGGACGGTAAGGGCTATCGGTCCGGCGCACCGGTGGAAACCCGCGAGCTGGAGCAGTGGTTCTTTAAGATCACGCAATATGCGGACGACTTGCTCGCCGCGATCGATGGGCTTGATCGATGGCCGGACAAAGTGCGGGCCATGCAGGCCAACTGGATCGGCAAGAGCCGCGGCGCGCGCGTGACGTTCCGGTTTGCGCCCGCCTCGCCGCTCCCTAAGGGCTTTGAGGCCGATGGGATCGACGTGTTCACGACGCGGCCGGATACGCTCTACGGCGCAAGCTTTGTGGCGATCGCCGCCGACCATCCGCTCGCCAGGGCCGTCGCCAAGAAAGACCGCAAGCTGCAGACCTTCCAGAAGAAATGCGCGGCGCTCGGCACGTCCGAAGAGGCGATCGAGAAGGCTGAGAAGCTCGGCTACGCGCTGGGCGTTCAGGTGGAGCATCCGCTCGTGCCCGGCTGGGAGATCCCGGTGTATGCGGCCAATTTCGTGCTTTCAACCTATGGAACGGGCGCGATTTTCGGCTCGCCGGCTGGGGACCAGCGCGACTTGGAGTTTGCGCGCAAATATGGGCTCACCGTGCTGCCCGTTGTGCTCCCGGCGGACACCAAACCCGAAGACCATCGCATCGGCGATGAGGCCTATACCGGCCCGGGGACGATCTACAATTCGGATTTCCTCAATGGGCTCTCGGTGGATGACGCCAAGGCCAAGGTGATTGCGCGGCTGGAGGCGCTGGGCTCTGGGCGCGGGGAGACGACGTATCGCCTACGTGATTGGGGGGTGTCTCGGCAGCGCTATTGGGGCTGTCCGATCCCGGTGATCCATTGCGAGGATTGCGGGGCGGTTCCTGTGCCCGACGCTGATCTTCCGGTGACGCTGCCCGATGATGTGACGTTCGACCAACCCGGCAACCCGCTGGAGCGCCATCCCACATGGCGCAATGTCCCCTGCCCCAAATGCGGCAAGCCGGCCCGGCGCGAGACCGATACGCTCGACACATTTGTCGACAGCTCTTGGTACCAGTTGCGGTTCTGCTCCCCGCAGGAAACTGACCGACCGGTCGATCCGGAAGCGGTGAAGGCCTGGATGCCGGTGGATCAATATGTGGGCGGGGTGGAGCACGCGGTGCTGCACCTGCTGTATGCGCGGTTCTTCACACGCGCGATGGCCGATTGCGGCTTGGTGGATCTGCCCGATCCTGAACCGTTCGCGGGCTTGTTCACCCAGGGCATGGTGACCCAC
>CAZADA010000039.1:5640-24023 GCA_964483775.1 uncultured Caulobacterales bacterium
GCCGATGGACGCTGGCTGGGGCCCGACGAAATCGACCGAAAGGACGGGGTTGTGGTCGAGATCGCCAATGGCGGGCCCGTCACCGTTGGCGCCATCGAGAAGATGTCGAAATCCAAGCGCAACGTGGTGCCGTTGGATGAGTTCGTTCACGATTACGGTGCGGATGTAGCGCGGTGGTTTGTGCTGTCCGACAGCCCGCCTGAGCGTGATGTGGAATGGTCGGCTGGCGGGGTTGAGGGCGCTTGGCGCTTTGTCCAGAAAGTCTGGAGCTTGACCGATGCGCTGCCCGCCGGTGCGCCAGGGCCGTTGGTCGCGGGCGAGGTGGTTGGTGAGGCTAATGGGGCCGCCCTTGCGCTGCGACGGGCCACCCACAAATGCATCCAGGCTGTCACCGACGGGATCGATGCGTTCCGTTTCAATGTCGCCGTCGCTCAGATCCATGAATTTGCCGGAGCGCTCAAAGAGGCTGAAAAGCACGCCGAAGCGCCGGGCGTGACCGCGGCGCGCGCTGAGGCGCTCGGCGCGTTGTCGCGGCTGATCGCCCCGTTCATGCCGCATCTGGCTGAGGAATGCTGGGCGCGGGTCGGCGGCGACGGGCTGGTGTGCCAGGCCGAATGGCCGGCGGCGGATACCGCGCTTTTGGCCGGCGATGTGGTCGTGCTGCCGATCCAGGTGAACGGCAAACGTCGGGGCGAACTTGAAACCGGTAAGGATGAGGCGCTGTCGTCGGACGATGCGGAAGCCCGCGCGCGTGACATCCCCGGCGTGGCGCGCGCCCTGGAAGGTCTGACCGTGCGCAAAGTGATCGTCGTGCCGGGGCGCATCGTCAACATCGTTGCGAATTGAGGGGGCGGTCACTGCGCGGCGTCCCCTCTTCCTTCGCCGGTTAGCTGGCGGTGTGAACCATTTCGAAGTGCAGATGGTTGAGCGCGGCCGGCGGATCAGCAGGGGGATCCTCGGCGAGGCGGAACGGCTTGATCTCGGGATCAAAGGTTGGCGAGGCGTCCTTGGTTTCAAGCGCCCAAGCGAGTTCTTGGCGGACCCATTCGGAGTCCGAAGCCGCCTGTGACCAATACAACAAGAACAGATCACAAGCGTTCACGTGCTCTTGGAGCTTGTCCTTCCAATCGTCGCCGGCACGCAGCGAGACCACATCGTGAAAGTACTTAATGCCCATGGACTGTAATACTTGCGCATGGGTTGTGATCAGGTCGCGCTGTTCGCTGGCATACGACATGAACACATAATCATAGGCCGTAGCGGCGGGAAGCTCATCAACGCTGGAGGCGCCGTCAGCGCTGATTTGCAGGCGGAAGCGGATGCGGGCGATCGGCACGCCGGCGAGCTCAACGACGAGCTTGAGATGGTAGTCCTCGCGCCAGTTTTCCCTTGGGATCTCCACACTGAAGTCCGTGTTGACAACGCCGCCGCGCCATTCCTCGGTCTGTGCGGGTTCATCGATGGTCAGGCCGGGCGCCTCTAGTCGGATGGTCAGGCGATCGCCGAGTTTGGGCGCGAGCGCGAGGACATCAGCGCCCTTAGACTTGGCGTCGGGGTCGCGTTGGGCGGCCATGCGGCGCACCGCACCGGTTTGATCGCGCCGATGGACATAGGCCTGGACCAAAACCAACCCGCCGGGTTTGGCGCTGGTTGGGGCGTAGCCCGTCATCACAGGGCGCTGATCGGGTTCGGCGGCGCCCGGCTCGACGGTGATGGCGCGCTCGCCAGGGTGTGGCGGGGCGGACGGCGGGGCCTGCATCAGGTCATCCTCGTCGGGCGCGCGCCGTTGTTCTGGGGGGCCTGCGTCAAACGGGCGGGTGACTTTCTTCCTCTTGCCCTTCGGTAAAGGCTGGCTCGACCGGGTTTCGGAGTCGGCCATCGCATCTTCAGCACCAGCAGGCGGTGCGGGTTCGTCGAGGTTTGGCTCGCTGGCCATGTCTTCGGCTGGCTTTTGGGCGGACGGGGCGCCGCCGATCCTACCGCCCATCACGTCCACGTCGCGGCTTGGCGCATCGGGCGGGCCCATGGAGGCGTTCGGCCGGATCTCGGTTCGCCGCCGGCGCGATCCGCTCCGCCTGCGCCGCGCGCCGGCCAAGCCCAACCAGGCGCGCAGGATCAAGGCGGCGAGGAAGGCGACACCAAGCCCCCCGATCAACCACAGCAATGGAGTCATTGTCCCAGTCGCGGCGCCATCCATGGTGAGTCCCCTGCTCTTGTGTGTTGGCGTTAGCTGTAGCAATCCGCGGGCTCGCTTGCCAGCGGTGCGAGGGGGCTGTCAGCGCCGCAGCAATTGGGTATAGCGTGTTGGGTCAATCGCCAGCCGCCATTGGGGAACGTCATGTTCATTCGTGTGATCGCCGTGTGTGCCGCCGCGTTGGGCCTCGCCGCGCTGCCAGGCTGTGGCTTTAAGCCGATCTACGCCCAGTCGACGGGCGTGAACGCCGATTTCGGGGCCATTCAAGTGCACACGGGGGACGGTCGCTCGGCCTATCTGGTGCGCCAGGCGCTTCTCAACACCATGGGCGCGGAACGGCCCGGCGTGCCGCCGCGCTATGATCTGCGGTTGGAGGTTCAAGAGCGCCGTTTGGGCCTTGGCCTGCGGGTGAACGAAGTGGCGACCCGCTATGAGATCCGGCTCACGGCCCGGTATGCGGTGCACGACCTTGAGAACGACAATGCGGTGATGACGCGCGGGGCCAGTGTGGCGGCCGCGTCCTTTGACGTGACGGATGATGTGTACGCCGACATCGCGGTGGAGGAAAACGCCAAGCAGCGGGCCGCCGACCTGCTTGCGTCTAAGCTGCAACGTGAGTTGGCGCTCTACTTTGCGGAGATCTGACGGACCAGGCCGATGAAGATCGCCGCCGGCAAAGCCGAGGGTTTCGTCACCAAGCCTGATGCTCATGTCTGGGCGGTGTTGGTGTACGGACCCGATCGAGGCCTGGTGCGCGAGCGCGCTGATCGGCTGGTCACCGCATGGGGCGTCGACAGTTCTGATCCTTTCGCCCTGACCGTGTTGTCCGAAGAGGCGATCAAGGCCGATCCGCCCAAGCTCGAAGATGAAGCGAGGGCCCTCTCGCTCACCGCCGCAGCCCGCGCCGTCCGGGCGCGCGTCTCGGGCGATGGCGCGGCCGGGCCGATCACCACGTTTGTCGAGGCCCTGGACGCGCAAGCCTATGAGCCGGCCGCGCGGGTCGTTTTCGAGGCTGGCGCATTGACCACCCGATCCAAGCTGCGCAAGGCCTTTGAAGGCGCGAAGCTGTCGGCCGCCCTGCCCTGCTACGCCGACGGGCCGGGCGACCTTGAACCGTTGATCGAGGCGCATTTGGCGCAAGAGGGTGTTGTGCTAACCGAAGGCGCACGGGCGCTTCTCCCGGGCCGGCTTGAAGGCGACCGGGCGTTGGCCCGGGCTGAACTCACCAAACTTGCACTTTATGCATACGGACGATCTGATCCCATAACGGAAGGTGAAGTCGCCACACTGATTTCCGGAGCCGAGCCCGGCGATGTGAACGCGGTGACTGAGGCTGTGCTGGATGGCGATGCGGCCCGCGCGGATGCGGCCTATGCGCGGGCGCTGGCCGCCGGCGCCAGCCCGGTGGGCGTCGCTTTGGCATTGCAACGAGGGGTGATGCGGCTGGATGCGGTGCGAACGGCGATCGACAACGGCGCCGCCGCCGACCAGGCCATGAACGCGGCGCGCCCGCCAGTGTTCGGTCCAGCCCGTGTGCGGATGAAATCCCAACTTCGCGCCTGGACGCGCCCCAAGATCGACGCCGCACTCGGCGCCCTTGTGAGCGGCGAGCGGGCCCTGAAGACCACTGGCTCCGCCGATACTTCCTTGTGCGGACGACTGGTGCTCTCCCTTGCACGTTCAGCGCAACGAGTTCGATCACCCAACTGAGGAGTTTCATCATGACCTATATTGATGGTTTTGTGGCGGCGGTGCCCACCGCAAACCGTGAGGCGTTCATCAAACACGCCGCCGAAGCTGCGGCGCTCTTCAAAGAGTATGGCGCGCTCAAAGTGGTGGAATGCTGGGGCGACGACGTGCCCGATGGCGAACTGACCTCAATGCGGATGGCCGTGCAGTGCAAGGATGACGAGACGGTGGTGTTCTCCTGGGTCATCTGGCCCGATCAGGCCGCGCAAAAGGCCGGGATCGACAAGATGATGTCGGATCCGCGCATGAGTCCGGAAACCAACCCGATGCCGTTTGACGGCAAGCGCATGATCTTTGGAAGCTTTGTCCCCGTGGTTGAGGTGTAACGGTTAACCCTTTGACCAGGCCGGCGTTGACACTCCAGGTCACGCGGCGCAGGGTTTGATACGCGTTCAATGCGCTTCGAAGTAGGAACCGGCCCTTGTCCGGCTTCCAGGTAGTGGCGGATCGTGACGAGTTTATCATGACCATCAGCGTATCGGTGACGCCCTTCCTCTGGTTTCACAGCCAGGCGGAAGAGGCCGCGGAATATTACGTTTCCTTGTTCGCCAATTCGGAGGTCACCCGAGTGCAGCGGCAAGGCGTCGATGGGCCGGCGTTCATTGTGTCGTTCTGTCTGAATGGCCGGTCGTTTGTCGCGATGAATGGCGGTCCGCAATACCGCCTGAACGAAGCGTTCTCCATGCTCGTGTCGTGCAACGAGCAGGACGAGATCGACCATTTGTGGGCGGCGTTGAGCCAAGGAGGCCGGATGCAGCGGTGCGGCTGGCTTACTGATCGGTACGGACTGTGCTGGCAGATTGTTCCTGCGCAGCTTTCGCAATTGGTGGCCGAGGGCAGCCAGCAGCAGTCTGAACGCGTGCTGTCGGCGCTGATGACCATGACCAAGCCGAACATCGCGGCCCTGGAGCGGGCGTTTGAAGGCCGGCGCGCTTAGCCGGAAACGCTGGGGTCAAGCTGGACGCGCGCTATTGTTGTGGATGATGTTGCGGCGCGCATAGACGCGCGCGTGATGATTGAGCGATGCTCAGGCAACGCAAACGCATGATGCAACAAACATATAGGTGCAGCGATGAATGTGAAGCGTATTCTCGCCGCCAAGGAACAGGGACGCGCGGTGATCAGCGTCGCACCCGACGCCAGCGTGTGTGAGGCGGCGAAGCTCTTGGCTGAACATGGGATTGGCGCGCTGGTGGTGCTCGATGAGCGCCAGCGCTTGCGGGGCATACTCTCCGAACGCGACATTGTCCGCTCAATCGCCCAGGAGGGCGGCGGCGTGCTCAATCAGCCCGTGGCGGACATTATGACGCCCGATCCAATCACGGCTCGGCCCGGCGATACGTGCAACGCCCTGCAGACGACCATGACCGAGCGGCGCATTCGACATTTGCCCGTCATCGACGAGGGCCGCTTGATTGGGCTGATCTCGATCGGCGACGTCGTGAAGGCGAAGATCGACCAAGCCGAGCACGAAGCGGAAAGCATGCGGACCTACATCCACGCCGGGCCTTAGCCGCGCACGCCTCGCTCTTTCCCACCGCCCCAGGGCGCGGGTGCGTTAGTAGGCGCTGGAGGTTTGTAGCCGGCGCACGATCTCGCGCAGCTGATCACCGCCGGCGAAGCGGATGCGCACCTCGCCGCCGGCATCGCCATGATTGCGAATGTCCACCGCCATGCCGAGGTTCTTGGCGATGGTTTTTTCGAGCTCGAGCGTGATCTGATCCTTGGACGGCGTCCGATTGGGGCTGCGCAACGTGACGACATCATCTTCGCCCTCCGGCTCGGCCCGTTCGGCAGCCTCGCGGGCCAGTTTTTCAGCGTCGCGCACGGTCAGGCCTTCGGCGACAATCCGCTCGGCCAGCGCCTCACAATTGGGCGCGGCGGCGATGGCGCGCGCGTGCCCTGCGGAAAGCTCGCCCTCATACACCAAGTCGCGGACCCGGTTGGGCAGCTGGAGAAGGCGCAAGGCGTTGGCGATGTAGGGGCGGCTCTTGCCCACAGCTTTGGCGATGGCGTCTTGAGTGTGGCTGAACTCATCGATCAAGGCGCGATAGCCCATCGCCTCTTCGATGGGGTTGAGATCCTTACGCTGAACGTTTTCGACCAATGAGACTTCCAGCGCCTCACGGTCCTTCAGATCACGGATGATGACCGGCACTTCGGCAAGATCCGCCTTCTGCGCGGCGCGCCAGCGGCGTTCGCCCGCGACGATCTGGTATGCGCCCGTCTCCTTAGGGTCTGGACGGACGATGATCGGGGAGATGATCCCCTGCTTGCGGACCGAGTTGGTCAGTTCTTCGAGCTCGGGTTCGTCGAACTTCTGGCGCGGCTGATCGGCGTTGCGGCGCAGTTTTTCCACCGCCAGCTTGCGCGGCGCCAAATCGTTGGACGCCGAACGGGGCGGCGGGCGCGCGTTGGCCTGTTCGCTCTCACCCAACAGCGCTGAGAGTCCGCGGGCCAGCCGCGGCTTTTGCTGTTTCGCCGCCGCCATAGGCATACTCCCCTACTCGCTTAGGCTGCGGCCGGCGCGAGCACGCCGTCGCGTTGAAGAACCTCGCGCGCGAGATCCAAATAAGCCTGGCTGCCCGTGCATTCGCGATCATACAAGATCACCGGCAAGCCGTGGGCCGGAGCCTCGGATACCTTGACGTTCCGCGGAATGACCGTTTCGTAGACGAGCTCTTTGAAGTGCTCGCGCACATCGCCTGCAACCTCTTTGGACAGGTTGTTGCGCCCGTCATACATGGTCAGCAACACACCTTCGATCTCCAAAGCGGGGTTGAGGTTGTTGCGCACCAAATTGATGGTCTGGTTGAGCTGGGTGATCCCCTCAAGGGCGAAGAACTCACACTGCAGCGGCACCAGGGTCGCGGTGGACGCGGCCAGGGCGTTGACCGTCAGCACATTCAAAGATGGCGGACAGTCAATATAGATGTAGGCGTAGGGCTCAAGCTTGCCCGCGGCGACATCGCTTTGCAGTTGCTCAAAAGCGCGCTGCAGGCGGTAGTGGCGACGATCGGCGTCTAAGAGCTCGGCCTCAGCGCCGGCAAGATCGGCGCGGGCGGTGAGGATCTCTAGACCCGGCACAGGCGTCTCCATGACGCCGTCGCTGATGGCGGCGTCGCTCATCAACACATCATAGGTGGTGACGTTACGGTCGGCTTGGCTGATGCCCAGGCCCGTGGACGCGTTGCCCTGGGGGTCCATGTCGATGACCAAGCACCGCTTTTGCACGGCCGCCACGGCGGTGCCCAGGTTGATCGCGGTTGTCGTCTTGCCCACGCCACCCTTTTGGTTGGCGATGGCGATGATCTTGGTTTGCCCTTCGGCGGGGTTAGACATGGGGTTCCTCATTCAAGGCGGGTCGGGGCTCTCCCCTTCCCTTTTCTCGCGATTGAGCCAGCATGCGACCGAATTGCCGCACGTTGGACGCCCTTGAATTCACCCCGCTTGCGACGCCGGGCTTATTGGCCGGTCTTTCACAAGTTGTCCCATAATGAGTCGACTTTGTACGTTGGGGCAAGGGAAATCATGCTGTGGGGATAGTCTTGGCTCTACTGCCAGGTACAAATAGAGAACACTTGGTTAAAGTGCGTTAGCTTTTGCACTTTGATGGCGGTTTGTGCTCACCGCGTAGGCGCCGACTTACGCGCTTGTCGAGCGCGATCTGCGTTTGGAACGAATCAGGGACACGGTGCGCACCGAGCGCGTCAGCGTTGGGCCAGGCCCGTGACGGCGAGGATTGCGCCTTCTGGATCGGTGCAGCTGGGGGTGGCCGTGTGGTCAAACGTTTGGCGTTCGGCGGCGGCCTCAACCTCGGCGCGCCAGTCGCGGCCTTTGGGGAACAGGCCCAGCGTCGCCTCCCCCCAAAATCGGGCCGCGGCGGCGAGCAAACGCGGCAGCGGCGCAAACGCGCGGGCGGTGATGACATCGGCCGGGGCGGCGTCGACATCCTCGACCTTGGCGTTGAGGACGATCACGTTGTCGGCGTCAGCGGCGCGGACCGCCTCGCGCAGGAAAGCCGCGCGTTTGGCGCTCGCTTCGATGAGTGTTGTGTGGCCCGCCCGGCCCCGGTCGGCCAGCATCAGCGCCAAGGCCAGGCCTGGGAACCCCGCGCCAGAGCCGATGTCGAGGGTTGTCCTTGGCGCGGGTGGGACGAGGTTGATGAGCTGCGCGCTGTCAAGGGCGTGGCGGCGCCAGAAATCCTCAAGCGTGGACGGGCCCACCAGATTGATCTTGGCGCTCCAGGCCACCAGCAACGCGCGCCAGGCCTCGAACCGCTCGGCGGTTTCGGGGCGGCAGCCGGTGGCTGTGATGAAGTCGGTTTGGGTGAACGCCGCGCTCATGGGCGGGGCTTAGCACCGTGCGGCGCACCGCGCCTACTCGGCCGGCTTGGCGGCGGGGCGGCTGTCTTTCCATTTGGGCTTGCCCATCAGGCCCAGGATGGCGTTGCGGGCCGCGCGCAGGCTCGGATAGAGCGCTCGGGCGCGGGCGGGACTGGCGAACACCCACGCGTTGAGGCGGTTGAGCACGCCCACGGGCGTGGTGAGCCTGGCGATGTGGTGCAGCGCGTCAGCGCCGGTGTAGAGCCGGCCGGCGTGGACCACGGCGTAGCCCTTGTCGAAATCCAGCGGTGCGGCGGTGCTGGCAAAGGGCTGGCCGGTTTGCGGGTCGGTCAGGTGGCTGTAGCGGCCGGCCGCGAGGCGTTCGGCGTCGGGATGGGGCTCACGCACATCGATCAGCTGCACCGGGCCGACGGCTTGGCGCAGGCGCACCATATGGGCGTAGCGCGTGCAGAACGGGCACTCGCCGTCATAGAAGATTTGCACCGGCTGTGGCGGTTGGTCGTGGGTCATGTGCGCAATATGGGCGCCGCGCGCCCCGCGGCCCAGCGCGACCTATGGGCGCGGTCAATCCTCCCCCGCCGGACAACCGAATTCGCGCATCCAGCCTGAGACCTGCTCAGCCGTCGGGCTGCCCAGCTCGGCGAACAGCCGCTGCGACCGCGCCCACCGCTCGCATGCCAACGCGATGTCGCCCTGTTGCTGCGCCACATTGCCCAGATTGGTGAGATTGATCGCCATGCCCTCTTTGCTGCCCAGCTCCTCATCAATGGCCATGCCGCGTAAGTAGTACTCCTCCGCGGCGGCGAGATCCCCGCGGATCTGCACCACAGTGCCCAGATTGGTGAGCGCGGCGGCTTGCCAGCTTTGGTCGGTCGCGCCGGCGGTTTCGAGCACGCGGGTGTAGGCGGCGATGGCGTCATCAAGGCGGCCCACGCGTTCGTAGAGCTGGCCGAGCTGGGTTTGGATTGTGGGGTCGTCCGGAGCCAATTGGGCGGCGCGTTCATAGGCGTTGAGGGCGGCCTCGGTGTTGTGGTCAAAGAAGGAATCGCCCAGGTCTTCGCACGCTCGGGCCGTTTGGCAGAGCCCGTCTTGAGCCGCTGCAGGCCCGCCGATGGCTACGCTCAACACGAACGCTACAAGGACGCGGCTGACCTGCTTTGCCTTCATCATGACAGCACTCTCCCACGTTGCTTGGTGAAACGCTCTATAGTGCAACGGGCGAAGGCTGTCAGCACCAATGCGCTTGGTGGGCCAATACGCACGGGCCAGCCTGGATCGGCCAGCCCGCGCGGCGCTTGCCCTCAAGCCATCAGTTGTTGGGCAGTGAGCGCAGGCGCCAGGTGCGCCCTTCGGTGTATGGCGATGGCGCGTAGCTCGACACATCGCAATACGACCCAAACCGCAATTGCGGGCCGCCGAAGCTCGCCTCCGGTGCCACGGCGATCATACAGCTGCTGAGAAACTGCAGCGCTTCGATGAGCACGTAGTTGGCGCTGATGTACGGTGTAAAGCCAAACTCCTGGCGACGTGAACCGTTACATTCGTGCTGCCGCAAATCGGCCGTTAGACACTTGCCGCTGTGGCGGACGACGATGATGTGCTCGTCCGGGCGGCCAAGGTCGAGGATGCCAAACTCGTCGGCGAAATCGGGATCAGCGTCGCACAGATTGTGGCGCAGGGTCGCGCCTTCGTCGAGCGTGCCGTTGCGGAAGCCGATGCACCAGTTGTCGACGCGCTGTTGGGCGATGAGCTGCCATTCATGGCGGATGCGGTAGAAGTCGCGGCGATCACGCATGGCGAAGTTGAACGTGTTGGTCGCGTTGAACACGCCGCCCGCCACATCGCTGAGGGCGTGGAACTGGCCGTCGACGCTCAAACCACGGCTGTTGAGGCGCGCAGTGTAGACCTGGATCGCGACTTCATCGCCAACCCGCCCCGGCACGGGATCATCAAAGCGCACAAACACCAGCGAACCGGTGGACTTGGCGTAATGGCCAACGAGCTTGTCGCCGCCGAGCCAGCCAGTCACATCGCCGGAGCTTGCATCCACGTTCAGCACCATGGGGCGGTCGATGGTGGAGTTGGCGCGCGCGAACCACGCGCCGTTGGCGACTTCCAACGGGCTCGCCTCATTGTCGATGGGCTCGGGAGAGGTCGGGTTGAACATCGCCTGGTCTTGACCGCCAGAGAAGCTCCAGCGGTTTTGCTCGTCGGTGGCGTCGGCCTCTGAACCGAGGGCGTAGACGATGCCCTCAAGCGTGCCGGTTTCGCTGCCGATGTTGCCCTCAAAGCCGCCAATGTAGGCTTCGTATGGTTTGCCGTCGCGCCAACGGATGATCACGACGGTCGAACCGCGACGATAGCCCGTGGCTTGATCGCCGAAGATCGAGCCGGTGAAGGCGCGGTCGCTGTCAGCAGCAGGCTCGATGTTGAGCCGTCCTTGTTCGCCGCGGGCGTAGATGGTGAACGGGTCATAGAAGTTGGCGAACGCGTTGATGTGGACCGGCGGATCGCTCCACCAGTCCTGTGCGTCGGCCTGGCGCGGCGCAAACGCGGCCATCATGAGCATGGCGGAAACGGTCAACATGATGCGCATGGCGATCTCCTCAGTTGGTTCCTATGGAGATCAACGCATCCCATGGTTGGAAGCGGACATGACGCGCCGGGAAGTGCTGGCTTAGCCGGTGCGACCGCGCGCTCGCGATTTCACATGCCCGAGCAAGGCGGTGAGCGCGCCGGGCGTGACGCCTTCGATGCGGGCGGCTTGACCAAGCGTCATGGGGCGGACGGCCTCAAGCTTCTCTCGCGCTTCGTTCGACAGACCGCCCACGGCTGCGTAGTCGAGATTGGACGGGATCGCGAGATCTTCATCACGGCGGAAGGCTAGGATGTCCGCCTCCTGGCGCTCCAGATAGCCGGCGTAAACCGCATCGATCTCGATCTGCTCGCGCACATCGGCGCGGATGTCGGCAAGCTGGGGCCAGACACCGATGATGTCGTCAAAGCCGATGGCTGGGTAGCTGAGCAAGTCGAGCACGGTGCGGCGACGGCCATCTTGATTGACCGTGAGGCCATGGCGAGCGGCTTCAGGCGGCGTGAGCGTCAGGGCGCGCACGGCGGCGCGGGCCTCAGACAGGGCGGCGGCCTTTTGCGCAAAGAGACGCGCGCGCTCAGCGCCCACCAGGCCCAGATCACTACCGCGCTCGGTCAGGCGCTGGTCGGCGTTATCGGCCCGCAGCGTCAGGCGATACTCCGCGCGCGAGGTGAACATCCGATACGGCTCAGTGACACCGCGGGTGACCAGGTCGTCAATGAGCACGCCGATATAGGCTTCGGCGCGGTCGAACACGATGGGTTCGTGATTATGCTGCGCAGCATTGGCCGCGTTGGCGCCGGCGATCAGCCCTTGTGCAGCGGCCTCTTCATAGCCCGTGGTGCCGTTGATTTGACCGGCAAGATAGAGGCCCGCGACGCGCTTGGTCTCCAAGGTTGGCAGCAATTCGCGCGGATCGACATAGTCATACTCGATCGCGTAGCCCGGTCTGACGATGCGAGCCGCCTCAAGCCCGGGGATCGTGCGAACAAACCGCTCTTGGACCTCAGCGGGCAGCGAGGTGGAGATCCCATTGGGGTAGATGACGTCGCCATGCTGGCTGGTCGGCAATCCTTCGGGTTCCAGGAAGATCTGGTGGGCGTCGCGATCAGCAAAGCGCACAACTTTGTCCTCGATGCTCGGACAGTAACGCGGGCCGCGACCCGCGATGGCGCCGCCATACACCGCCGACTGGTTGAGGTTCTCGGCAATGATGGCGTGGGTCTGCTTGGTCGTGTGGGTGATGCCGCAGGCGATCTGGGGGACCGTGATGGCGTCGGTCAGGAACGAGAACGGGACAGGACGCTCGTCGGCCGGCTGCATGTCCAAGCCAGCCCAGTCAACGCTGTCATGGGCGATGCGCGCCGGCGTACCGGTCTTCAACCGACCCATGGCGAAGCCCAGGCCGTAAAGCGTGTCCGACAATTTGATCGCCGGGGCTTCGACGTCGTGGGCTCGATCAGACTGGCCACGCACGCGGCCGGCCGGGATGCGCTCGGCGCCGCGATGGATCACGCCTTTGAGGAAGGTGCCCGTGGTTACGATGACGGTTTGGGCCCGATACGTCGCGCCTGATGAGCCGACCACGCCCATAACTCGCTGTCTGTCACCCGCGCCATCGAGCCGGATGTCGTCAACGGCGTCGGCGTGGACTGTCAGGCCATCGGTGGAGGCCAGCTCGCATTGCATGGCCTCGCGGTAGAGCTGCCGATCGGACTGGGTGCGGGGGCCGCGCACAGCCGGCCCCTTGGAACGATTGAGCAAGCGGAACTGAATGCCCGAGGCGTCGGCGATGCGGCCCATCACACCGTCGAGCGCATCGATCTCGCGCACAAGGTGCCCCTTGCCGAGGCCGCCAATGGCCGGATTGCACGACATCTCGCCGACGGTCGCGCAGTCGTGGGTGAGGAGCAGCGTGCGCGCACCCTTACGGGCGGCGGCTGCGGCGGCCTCACACCCGGCGTGGCCGCCGCCAATGACGATCACGTCCCAGGAGATATCTGCAATGTCCGACTTGCTGGTCATGGTCCGACAGATAGCGAGTCGACGGCTCGGCTGGAAGGGCTAGAGCGTGCGGCGGGTGTTCTCGCAGGTGAAACAAAACGAGTCCAGTTTGACTCCGAGACTCCAAATGAATCTTCGATGTTTCACGTGAAACATCTCAGGGCTGCGTGTGAATCTCCGCTATACGTCACTATAGGCCTGACTTTGGATTCATCCTTGAGTCGGTGTGAGCGAATTTGGATTCGAGCGACTCAAGCGATCGGAGCGGACCAAAACGGAGTCAAGGCAGCGTTTTATTTGCCTATACAAAAGTCGGCGAAAACACGATCGAGGATGTCGTCAACGTCCACCCGACCGGTGATGGTCGCCAGCGCGCGGGCCGCCAGCCGCACATCCTCACCAGCGAGCTCGGGTGCATCAGCCAAGCGGGCTATGGCCAAATCCAGCGCCGCAGCGGCGTCAGTCACAGCCACGCGGTGGCGGGCCCGGGTGAGGCTCGGCGCTTCGGTTGCGGCGAGACGATCACCGATATGGCGCTCGAGGTGCGCACGAACGTGGTCGAGGCCTTGCCCGGTCGTGGCCGACACTGCGAGCGCGGCTTTGGGGGCTTGCGAGGGTTGCGCGTCGGCTTGTTTTGCATCGCACTTGTTGCGCAACACCAGATCGCCAGGCTGCACCATGGGGGCTATGGCCGGCCAACCGGGACCGGCCCTGTCGGTATCGGCCCCATCCCAAACAATGATGCGCAGATCCGCGTCCTCGGCTCGCGCCATGGCGCGGGCGACACCCTCACGCTCGACGACATCCTTGGTGTCGCGCAGGCCCGCCGTGTCGGCGAGGATCACGGGAAAGCCGGCGATCACCAGGCGCCCCTCCACGATGTCGCGCGTGGTGCCTGGAACGTTGGTGACGATGGCCGCATCGCGCTGCAGCAGGGCGTTGAACAAGGTGGATTTGCCAGCATTGGGCGGGCCGACAATGGCGATGTGAAACCCATCGCGCACTCGCTCGCCGCGATGACTGTCGTCCAGGTGGGTGCGCATGGCCTCTGCGAGTTCGCTGATGTCTGGCGCCGCGCGGGCGGCGAGGCCATCGGGCACATCGCCTTCATCGGGAAAATCAATCTCGCCTTCGATGCGAGCCATGATCTCGATCAGGCGCTGCCGCCAACCTTCGTAGAGCGCGCTCAGGTCGCCGTCGAGTTGGCGCAGGGCTTGGTCGCGCTGGGCGGCGGTTTCGGCATCGACCAGATCGGCAATGGCCTCAGCTTGGGTCAGGTCGAGCTTACCGTGCTCAAACGCTCGCCGGGAAAAGGCGCCGGGTTCGGCGGGCGCTGCGCCCTGGCTGATGAGGGTCGCCGTGGCTGCATCGAGGATCGCTGGGCCGCCATGAAGATGGAGCTCGACGACATCTTCGCCGGTGAAACTGTGCGGTGCGGGGAACCAAAACACCAGGGCTTGGTCAAAAACCTGGCCGTCTGCTGTGTGAAGACGCCGCAAGGTCGCGCGACGGGGTTGTGGTAATGCTGCGCCCATGGTGCGCAGCATATCGACCGCGCGCGGCCCCGATATCCGAACGACCGCCACGCCCGCCCGACCGCGCGCGCTGGCCAAGGCGAAAATCGTATCGCGGCTATCCGTCGTCATCACCCTTGGCCCCAGCGCCCGAGGCCGGCGACCAAACCGACGCACCCGCCGCAGCTCGAACCACTTCGAAGAATTGGTCGGCCCAAACACCGCCCATATTGGTCCAGTTCTTCATCAGCTCGCTGGGGTCCAGCAATTCAAGATTGGATTGGGTGCGTCGCCGCACCTCTTCGACCAGCAGATCGTTGATGGGCGTCACATCTGGCAGGCCGAAAAACGCTCGGGCTTCTTGCGGCGAACATTCGACATTGACGGTGACTTTCATGGGGGACACTCCGTCCTGGATGGCGAGGCTTGTTGTGGTGCACCTTCGTTAACGCCGACACAATGGGCGATGCGGGGCTCGCGTCTGTGGCCGGGGTTGGCTATGCAGCACCGTGAACACTTGCACGGGAGACGCTCATGAGCGGCACCACTGTAACGATTACCGGAGCAGCCGGCGATTTCACCGGTTACATGGCCCGACCCGGCGTCACGGGCACAGGACCCGGCGTGATCGTTTGCCAAGAGATTTTTGGCGTCAACACCGAAATGCGACGGGTCTGCGATGAACTCGCACGCGAGGGCTATGTGGCGCTGTGCCCGGATCTGTTCCATCGGATCGAACCCAACATCATCCTGACCGACAACTCGCAGGAGGAATGGGACCGCGCGTTTGAGCTGTACCAGGCGTTTGACGTCGATACGGGCATGGAGGATTTGGCGTCCGCCATGGCGATGCTGCGCGGTCATGAGGCGTGCACCGGCAAAGTTGGGTCTGTGGGCTATTGCCTGGGCGGATTGCTCGCGTTCTTGATGGCGACGCGCACCGATAGCGACGCAAGCGTCAGCTATTATGGCGTGGGCATTCCCGATCGGCTCGCGGAGGCGGCCAAGATCAGTGCGCCCGTGATGCTGCACATCGCCGGCCAGGACCAGTTCGTGCCGCGACAGGCGCAAGACACCATCATGGATCGCCTCGGTAATGATCAACTTGTAACATTGCATCGTTATGATGAGCGTGATCATGCCTTTGCCCGAGAGGGGGGACAGCATTATCATAGTGACGATGCAAATCTCGCTAACTCTCGCACATTGGCTCTCTTTAAAGAACACCTGAATTGACACTGGTTCTGGGGGGTATTTATGCGTGTTGCACTTTTGTTTCTTCTTTTGACGCCCGTCACAGCGTGCGGGCAGGACGGCGGGCCGCCCGTAGAGCCGTCAGAGACCCAGGCTGCTTTGGCGCTTGATGCTGATGTGCTGGGCTTACCCAGCTATTTGCGGTGTCTGCGCAATGAGGGCGTCGCTTTGATCTCCGCGCACCGCGGGGGGCCCGAGCCCGGCTATCCTGAGAACGCCATTGAGACGTTTGCGCACGTGGCTGGCCAAGCTTCGGCGCTGTTTGAGGTCGATGTGCGCGCCACGGCTGACGGCGTGATGGTGCTGATGCATGACCGCGACCTTGATCGTACGACAACCTGTGAGGGGCGGCTGGACGCGATCACCATGGAGGCGCTGCGCGCGTGCCGGTTGGAGGACAATGATGGCGGCGCGACCGATTTTGTGACGCCAACCTTGGTCGATGCTCTGGGATGGGCCAAAGATCGCGGGATCTTGCAGTTGGATGTGAAAGACCGCCAAGCGTTCCCGGCCGTCGTCGAGATTGTGAAGCAGGCCGACGCCTTCGATCGGGTGGTTTTCATCACCTACACTTTGGAGGTGGCTGCTCAGGTCGCCGCGTTGCACCCGGACGCTGTGATTTCGACGACCATTCGCCAGATCGACGACCTTGAAACGCTGGCCGATGCCGGACTTGGCCTCAATCGGCTGATCGCGTGGGTGGGGCTGGGCGAGCTACAGGCTGAGCTTGTGGCCGATTTGGACGCACGCGGCGTTGCGGTGAATTTTGGCACGCTGGGCTTCAGTGAGGACAGTCTCGATAACCAGATTGCCCGGTCAGGCGAGGAGGGTCGCTATCGCGACTTTACCGACGTTGGCGTTGATATCATCGCGACGGATCGTCCGCTCGCCGCCTATCGCGCGCTCGTTGAGGCCAACGATCCGGGCAATGAGATTGCGACCTGCAATGGCTTTTGAGCACCGAGCGCCAACTGGAGGGTACCGGCCAGCTTGGCGTAGCGACGAGGTTGGGTGATGCAGCGGTTGGCTTATACACGTCGGCAAGTTGCGCTCGGCGGCCTGGCGCTCGGGGCGGCGGGTTGCGGTTCAGGCGAGGGTGAGGCGGACAACGTCCTCCGGCCATCGCCGAGCCCCGCGCCAGCAACAGCTTTCAAGCCCTTGGACGTGTCCATGCAACGTTGGATGCGCACGACGGTGTGTTTGCGGCCGTTTCGCAAGGCTGGACCGCGGCTCGACGTCGAACAGGTCGGCGACAAACGCGTTGTGCATTCTTACGGTCATGGCGGGGCGGGGTGGTCGTTGGCTTGGGGGAGCGCTGAGGCAGCGGCGGCGCTCGCGCTTTCTGATGGTCCGTCCTCGGTGGCTGTGATCGGAGCGGGGTGCATAGGGCTCACGGCCGCCATTGTTCTACAGCGCGCGGGTGTTCCCACCTCCATCTACGCTGAAGAGTTCATTGCGGATTCGCGATCGGCGCAAGCTACGGGATCGTGGTCGCCGGACAGTCGCATCGCGCTCACGGCCGAAGCCGGATCGGGCTTTCCAGCGCGATGGGAGCGTTGGGCGCGTCGTTCTTATGCGGTGCACCAGAGTTATGTCGGTCTCTCGAACCATCCGGTCGAGTTTACGCCGCGCTACATCGCGCGCGAGCCCAATACGGATGGTCCACCTCTGGATGCTGAATTTGCCCGTTTAAACCGGCGAATCCGGGATCTCACGCCGCGTTGGACGACACTCAGTCCTGGCGAGCATCCGCTGGCGCTCGACCAATCGGTGCGGCACGGCTTCGCCATGACCTTCAATGTGGCCGCGTATTCGCAACAGCTGGTTTCCGATTTTCTCGCCATGGGCGGCTCGATGCGACGCCAGGTGTTTCGTCGGCCCCAAGACCTGAGCGCTTTGCCACATCCCGTGATCGTTAACTGCACCGGTTATGGCGCGCGGGCGCTCTGGGATGACTCGAGCGTGCTGCCGGTGCGCGGTCAGATTGGGTGGTTCGCTCCACAACCTGACCGTCTCTATGGTGCGTTTTATCGCGATGTGTTCACGATCTCGCGGCGCGACGGGATTGCGGTGCAGTATCTTGGTCCCAACGACCATTACGGCTTTGACCGGAACGATGAAGAGCCGGACGCGGAGGAATTGTCCTCGGCCTTGGCCACGCTGGCGCCTCTGTTTGAGCGGGCTTAGCCCACCCTAGGCGTTCATCGACTGGAAGAAATCGTCGTTGGTTTTGGTTTGGCGCAGCTTGTCCAGCAGGAACTCGATGGCGTCCTGAGGTCCCATGGGATTGAGGATCCGGCGCAGCACATACATTTTCGCCAAGTGCTCTTTGGGCACGATAAGCTCTTCTTTCCGCGTGCCGGACTTGATGATGTCCATCGCGGGGAAGACGCGCTTGTCGGAGACTTTGCGGTCCAAAACGATTTCAGAGTTACCGGTGCCTTTGAACTCTTCGAAAATCACTTCGTCCATGCGGCTGCCGGTGTCGATCAAGGCCGTCGCGATGATGGTCAGGCTGCCCCCTTCTTCAAGGTTCCGCGCGGCGCCGAAGAACCGCTTGGGGCGTTGAAGCGCATTGGCGTCAACACCGCCCGTCAACACCTTGCCGGAGGAGGGGACGACCGTGTTGTAGGCGCGTCCGAGGCGCGTGATCGAATCGAGCAAGATCACCACGTCGCGGCCGTGCTCAGTGAGGCGCTTGGCTTTCTCGATCACCATTTCGGCGACGG
>CAZADA010000040.1:0-23481 GCA_964483775.1 uncultured Caulobacterales bacterium
TGATCCTGAAGTGGTCGAGCGCGAACGTTCGGTTTTGGTTGAGCAGGCGCGGGATTCTGGCAAGCCGGAGAACATCATCGAGAAGATGGTCGAAGGCCGGATCCAGAAGTTCTACGAAGAGAATGTGTTGCTTGAGCAGGTCTTTGTGGTCGACGGGGAAGCCCGCGTTAAAGACGTGATCAAGAAGGCGGCCGAGGATGTTGGTTCGCCCATTGAATTGGTTGGCTTTGTTCGGTTCGCGCTCGGTGAAGGTGTTGACAAGGCCGAAGACAATTTCGCCGATGAGGTGGCGGCGCTGGCTGGAAAGGCCTAGGGCATGGGCGACGCGGGCGGCCAAGACGACGTTCAAACCGCTCCGCGCGACGACCTTGCGTGTCGATCGCTCTACAAACGCGTGTTGCTGAAGATCTCCGGCGAGGCGCTGATGGGGTCAGAGCCCTACGGCATTGATTTTCCCACGGCCGATCGTATCGCCGGCGATGTGGCTAGCGTGCTTGAGGCCGGCGTGGAGGTTTGTCTCGTCATTGGCGGAGGCAACATTTTCCGCGGGTTGTCGGGCGCGGCCAAGGGCATGGAGCGTGCGAACGCCGACTATATGGGCATGTTGGCGACTGTGCTCAACGCGCTCGCCATGCAGAACGCGCTGGAAAACCGCGGGCTCGAAACACGGGTGATGTCGGCGATCCCCATGATCGCGGTCAGCGAGCCCTACATTCGCCGCCGCGCCCTGCGCCACATGGAAAAGGGCCGCGTGGTGATTTTTGCTGCGGGCACCGGCAACCCCTATTTCAGCACCGACACGGCGGCGGCGTTGCGGGCGGCTGAGATGGGGTGCGATGCGTTGCTTAAGGGCACCCAGGTGGATGGTGTGTACAGCGACGATCCGCGCACAAATCCGGCGGCGCAGCGTTATGATAGTCTGGGTTATCTTGATGTTTTGGCGCGTGATTTGCGCGTGATGGACGCCACCGCCATCAGCTTGATGCGGGAAAACGAGATTCCCATTGTTGTGTTTTCAATCCACAATCCGGGCGGTTTGGCCCACGTGCTGTCGGGTTCGGGCTCGTATACGGTGATTGGCGATCGCCCGACGGCCCCGGCGCCGGCCGCAGATGGAGTGACCAATGGCTGAGGCTCTTGAGTTCGATTTGGATGATTTGCGCCGGCGCATGGATGGCGCTCTAACGGCGCTGCGCGGTGATTTCGGCGGATTGCGCACGGGCCGGGCTTCGGCCTCATTGCTCGATCCGGTGTCCGTTGAAGCGTATGGCGCAGCGACGCCCATAGCCCAGGTCGCCACGGTGAGCGTGCCCGAACCGCGCATGATTTCAGTGAATGTGTGGGACAAGGGTTTGGTGGCCACCGTCGACAAAGCCATTCGCAACGCCGGGCTTGGGCTCAATCCGGTGATGGATGGACAAACCTTGCGGATCCCGATCCCGCCACTGAATGAGGAACGCCGCGCAGAGCTGGCGAAGCTCGCCGCTCAGTACGCCGAGAAGTCACGCGTGGCCGCGCGCAATGTGCGCCGTGACGGCATGGATCAGCTCAAGCGCATGGAAAAGGGCGGCGACATTAGCGAGGATGAACACAAGACGTTGTCGGCCTCTGTGCAGGAACTGACTGACGAATTCATCGGCAAAATTGATTCACAATTGAAGGCCAAAGAAGAGGAGATCATGCAGGTTTAATCGACCTGTGTGAACACTGCACAGTGGCCTGTCCGCCCAGACACGTAGCGATCATTATGGACGGCAATGGCCGGTGGGCTCAGGCGCGCGGCAAGCCGCGGGCGTTTGGGCATCGCCAAGGGGTTGAAGCGGTGCGCGGGGCGGTGCAGGCCGCTGGCGATCTGGGTGTGAAGTGGCTGACTTTGTTTAGTTTTTCGACTGAAAACTGGCGACGGCCCGCCGATGAGGTCGGTTATCTGTTCAAGCTGATGCGCGAGTATGTGAACGCGGACTTGCACCGGTTTGAACGCCAGGGCGTGCGGATCCGCGTGATTGGCGCGCGCGACGATTTGGACGCGGACTTGCTCGAACTCATTGAGCGCGCCGAGGCCCGCACGGCGCACAACAGCGCCTTCAATCTCGTGATCGCCTTCAACTATGGCGGGCGGGGTGAAATCACCCGCGCGGCGCTTGGACTGGCTCAGGCCATTGCGGACGGCGGCCTGGATCCGTCGGATGTGGATGAAGAACGGTTTGCCGGCTTTTTGGACACACACGGCATGCCCGACCCGGACGTGTTGATCCGCACCAGCGGTGAGCAGCGGATCTCCAACTTCTTGTTGTGGCAGTGTGCGTACGCGGAATTGGTCTTCCTGGATGTGCTGTGGCCCGATTTTGACCGCTCGGCGTTTGAGGGCGCGCTGGCGCTGTACGCGCAGCGCGAACGCCGGTTTGGAGATGTGACGACGTCTGCTGAGGTCGGTCATGTCGAACCTTGAGGCGCAGCGACGCAACGCTGACGCCCCAGCGCCGTCGGCGCGCACGGTCGACAATCTTCGTCTGCGCATCATCTCGGGCGCCATTTTGGCGCCGGCCGCACTGGTGGTGGCGTTTGTGGGCGGGCCGATTTACGCCGGCGTGATCGCGGCGGCCGGCGTGATTTTATCCCAAGAATGGACGCGGATGGCGGACCCTGAGGGGCCTGACTTGTCATTTGCGCTCACGGGCAGTGCTGCGGCGGGCGGGGTGATCGCGGCGTCGGGCAATGAAGCGCCGCTTGGGGTGTTGTGGATTTTGTGCGTCGCGACGTTGTCGGGCCTGGTGTTTCATTGTCGAGGCAAGGGCGGGGATAGCGCGTTTGGCGCGATCTATATTGGCGCGCCGTGCGTGGCGCTGGCGTGGTTGCGCTTGCACCACGCCATCCCCGGGGAAGTTCTGATCGCCGTGTTGTTTGCTGCGGTTTGGGGTGCAGACATTGGCGCGTACGCAGCGGGCCGGGTGTTTGGCGGCCCTCGGCTCGCGCCAAAGATCAGCCCGAACAAGACGTGGGCGGGCCTGTATGGCGGTTTGGCGTTGGCCACGCTTGGGGGCAGTTTGGCCGGTGGGGTGACCGGCTGGCCGGGGGGCTGGGTGAGCGGCGCCGTGGCCGGACTGATCCTTGGGGGATGCGGGCTTGCGGGCGACTTGATCGCCTCCGCGCTGAAGCGACGTTACGGGGTGAAGGACTCAGGCGCTCTGATTCCCGGCCATGGCGGTCTGCTGGACCGGGTGGACGGCCTGATGGTCGCCGCTGTGGCGATGGCGGCCTGGCTTGCTGTTTATGATCTGGTTATCCAGGCGGGGTGGGTGTGATGGCGTCGACGCCGCCGCCTGAGGCAAGCGCCCATGAGCTCATCGCCTCCCAGGCCGGCCACAACGGCTTGGCGCGGCGCGTCACGGTGTTGGGCGCGACCGGGTCGGTTGGCCAGGCCACATTGGACCTGGTGGCGCAAGCCCGCGAACGACATGGCGCTGACGCGTATCCCATTGAGGCGCTAACCGCCCACCGCAATTGGCGCGGGCTAGCGCAGGCGGCGCGGACGTTTCAGCCCCAGCTGGCGGTGTTGGCCGACCCAGCCGAGGGCGATGCGTTGCGCGATGCGCTCCGTGACACGCCGGTGAGCGTTGCGTGCGGACCCGAGGCGGTGCGTGAGGCGGCCGAACGTCCTGCGGAGTGGGTGATGGCGGCGATTGTGGGCGCGGCCGGATTGGCGCCGATCGTGGCGGCGGCCCAACGTGGGGCTGTGATTGCGATCGCCAACAAGGAAGCGCTGGTGTGCGCCGGCGGGGCGGTGATGGATGCGGTGGAGCGTCATGAGGCGCGGCTTCTGCCGGTGGATTCAGAACACAACGCCATTTTTCAAGTTATGGACGCGGCGCGCCCCCACACCGTGGAGCGCCTCGTGCTGACGGCGTCGGGCGGACCGTTTCGCACCATGAGCTTGGACGCGATGGCGTCGGTGACGCCCCAAGCGGCGGTTCGCCATCCGAATTGGTCCATGGGCGCTAAGATCTCGGTTGATAGCGCGACCATGATGAACAAAGGACTGGAGCTCATCGAAGCCAAGCATCTGTTTGGCATGCGGCCCGACCAACTGGATGTGTTGGTGCATCCCCAATCGGTGGTGCACAGTTTGGTTGCGCACATTGATGGCTCGGTGTTGGCCCAGCTTGGCGCCCCGGATATGCGGATTCCCATTGCTCATACACTGGCCTGGCCAGATCGGATGGCGACCCAAGCGCCGCGTCTTGATCTGGCTGCGATTGGATCGCTAACCTTTGAAACACCTGATGAAAATCGGTTTGGTTGTCTCAAGCTGGCGCGCGAGGCGTTGGCGGAGGGCGATGCGGCGGCGACGGTTTTGAATGCGGCCAACGAAATTGCCGTGGAGCGGTTCCTTGACCGACGTCTCGGGTTTTTGGATATTTCCAGCGTGGTGGCCGACAGCCTTGATGCTGCTGGGCGCGAAATTGCGTTGACGTCACCTGCACAGAGTGTGGACGGTGTGTTGGCGTGGGATGCGCTCGCGCGGCGACTCGCTTACGCCTCGGCACAAGCGCGTGCGGTCTAGGTGAAAGAGCTGGGGGATTGGGAGACCTGAATGGACAGTGTGCCGCTTCCCCTATTGTCTATTCTGGCGATGTTGCCGGTATTCTCGTTGATTGTGGTGGTGCACGAGGGTGGGCACTTCTTGGCGGCTCGGTTGTTCGGCGTGCGGGTGGAGGCCTTTTCCATCGGTTTTGGGCCGGTCCTGGCGCAGTTTCGCGATCGACACGGGACGCGCTGGCGGATTTCGGCGCTGCCGTTGGGCGGCTATGTGAAGTTTTTTGGCGACACGGGCGCGGCGAGCATGCCCGATCGCGATCGTTTGGCCGATATGCGCCAACAGCTGGATGAAGCCCACGGGGCGGGCGCTGCTGACGCTTGCTACCATTTTAAGCCGGTATGGCAGCGCATGATCATCGTGGCGGCGGGGCCTGCGGCGAATTTTGTGCTGGCCATTGCGATCTTTGCGTCCTTGGCGATGTCGTTGCCAACCCGCCAGATCGAGCCTGTGGTGGGCGGCGTTCAGGCCGACAGCGCAGCCGAGCGGGCCGGCTTTCAAATCGGTGACCGGCTGGTGTCGATCAACGGTGTTGGCGTCGATGGTTTTCGCGATATTCGACGGGTGATCGTGTTCGACGCGGGCGAACAAGTCGACGTGGTGGTCGATCGCGGCGGCTCGTTGATCACGTTGACGCCGGTGCTGCAGGCCCGCCAAGAGGATGGCATGGGCCGGCCGGTGACCACGGGTCATTTGGGAATCGCGCCTTCGGCGGACCATGTGACCGTCGCTCGGCAAGGCCCGCTGCGGGCGCTGGGCACGGGGGTTGATGAAACCTGGAATGCGGTGAGCTTGACGGGCCAGTTTGTGGCCAGCCTGTTTGAGGGCAAGGCCAGTGTCGACATGATGGCTGGGCCTGTGGGCATGTTCCAGATGGCCGGCGAAGGCACACGATCAACCATCGAAGTGAGTCAGGAAGCGGGTGTGCAAACCGCGGGCACCAGCTTTAATGTGGTCCTGTTTCTGCTGCAATTTGCGGCGATTATCTCAATCGGAATCGGGTTGGTGAACTTATTGCCGATTCTCCCGCTCGACGGCGGACATCTGATGGTCTACGGCTATGAGGCGATTGCGGGACGACCGCTCGGGGAACGTGTTCAGGATTGGGGGTTTCGAATCGGTTTTGCCGTCATCGTCAGCTTTATGCTGTTCGTGACGTTGGCCGATTTGCGCTGGACCGGCGTGTTCGACGGGATTCTCGGGTAGGTTGAATGGGTAAAGGAGTGCGAGATATGGCTTTCGCGCGTTTGTTGCGCCAATCCTTCGCGTTCCTGGCGTTGGCGCTGGGCGCTGCGCCATTGGCGATCACGCCGCCCGCAGCCGCCGAGGTGCGTCAGGATACGATCCGCTCGATTTTCGTTGAAGGCAATGTGCGGATCGAGCCTGCAACCATCTTGTCTTATCTCACTGTCGGGCCTGGCGATCCGTTCGATCCGGCCATGATCGACACATCGTTAAAGGTGCTTTTCGCCACCGGCTTGTTTGCCGACGTTCGGTTTGAGCGGCGCGGCGACATTCTGGTTGTGGTTGTGCGGGAAAATCCGATCATCAACCGTGTTGTGTTCGAGGGCAATCGCTCGGTGAGCGAAGATCGGCTGTCCGAAGAAATCCAGGCTCAGCCCCGCGCCATTTTCACACGCGCCCGGGTGCAAACTGACGTGCAGCGCATGGTGCAAATCTATCGGCAGACGGGGCGCTTTGCAGCGACCATCACGCCGAAGATCGTCGAACAAAGGGACAATCGTGTCGACCTGATTTTCGAGATTTCCGAAGGTCCAGTGACCGGCGTGCGGGCGATCAACTTCATCGGCAACCGTGATTTCTCGGATCGTAAGCTGCGCGGAGAGGTGCTCACCACGGAGTCGAAGTTTTGGCGGATTTTCTCGGCGAACGACAATTACGACCCTGATCGTTTGGAGTTTGACCGCGAGCTGCTGCGCCAGTTTTACACCGACCGTGGATACGCAGACTTTTCAGTCTTGTCGGCCGTTGCTGAGCTCACGCCAGATCAAGAAGACTTTTTCATCACCTTCACGATCGATGAGGGCGAGCGGTATCGGTTTGGCGAAACCACGGTGAGCACTGAGCTCGATACGCTGAATGAGGATCGTCTGAGGGCGATTTTGCCGATCCGCGAGGGATCGATTTACCGCGCCAGCCGTATTGAGGATGCGGTTGACTCGTTGACGTTCGCGGCCGGCGCCGCGGGGTATGCGTTTGTCCAGGTGCGCCCGAACATTCGGCGGGATCGCCAGAACCGCGTCATCAACGTTGAGTTTGAATTGCGCGAAGGCCCCCGGGCGTATGTTGAGCGCATCGATATTGTGGGGAACACTCAAACCGTCGATCGGGTTATCCGCCGTGAAATGCAGCTGGTCGAGGGCGATGCGTTTAACCGGGTGCTGGTGAACCGCTCGCGCAATCGTGTCCGCGCGCTTGGGTTTTTCCGCGACGTTGAAGTCACCGAGTTGCCCGGCTCTCAGCCCGACCGGATTGTGTTGCAGACCGAAGTGCAAGAACAGCCAACCGGTGAACTGGCGTTCAGCGCGGGTTTCTCGTCGGTCGATAACTTCTTGTTCGATGTGTCCGTCACGCAGCGCAATCTGCGTGGGCGCGGGCAGTTCTTGCGACTGCGACTTCAGACCAGTTCGACCCGACAAACCTACGATCTGCGCTTTACCGAGCCCCGCTTTATGGGCCGCAACCTTGCCGCAGGCATCGAGCTGTTCAGCGTGACGCAGGACTTCCTCGATGAAGCGGGTTTCCGGACCACGTCAGCCGGCGGCAGTTTGCGCCTAGGGTTCCCGGTTTCGGAAAACGCATCGCTGTCGTTGAGGTACACGGCGCGGTCGGATGATGTGGAGCTGGTGGATGGACTGGTTCTCAACTCCCTCGAAGAAGAAGAAGGCGCGCGCTTTATCTCTCAGGTGGGCTACACCTTGTCTCTTGATCGGCGCAACAACCCCATTTCGCCCACGCGGGGCTTTGTCCTTGGCTTGAGCCAGGACCTCGCCGGCGTCGGCGGTGATGTGAAGTATCTGCGCACGGTGGTGAATGGCGAAGTCTATCGGGGCTTGCTGCCCGATGTTGTCGCCAGCCTGGCCGGCAATGTCGGCTACATCGCCGAATATGGCGGGGATGAGGTGCGCCGGACTGACCGGTTCTTCCGCGGCGGCTCGTCGTTCCGCGGTTTTGACACGCTTGGGATTGGACCAAGGGTGGTGCAAGTGGATGACGACGGCAATGTGGTGAACAACAACGGCAACGCGCTTGGCGGCCAATTGTTCGCCATCGGCACCGCAGAAGTGAGCTTCCCGCTCGGTCTGCCGGAGCAATACGGGATTGCCGGCAGTTTGTTCACCGAATTTGGCACTTTGGGCATCGTCGATGACTCCAACCTCACCGTCGCGGAGGGCTTTGAATTGCGCGATGATTTGTCGTTGCGAGCCTCGGCGGGTGTGAGCATTTTCTGGGAGTCGCCGTTCGGTCCCATCCGGTTTGATTTTTCGGAGATCCTGGCGTCAGAAGAGTTTGACAGGACCGAAACCTTCCGCTTTAGCACTAGCACGCGTTTCTAGCAGAAAAGGGGATACCATGTTGTCACGGATCGCTGCCGCCGTGTTGGCAGGCTTGGTGCTAATTGCGCCGGTCGCCACCGCTCAAACCACTGTGCTCGTCATTGACAGCTCCAAAGCGCTCAATGACTCGCAAGTGGGCCAAGATATCATCGGCAAAGTCCGGGGTATCGTCGACACGATGAATGCTGAGCTGCAGGAATCGGGAGCCCCGATCAGCGAGCAGTTCGAGAGCTTCCGCGCCGAAGTTTCCGCCCTTGACGCCTCGGCGATTGAAGGCAATGCGGATCTGCAAAACCGTTACCGCGAGTTGGCCGTGCAAGGCCAGCAATGGCAGGTGCAAGAGCGGATCAAGGCAATCGAATTGCAGTATTCGCAAAATCGCGCCTTGCAGCCCATCGCCGAGCGCATGGACGAAATCATCGAGCAACTTGTGCAAGAGCGCGGCGCTGACATCTTGTTGGAGCGCGGCCTGGTTTCGTTCGCTGGGGATCAGGTGGACATCACAGCTGAAGTCACCAGCCGTTTGGACGCGGCTGTGACGTCTGCTGACGTGCCGCGTTACGTGCTCCAGCTGGACGATGCTGGTCAGCCGGTGCTCGATGAGAACGGTGTGCCACAGTTCTCGGAAGGCTGAAGCATGCGTGGCTTGGGCCGGGTTCCGGCGCGCTGGGGGCGCGCGGGACCTTGCTCGGGACTCGCGGACGCGCTTGTGTTGAAGGCCCAGCTGTTGCGCTGGGCCTTTTGCTTTGGTCGTCGGGCGCTTGGCGTTTGACGATGGGACGGGGTTCGTGCTGTGTGTCGCCCTCTCGGGCGAGGGTTGGGTTGGCGAGTTTTGACGTGCTGAGGTGGTGCGCCCATGGTGGATGAGCGGTTCTATCAGCGTCTTGGGGCGCACCGGCTTGACGCGCTGGCTGAGGCGATTGGGGCCCAGCCGCTATCGGATGACGACGGCGAACGCGCAGTTGATGACGTCGCGGCGCTGTCCTCGGCCCAAGAGGGGTGCTTGACGTATTACGACGACCCCAAGCGGGTCGGCGATTGGGGCGAAGCGCGGCCCACGGCCTGTCTTGTTCGGGCCGACCATGCTGACGCGGTGCAAGAGGCGGGGGCTGTGCCGCTGATTGTTGAGCGCCCGCAAGTTGCGTTCGTGCAGGCGGCCAGGCGGATCATCGCGCCGAGGGCTCTGTATGATCGCGACTATGTGGACGATACGCCGCCGCAACTCGCCGATAGCGTCGAGTGTGCGCCCGGCGTGGTCATCGCTGGGGGAGCGGTGTTGGGTCCCGACGTTGTGGTGGAGCCGGGGGCTGTGATCGGGCCGGGCGTTCAGATTGGTGCGGGATCGCGGATTGGCGCGAATGCCGTCATCAGTTTCGCGATCCTCGGGGAAGGTTGCCAGATCCATGCTGGTGCGGTGTTGGGCGACAGCGGCTTTGGTCTGGCGCTGGATTCGCAAGGGCCGGTGGACGCGCCGCATTTTGGGCTGGTCAGGCTGGGCGATCGGGTCACGGTCGGCTGCAACACCACGGTCGATCGGGGGCGCTTTGACGACACGTTTCTCGACGACGATGTGAAAGTCGATAACCTGGTGCAGATCGCTCACAATGTTCGCATCGGCAAGGGATGCGTGATCGCTGGGTGCTGCGGGATCGCGGGCAGTGCGGTGCTTGGCGCGGGCGTTCAGCTGGGCGGCGCGGCCGGGGTCGCTGATCACGTGACCATTGGCGATCACGCTAAGCTTGCCGCGGCTGCGTATCTCATGCGAGATGTTCCGGCTGGTGAGACGTGGGCCGGCGGGCCGGCGCGCAAAATCCAAACGTTTTTCCGCGAGGTGGCCACGCTTAGCAGGCTGGCGGCGCGGGGGAAATCGGGAACGAGTAAGGAAACGTGATGAGCGTGGCCGACGCAACGAAACACGATGCGGGACATAGCATTTCGCCCGAAGAGGTGCTCAAGCTGTTGCCGCACCGCTATCCGTTTTTACTGGTGGATCGGGCCGTGGACTACGTGCCGATGCAATCCATTTGTGGGGTGAAGTCGGTCACGGCCAACGAGCCCTACTTTCAAGGGCATTTCCCGGGACGTCCGATCATGCCTGGGGTGCTGGTGATTGAAGCCATGGCGCAGACGGGCGCGATTTTGATGTCCAAGTCGCTGGACGTGGATGTGTCGCGCCACACGGTGTTTTTCATGTCCGTTGACAAGGCGCGGTTTCGCCATCCGGTGCGCCCGGGGGACGTGCTGACCATGCCGGTCGAGGCGGTGTTTTCCCGGCGGAGCGTGTTCAAGTTCGCCGGTGAGGCTCTGGTCAATGGCGAACGGGCCGCCCAAGCCGAGTTCGCAGCGAAAGTCGTTGAGCTCGATCCGTGAGCGTGGCGATCGACGAGTCGGCCGTTATCGCGCCGGGCGTGGAGCTGGGCGAGGACGTGGAGATCGGCCCGTACTGTGTGGTTGAGCGCGGCGCGCAGCTGGGCGATCGTACGAAGTTGTGCTCCCACGTTGTGGTCTACGCCCATGCGCAATTGGGCGCCGATTGCATGGTCTATCCCCATGCCGTACTTGGTGCGCCGCCTCAAGACTTTAAGTATCAAGGCGAAGACAGCAAGCTCGTCATCGGTGAGCGCAACGTGATCCGCGAACAGGTCACCATGCATATCGGCACAGGCGTGGGTCGTGGCGAAACCATCGTGGGAAACGATGGGTACTTTATGGTCGGCGCGCACATCGGCCATGACTGCGTGGTTGGCGATCGGGTGACATTTGCGAATATGGCGACCCTGGGCGGGCACGTGGTTGTTGGCGACCAGGTGATCATGGGGGGGCTCAGCGCGGTGCACCAGTACTGTCGGATCGGACGTCACGCGTTTATTGGCGGGGGGGCGGCGGTGACCGGCGATGTGATCCCGTATGGGATGGTGGACAATCGCGGCTGGTTGGCGGGTCTTAACTTGGTGGGTCTGAAGCGGCGGGGGTTTCCACGCGAGACCATCCACGACATGCGCACGGCGTACCGGTTGTTCTTCGCCGATGAGGGCGCGTTTCAAGAGCGTGTTGATGACGCCGCCCGGCTGTTTGCCGAGCGCCCGGAAGCCATGGAAATGGTGGAGTTTGTTCGCGCTGACGCCCAGCGCCCGCTCTGTGTCCCCGAAGCGCGGTGACGATCGGGGTGATGGCTCAGGGCGAGGAGGATGGTGAAGCGCCGACGTGGCGGCGGCTTGGCATCATTGCAGGGGGTGGGGATTTGCCCCTTCATATCGCCAAAGCGTGCCAAGACGCTGGTCAAGACCCGTTCGTGATTGGGCTGCGCGGTTGGGCTGATGAGGCCGCCTTGGCCGCCTATGATCATGACTGGGCGGGCGTGGGGGAAATCGGACGTGTGATCAAGGCCTTGAAGGCGCACAACTGTGACGCCCTGACCTTTGCCGGTATCGTCAAACGCCCCAATTTTTCAACGCTGAAACTCGACTGGAAGGGCGCACAGCTCGTGCCCAAAGCGATCGCTGCGGCGGCGCGCGGCGATGATGCTCTGCTGCGCATGGTGATCGAAACCTTTGAGGCGGAAGGCTTTGCCGTGGTTGGGGCGCATGACGCGGCGCGCCAGCTCCGGGCGCCTCTGGGACCGCTTGGGGCGCTGGCGCCCAACGAGGCTCACATGCGCGATATCGCGCTGGCGTTCCGGGTGGCGCGGGCGCTTGGCGCGCACGATGTCGGTCAGGGCTGTGTGGTGTGTGACGGCTTGGTGTTGGCGCTGGAAGCTCAAGAGGGCACCGACGCGATGTTGGCCCGTGTGCCGGCTCTGCCGGATACGGTGCGCGGCTCGCCCGATGCGCGCCGTGGGGTTCTCGTCAAGCTGGTGAAGCCGGGGCAAGAGCGGCGCATTGATCTGCCGACGATTGGTCAGTCGACGGTGGAGGGCGCGTCGCGGGCGGGACTGGCCGGCATCGTGGTGGAGGCCGGCGCCGCGTTGGTGCTGGAGCGCGGTGCGATTGCGGCTGCGGCCGATGCGGCGGGCTTGTTTGTCATTGGCTTGGACGTGGACGCGATGCTGGTCGACAGTCCAGCGGACGATGAGGTCGCGACGTGAGTTCAGACCCAAAGACCGTGTTCATGACCGCCGTCGAGGCGTCGGGCGATCTGCTCGGCGCTGAACTGATCGACGAGGTGGGCCGACGGACGAGCGGTGTGCGCTTCATTGGTCTTGGAGGGCCGCAGATGGCGGCGCGCGGCGTGCGCTCGGACATCGATATCTCGGCGATGCAGACCTTAGGCATTTGGGACGGTCTGATGAACATGCGCCGGGCCACGGCGTTGGCCCGTGAGGTTGCGCTTGAGGCCGCTGAGCAAGGCCCGGACATGGCCGTACTGATCGACAGTTGGGGGTTTTCGTTGCGCGTGGCGATGGCGTTGCGCGAAACGACGCCGGACACGTCGATTGTGAAGTATATCGGGCCGCAAGTGTGGGCGTCCCGGCCCAGCCGAGCCCGTCAGTTGGCGCGGTATGTCGATCACATGCTGTGCATCTTCCCCTTTGAAACACCCTATTACGAACCGCTGGGACTGCCATGCACGGTGGTCGGTTATCCGCCCTTGTCGCGCACGCAAACTGGTGATGGACGCGCGTTTCGGGAGCGGCGCGGCCTGGGTTCGGACGAGCCGGTGTTGCTGGTGCTGTTCGGCAGCCGTCCCAAAGAGATCACGCGGATCGCCGATGCTTTTGAAGGCGCGATTGCGGCCTTGGTGGACGAACGGCCGGAGTTGACGGTTGTGGTTGTCACCGCATCCAGCGTCGCGGACTTGATTGCCCAACGGGCTCGGGACTGGCCGTTTCAAGCTTTGATCGTGGATGAGACCGATAAGGTGGATGCGTTCGCCGCGGCAACCGTTGCGCTGGCGGTGTCTGGCACGGTGACCACCGAAGTCGCCATGCAGGAAACCCCCGTTGTCGTTGGGTATCGAACCGATTGGTTGACGTGGGCTATCGCTCGGTCTGGCTTCTTGCAAACCAAATACATCACGCTGTTGAACGTCATGGCGGGTTCGGACATTGCGCCGGAGTTTATCCAGACGCGCTGTACATCGCGCCATTTGTCGGCCGCGGTTGGCCGTTTGCTCGACGATCCTGTGGCGCGCACCGCTCAAGTGGTGGCGCAAAATCAAGCTTTGGACGCCATGGGGCGCGGCTTGCCGCCGCCGGCCGCGCTGGCGGCTGACGCCATCCTGGAACGTTTGGGCGTCTAGCCCGACGGAACGTTACGCTGTGGTGGCGGGCAGGGCTATCGTCGCGGCGGCCAGCGCTGCGACGCCTTCGCGGCGTCCGGTGAAGCCGAGTTGTTCCGTCGTGGTGGCTTTGACCGAAACCCGGTCTGGGTCGATCGACAAGATCTCGGCCAAGCGTGTGCGCATGGCCTCACGATGCGGACCGACTTTGGGGCGTTCGCAGATCAACGTCAGGTCGGCGTGAATGATCCGTCCGCGCCGGGCCGCCACCAAGTCACGGGCGTGCTCGAGGAACAGATGCGAGGCCGCGCCGGCCCATCTGGGGTCGTCGGGCGGGAAATGGGCACCGATATCGCCCTCGCTCAGCGCGCCCAGGAGGGCGTCGGTGACCGCGTGCAGCCCAACGTCCGCGTCGGAATGGCCGGCAAGGGCGTGGGTGTGTTCGATCCTGACGCCGCACAACATGACATGGTCGCCAGGGGTGAAGGCGTGGACGTCAAACCCCTGGCCGGTGCGGTATTCCATGACTGGCTCCTCATTGTCGTCGGACGGCTCGGAACGACGGGCGATTAAAGTTGCGGCGAGGCCAAAGTCCTCCGCGACGGTGAGTTTCATGTTGTCCGGTGAGCCGATGGCGAGGGCGACCGGCAGACCGGCTGTTTCGGCGACGGCGGCGTCATCGGTGAGGGCTTGACCCGCGGCGCTGCGGTGGGCGGACAGAATGGGGGCGAAAGCGAAGCCTTGCGGCGTTTGAGCGCGCCACAGCTGATCGCGGGGCAATGTGGCTGCGATGGTCGGCCTGGGGGCGTTATCCTGGCCGCGTTTCAGGGTGTCGGTGACGGGCAAAGCGGCGATGGCGCCGGGACTGGTTTGAAGGGCGGCCAACACGCGATCAATCACGTCGCTGGTGACGAAGGGCCGTGCGGCGTCGTGAATGAGGACCGTCTGGGGGCTCTGGCTTTCAAGGTGCTCAAGGCCGCTGCGCACGGAGTCCTGGCGTTCCGCGCCGCCCATGGCGTGATGAACGACGTGGTCGCGCAGGTGGCCAGGCAAGGCGTTTAGGGCGTTTTGGTACGCGGTCACATCATCGGGATGAATCACGGCGCAGACCGCATCAACGCCGTCGTGGCGCAGAAATACTTCCATGGTCCAGGTCAGGACGGGTCGGCCGGCCAACACCGCATACTGCTTGGGTCGATCCAATCCCGCTCGGGCGCCGCGGCCGGCGGCAACGATTAAAGCTATGATGTCGGCCACGCGCTGTCGCCTTCGCTCAGTTGTGCTCACACGTTGACTTAGCCTGCGCTGGCGGCCACCAAAACCGCCATGCTCACGCAGATTGGATCGATACCCATTGGCGCACCCGCGATTCTGGCCCCCATGTCAGGCGTAACGGACTTGCCGTTTCGCCGGATCGCCAAGCGGTTCGGCGCCGGACTGGTGGTTTCGGAGATGGTGGCGAGCGAAATGCTGGCGGAGGGACGAGGCGACGTGGTGCGCCGGGCGGCCGCCGACGCGGCCGTTGCGCCGCGGGTCATTCAATTGGCCGGTCGTGAAGCGCAGTGGATGAAGATTGGAGCCGAACTTGCCGTGGACGCCGGCGCTGACATCATCGACATCAACATGGGCTGTCCGGCGCGCCATGTGACCAAAGGACTGTCTGGCTCAGCGTTGATGCGTGATCTGGATCACGCCGAGCGCTTGATTGAGGCGACGCTTGTCGGGGCGGGCGCGACGCCGGTGACGCTGAAGATGCGGTTGGGCTGGGATCGTGACAGCTTGAACGCGCCCGATTTGGCGCAGCGCGCCCAGGCGGCGGGCGTTCAGGCGCTCACGGTGCACGGGCGCACGCGCCAACAGTTCTACGATGGGCAGGCCGATTGGTCGCGTGTGCGCGACACCGTCAGTGCGGTTTCCATACCCGTGACCGTGAATGGCGACATTGCGAGCCTGGCGGACGCCCAGGCCGCCTTGCAGGCGAGCGGCGCGGACGCGGTCATGATCGGTCGGGCCGCCTATGGTCGGCCATGGTTGGTGGGGCAAGTCGCTGCGGGATTGACTGGCGAAGCGCCGCCGGCCGAACCGAGTCTCGCCGCCATTGGCGATCTTGCCGCGGAGCAGTTGGATGAAACGCTGGCGCTCTATGGCGCGGAGCTTGGCCTGCGGACGTTTCGCAAACATCTGGCGTGGTACTGGGGGCACATTGAGGCCCTTGAGCCGGCGCGCGATGTGCGCGCCGAACGCGCTCGGGTGTGCCGGTTGGACTGTCCAAGGGCGGTCCAACGGGCCTTGAGCGCCGCTTTCGGGACGGGCGCCCGGCACGCCGCCGCCTGAATCGCGCCCCTTAGAACCTAGGTGTTGATGCTTAAGTGCAACACTGTTGATCTTGAGCAACAAGGTGGCAGTATACCCTGCGCGGGGGTGCAGGGAGACTGAGGTGAACCCATCGTCGGCCATGACCTGGCTCGGGACGAAATCGCGCTCTTGGCGATCGTTTGCGCCCGTGGCGGCCTTTGTGTTGGCCAGCCTGGCGGTCGTGAGCGCCGTGGCCTCTATGCTTGTGGGCGGTGCGCCGAGCCGGGCTGAGGCCAACCTCTGGACGTTCGTGCTGAGCGTCAATTTCCTCGTGATTGCTGCGTTGGGCGCTCATTTGGGTCTGCGGATTGCGCGCACAGCCCAGGGGCGGGGACGCGAAGGCGCCGCGCCGCGTATGCATCTGCGGTTTGCTGGCTTTTTGTCGCTTGCCGCCGTGGCGCCGGCGGTGATTGTGGCGGTGTTCTTGGGCGCGGTGTTTGTGTTGCTCGATGGGTGGTTTTCCGAGCGCATCGGCGGCGCCATCGAAGCGATTGGCGGCTTTGCCAACCAGTACCAGGATACCCAGCTTGCCGATCTGCAGGAAAACGTTCGCTTGATGGCGATCGACTTGAACAAGCCTGAACCGGTGGCGGGGCTTCGCGCGCAACCCGAGCGCTATCGGGCGTATTTGCGCGACCAGGTGGCGCTGCGCGGAATGGAAGCAGCGTATGTGCTCGATGGGCGCTCAAACATATTGGCCATGGCGAGTGTGGCGGCGGATGCTGAGTTCGCCTCGCCCCGGGCGGATGACCTGGAAGCGGCGGCCAAGGGGTCCGTGCCGGTGCGGCTTGAGCGTGACGGACGTTTTCGCGGCCTGATCCGGCTTTCGGCCTACGATAACGCCTACCTCTATATCTACATGCGCTTGGATGAGGACGTGTTCGCCAGCCTGAACGAGGCGTTCACGCGGTTTGGCGAATATGAAGAAACCCGCGAACGCCGTCAGGCCATGCTGGCGTTGCTCGGTTTTGTCTATGCACAGATGACGTTGTTGGTGGTGTTGGCGGCGGCTTGGCTTGGGCTGGTGGCGGCCAGCCGCTTGGTGCGTCCCATCGAACAGCTGTTGAGCGCCGCCCAGCGTGTCGGGGGTGGGGATTTGGACGCCCGGGTGCACATGGACGCGCGCACCGATGAAATGGCCGCACTGGGCAGTTCGTTTAACCAGATGACAGAACAGTTGGCCTCCCAGCGCGCTGAACTCATCGAGGCGTCCGATGAAGCTGAACGCCGTCGCCGGTTTTCTGAAGCGGTGCTGGCGGGGGTCAGCGCCGGCGTGCTTGGGGTCAATCCGGCCGGGCGCATCACGTTGGCCAACAACTCCGCTCGGGCGTTGTTGGTCGCCGACAGCCATCAATTGGTGAACCGGGCGGCGGCCGAAGCGGCCCCGGAATTGGCTGGACTGATTGAGGAGGCGCTGTCGGCCAAGGGGGTCGCAGAAGGCAATGTCGATCTTGAGCGCGATGGGCGGTTGATCAATCTGCGGGTTCGGGCTGGGGCGGCCCAGGACGGATCTGGCGCCGTGGTGGTCACCTTCGATGATGTGACCAAGCTGGTCTCAGCCCAGCGCAGCGCGGCCTGGCGTGATGTGGCGCGCCGCATCGCCCATGAAATCAAAAACCCACTGACGCCAATCCAATTGTCGGCCGAGCGCTTGCGCCGCAAATACGCCAACGCCATCACCAATGACCAGGAAACCTTCACCCGGTGCGTCGACACGATCTTACGCCAGGTCACGGATATTGGGCGGATGGTGAACGAGTTTTCGACGTTTGCGCGGATGCCGTCGCCCGATTTGGCGCCGACCGATTTGTCGATCTTGGTGCGCGACATCGTGTTCGCTCAACGGGTCGCCGCGCCCAGCCTGCACTTTCCGATTCACGTGCCCGAAGGCGAGGTGAACGCGGTGTGCGACGAGCGGCTTGTGGGCCAGGCGCTGACCAATGTGGTGAAGAACGCCGCTGAGGCGGTGGCTGGGCGCTTGGAGGGGGAAAATGCGCGCAAAGGTGAGGAAGGCATGGTGGAAACGACGCTGACCTGTCAGGGCGACACGGCGGTCATCGAGGTGCGCGACAATGGTCCAGGATGGCCGGTGGCGCAGCGCGAGCGGTTGCTCGAGCCTTACATGACGACCCGGGAAAAGGGCACGGGGCTGGGTTTGGCCATTGTGAATCGGGTGATGGAAGACCATGACGGTCGGCTCGAGCTCGCCACGCGGCAGGACGGACGGGCGGGCGCAGTGGTCCGGTTGGTGCTGCCCTTGGCCGCCGCAGGAAATGCACTCGGCGCACACATCGTAACGACAAGGGCGAATCAGCATGGCGCATGACATTCTCGTGGTCGACGACGAACCGGCGATTTGCGAAGTGATCGCGGGGATCTTGGAAGACGAAGGCCACCATGTGCGCACGGCGGCCAACAGTGACGAAGCGCTCGCCCTTGTGCGCGAGCGCAAACCCTCGCTGGCCATCCTCGATGTGTGGCTGCAAGACAGCACGCTGGATGGGATTGAGCTGTTGCTTGAGATCAAAGCGAGCGATCCGCACATGCCGGTGGTGGTGATCTCTGGTCATGGCACGGTGGAAACGGCCGTCGCCGCGATCCGCCAGGGGGCCTATGATTTCATCGAAAAACCGTTCGAAAGCGATCGGTTGATCCATACGGTCACGCGCGCTCTGGAAGCGGCGCGGCTGGCCATGGAGAACGCCGAGCTTCGCAAGGGCAGCGCGACCGGCGCTGATTTGATCGGCAAATCGTCGGCCATCCAATTGGTGCGCCAGACCATCGGGAAAGTGGCGGCCGCCAACAGCCGGGTGTTGATCACCGGGCCTGCCGGTTCGGGCAAGGAAGTCGCCGCCCGGATCATCCATGAACAATCGGCGCGCGCCCAATCGCGGTTTGTCGCGGTGACGGCTGCGAACATGGCGCCGGAGCGGGTGGAGCGCGAGCTGTTTGGCGAGGAAACAGTCGAGGGCGCGGTTTTGCGTCCCGGTTTGTTTGAACAGGCCCATCTTGGCACCTTGTTCATCGACGAAGTTGCGGACATGCCGCTGGAAACCCAGGGCAAGATCCTCCGCACGTTGGTTGATCAACGGTTTCGCCGGATTGGCGGGACCACCGATGTTGAGGTGGATGTCCGCGTGATTTCGGCCTCCTCACGTGATTTGGAGGCTGAGACCCAGGCTGGCGGGTTTCGACCCGACCTGTATCACCGGCTCAATGTGGTGCCGTTGCGCATGCCGGCGCTGCAGGACCGCCGCGAAGACATTCCCATGCTGGTGGATCATTTCATTGAGCGGTTGGCCTCCATGTCGGGCTTGAATGCGCGCCCTCTGGCGCCAGACGCCATGGCGCTTTTGCAGGCGCAGGACTGGCCAGGGAATGTGCGGCAGCTGCGCAATTATGTCGAACGGTTGTTGATCCTTGCCGGCGGTCAGCCCACCGCGCCGATTTCGCTGGAATGTCTGCCGACGGGCGTGATGGGCGATGGCGAGGGTGATGCAGGGGCAGGGGCTGAGCGCATGATTGCGTTGTCGTTGCGTGATGCGCGCGAACAGTTTGAGCGCGAATACTTGTTGGCCCAGATCAATCGGTTTGGCGGCAACATTTCGCGCACCGCGGAATTCATAGGCATGGAACGCTCGGCGTTGCATCGTAAACTGAAGACGCTCGGCGTTCAGGCTGGCGCTCGTGGGGAAGTCTAGCGCGCTCATCACGACGGGCGGGCTGCTAAAGGAGCGCGGATGAAGTTCATAGTGTGCGGCGCTGGCCGGGTAGGCTTTGGCATCGCCAAGGAACTGGCTCAGGAAAACAACGGCGTGACCATGATCGATCTGTCCGAGGAGGCCGTCGAGCAGGCGAGCGTGTCCTTGGATGTGCGCGGCGTGGTGGGCCATGGCGCGCATCCTGACGTGCTGGCGCGCGCGGGCGCGAATGACGCGGACATGCTGATCGCGGTGACCCAATCGGATGAAGTGAACATGGTGGCGTGCCAGGTCGCCCATTCCTTGTTTCAAGTGCCCAACAAAATCGCCAGGGTTCGGGCGCAGTCCTATCTGGATGGCCAATGGGGGGCGTTGTTCAACAACAAGAACCTGCCGATTGATGTGGTGATCTCGCCCGAACGGGAGGTGGGCCGGGCCATTGTGCGGCGGCTGGAAACGCCCGGGGCGTTCAACACCATGCCGTTCGGCGATGGGCGGGTGCGGGTGTTGGGAATCAAGTTGGACGACGATTGTCCGGTTCTCGCCACGCCGCTCAGCCAATTGCGCAAATTGTTCCCAGACTTGAAGGCGGTGGTCGCTGGCGTGCGCCGCGATGAGCGCTTGTTCACCCCGCATCCCGCCGATCAGTTGCTCGAGGGTGACGAGATTTATGTGTTTGCCGACTCCAACCATGAGGCGCGCACGCTGGACATTTTTGGACGCACGGTGGACCGGGCGCGGCGGGCGGTCATCATTGGCGGCGGTAACATCGGCGTCTACGTCGCTCGGGAGTTGGAAGCCACGCCGGGCATGCGCGTGCGCATGATCGAGGCGGACAAGGAGCGGGCTGAACACGCCGCCGAGGCGCTGGGGCGCACTGTGGTGTTGAAGGGCGACGGGCTCGACCAGGCCATTCAGAGCGAGGCGGGCGTGCCCGAAGCTGAGGTCGTGATCTGTTTGACGAATGACGACAAGGTGAATGTGCTCGCCGCCGCACTCGCCAAGCGCCAGGGGGCGCGGCGCAGCCTGTGCTTGGTTAACGACCAAAGCTATCAAGGGCTTAAGGAGCCGCTTGGGGTGGATGTGTTCATCGATCCGCGCGCCACGTCGGTGTCCACGGTGCTGCAGCATGTGCGCCGCGGTCGCATTTTGGGCCTGCAGTTCATCGATGATGGTGCGGCGGAGATCATTGAAGGTGTGGCTCTGGAGACCTCGCCTTTAGTCGGGCGCACCTTGCATGAGGCGACGGGCGGGGAAGGCGCGATCGCTGGCGCTGTGATCCGCGGAGACGAGGTGATCATTGGCGCTGACAATGAAAAAGTGCGTCCGGGCGATCGGCTGGTCGTGTTCGCTGAGCGCCAAAAGGTGGCGAAGATCGAGAAGTTCTTCCGCGTGGCCGTGGAGTTCTTCTAGCCAGTGATCGGTCGCGCCATCACGGCGGTCCGGGGAGTGCGGCGTGGACATTATCGCTTTGGCGCGCGCGAGCGCCGCTATATTGGGCGTTATCGCCGCATTGGCCGCGGTGTTTGCCGGCGTGTCCAGCCTGGTCGGCTATCCGGTCGCGGCGTCGGACTTTTTGCTCACGGCCATGATCGGTGGGTTTGGCGCAGTGGTGTTGCAGGTCAGCGCGTTGGGCGGCCAGGCGCGCAGCAACGCTCGAGAGGCGCTGGCGGTGTTGCTGCTTGTGTGGGCCGGCGCGCCGTTGTTGGCGGGCGCGCCCTTTGTGTCCGCCAACGGCGAGGTGAACTATGTGCGGGCGTATTTTCACGCGGTGTCGGCCCTAACCACCACCGGCTTCGCGCCCGGCTTTACGGTCGATCACGCTGTGATTTTGAATTGGTGGTGGACCGTGTTGCAGTGGCTGGGCGGGCTGACGACGCTGTGTGGCGCGCTGATCGCCCTATCGGCGATGAACATCGCCGGGGTGGGCGTGCATCGCTCGGCTTTGCTCACCGTTGAACCGGATCATCTGTTCGCCCGTCTCAAGGTTGTGTTGCCGCCGGTTGGGGCGGTGTATGCGGCCGCGACCGGTTTCGTGGCTCTGGCTGGCGTGCTGGCTGGGGCTTCGTTTGGTGATGGGCTCGCCATGGCGATGGCGGCGGTGTCGACGGGTGGGTTGTTGTTGCCCGATGGACAAACCTCGGCTGCGGCGTTGTCGAGCAGCGTGCTTGTGGCGGCGGGGCTTGGGCTTGTGTTTGGCGCCGCCAGTTTTGCCTTGACCTGGGAGCTGGTGTTGGGACGCTGGCGGGCGCTACGCGATGGCGAGATGGCGTTGTTTGCGGTGCTGGTTGTCTTGGTCTTCGGTGCCGCTGTTGCCGTGGATTTGCCGTTCACGTGGGGCGAAACCGTGCGGGTGGGCTTTGAAGCAGTGGCGCTGGTGGCGACGGCGGGATGGGATGCTGGACCGTTGGGAGTCAGCCTGCTTGGCGCGCCCATTGTGCTGGCTGTCGTGACCATTGGCGGGGGTGCGTTGTCGACCGCGGGCGGGGTGAAGCTGCGGCGGGTGTTGATGATGTTGCGGCAGGTGGGCCTGGAATTGCGCCGGCTGGCTCATCCGTCCAGCGTGTTTGACTCCAAGAGCGATGTGCGCCCAGGGACCGACGCCATGTTCGCTCTGGGGGTGTTTTTCATCGCGTTCATTACCGTTGCGGCGGCGCTGACTTTGGCGTTCGCGGCTGTCGGCGTGACGTTGCCCGCTGCGGCCTCGGGTGCGATTGCGACCTTGGCGAACGCGGGCCCGGCGTTGGCGAGCGCGACGGGTGCGGCCTCGGCGCCAATTGAAACGACGGTCGCGGGCAATCTCGTGGCTTGTGTTGGCATGGTTTTGGGGCGCATAGAGGTGGTGGCCGTGTTTGCCTTGTTTACGCCGGGGTTCTGGCGGCGTTAGGCGGTCGAATGAGGATCCCATGACACGAATTGCGTATGTCAACGGAGCGTATCAGCCCCACGCTAAGGCCAGCGTTCACATCGAAGATCGCGGACTGCAGTTCGCCGACGCGGTCTATGAGGTGTTTGCGTTGATCAACGGCGCGCTGGCCGATGAGGATCTTCACCTTGAGCGGCTTGAGCGCTCCTTGCAGGAATTGAAGATGGCCGCGCCTATGGCGACGTCGGGTCTTCGGTTCGTGTTGCGCGAGACGATCCGTCGTAACCGAGTGCGCAATGGCCTTGTGTACTTGCAGATCACGCGCGGCAGCGCGCCGCGCGACCATGTGTTTCCCAGCGCGGTGACCAAACCTGCGTTGATGATCACGGTCAAACCGATGAACTGGCGCACGGCGGCGGACAAAGCGGCTCAGGGCGCCAAAGTCATCACGGCGCCGGACGAACGATGGGCGCGCTGCGATATCAAATCGACCAGCCTGTTGCCCAATGTGCTCGCCAAACAAGCGGCCCAAGAGGCCGGCGCGCAAGAGGCGTGGATGCTCGATCATAATGGCGCGGTCACCGAAGGCACCTCCAGCAACGCCTGGATTGTGAACGCCGATGGCGTGTTGGTGACGCGTCCGGCCAGCGACAACATCCTCAACGGCGTGACGCGGCGCACCTTGATGAAACTCGCCGCTGAGCGTCAGGCGCGCGTCGAAGAGCGGGCGTTTACGGTCGAGGAGGCCAAAGCGGCGCGCGAAGCGTTCATGACGTCGGCGAGTGCTTTGGTGACGCCGGTTGTCCAGATCGATGAGACGCTGATCGGCGATGGGGCGCCGGGCCCATTAGCCAGCGCTTTGCGGTCCGACTATCTTGATGTTGTCGCGCGAACGCGATTGGCCTAGGCCGACATTCGCTAAGCGCCTCATGGGGCTTGGCGATCAACTGTGTGTGTGTGAAAGGGAGCCGTGATGGCGACGGAAAAAAAACAAAACCTGCAGGACACGTTCCTGAACGCGGTGCGGAAGGCGAAAACGCCTTTGACGGTGTTTTTGGTGAATGGCGTGAAACTGCAGGGAGCGGTGACATGGTTTGACAATTTCTGCGTGCTGCTGCGCCGTGAAGGCCAGGTGCAGTTGGTTTATAAGCACGCCATCTCCACAATCAT
>CAZADA010000041.1:0-23084 GCA_964483775.1 uncultured Caulobacterales bacterium
ATGGCCAAGCTCTGGGGCTTGCCGGTCGTATATGTGATCGAAAACAATCAATACGCCATGGGCACCAGCGTGGAGCGGGCCTCTTCAGAAACGCATTTGTATCGGCGCGGCGCCTCGTTTGGCATTGACGGCGCTGAGGTCGACGGCATGCATGTTCTTGATGTGCGCGCGGCGGGCCTGGACGCGGTGGCGCGCGCTCGGGGCGGTGAGCCGTACATTCTGGAAATGAAGACCTATCGCTATCGCGGACACTCGATGTCCGATCCGGCCAAGTATCGCACGCGCGAAGAGGTGCAGGGCGTGCGCGACACCCGCGACCCCATCGAGAATTGCAAAGCCCTGCTGCTCGAAGCTGGCTACGCCACCGAAGACAGCCTCAAAGCGCTCGACAAAGAGGTCAAAGCGGTGGTCGCTGATAGCGCCGACTTCGCCCAACAATCGCCCGAGCCCGACGCCAGCGAACTCTACACCGACGTGCTCGTGGGGGAGTGATTTTATGCCAATCCAAGTCTTGATGCCCGCCCTGTCGCCCACGATGGAGGAAGGCACGCTCGCCAAATGGCATGTCAAAGAGGGCGATACGGTCTCGTCTGGCGACATCATCGCCGAGATCGAAACTGACAAAGCCACCATGGAGTTTGAGGCGGTGGACGAAGGCGTCATCGCCAAAATTCTTGTGGCCGAGGGGACCGAAAACGTCGCGGTCAACGCGCCGATCGCCGTGCTCGCCGAGGAGGGCGAAGACGTCAGCGCCGCCGTGGCGAGCGCTGGTTCGCCCGCTCCCGCCTCCCCCACGCCAGCCGCGGCCCAACACACAGGGGCCCAACACACAGGGGCCCAACACGCGGGGGCCCCGGCGTCGCCGGCCAATGGCTCGGCGGCGCGGGCGAACGACGCAGGCGCCAATGGGGCGGCGTCGAGCTATGACGATCCCGATCCGGCCGTGCCTGACGGGACACAGATGGTCTCCACCGTCGTGCGCGATGCGCTGCGCGACGCCATGGCCGAAGAGATGCGCCGCGACGACACCGTATTTTTGATGGGCGAGGAGGTCGCGGAGTACCAGGGCGCCTACAAGGTGAGCCGCGATTTGCTGCAAGAGTTTGGCGCGCGCCGCGTCGTGGACACCCCAATCACCGAACATGGCTTTGCTGGTCTTGGCGTGGGGGCGGCCTTTGGCGGTCTGAAGCCGATCGTTGAGTTCATGACGTTCAACTTCGCCATGCAGGCGATCGACCATTTGATCAATTCCGCGGCCAAGACGCTCTATATGTCCGGTGGTCAGATGGGCTGCCCGATCGTGTTCCGCGGACCCAACTCGGCCGCTGCGCGCGTCGCCGCTCAACACAGCCAGGACTACTCAAGCTGGTATGGCCATGTGCCCGGCTTGAAGGTCGTTGCGCCCTACGACGCAGCGTCGGCTAAGGGCCTGCTTAAGGCGGCCATTCGCGATCCCAACCCGGTGATCTTCCTTGAACATGAGCTCATCTACGGTGAGAGCTTCGATGTGCCGGCCGTGGACGATTGGGTGCTGCCCATCGGCAAAGCCAAAGTGGTGCGCGAAGGCCGGGACGTGACCATCAGCGCGCACAGCCGCATGGTGAGCTTTGCGCTCAAAGCCGCCGAGCAGCTCGCCGAACAGGGCGTGGACGCTGAAGTGATCGATTTGCGCTCGATCCGGCCGCTGGACACCGACACCGTGATCCAGTCGGTGATGAAGACCAATCGTCTGGTGACCGCCGAGGAGGGCTGGGGCCCGATGGGTGTTGGCGCTGAGGTGGCGACGCGTGTGACTGACCAGGCGTTTGACTATCTCGATGCGCCGCCGGCGCGCGTGCACCAAAAGGACGTGCCTTTGCCCTATGCAGCCAATCTGGAGGCGCTGTCCCTCCCGCACGATGAGGATATCGTCGCGGCGGCTCGCAAGGTTTGCTATTTGGACTAAGGCGCTCGCCTGGCGTGGCTCATGAGCGTCAGGGCCCCCATGACCAAAGCTTAACGTTGTCGTCATGTGCGATGCGCCGCCATCGGGCAGGCTCTCCTTGGAAACGACCGTGGGGAGGACGACAATGCGGGTGGCGACACTGATTTTGGCGGCTCTGCTGACCGCCGCGCCAACATGGGCGCAAGAGGACGACGCCGCGCGCACGGACGCGGATGTCATCACCGAGCGCGTGTTTGACTATTTCCACGGCCAAGGCGCCGCCGATCGGGAACGGCTGTTTCGCGCTTTCGCCGCGGAGCAGGCCTTCATGATCGCGGTCCTGCCCGATGATGAGGGCGTGGACGCCGTGCGGCGGTGGGACGACATGGCTACGGTTCTGGAGGCCTGGTCCTCCAACGAGACCCCGCCCGGCGAGGCGCGCAGCGGTGAAATCTTGCAGATCAACATCACTGACGGGCGTATTGCGACGGTGCATTTTCGATCCGCCGATCGTTTCTATGACGTGTTGACGCTCGCCAAGGTGGGCGATGACTGGAAAATCATCGCCAAGGCGTTCGTGCTGCAGTAGCCTTCGTTCCCTATCCTGATCAGGGGCGCGCACGATGAGTGATGCTGAGCTATACGGAATGTTGACCGAAGGGCTCGACATCATTCTGGCTATTATTTCAATCTACTTCTCGATTTTGTCGGCGTACATCGCCGCCCTGTTTTATTTTTTGCGCCATTCGCCGTTCACCTTGAAGCTCGCGGCGTTTGCAGTGCTGTCAGGCGCCCTTGCGTTTATCGGCATGGTGATCATTGGCGTTGAACGGCTGATCGCCAGCGTGCTCTATGCCTTGCGTGAACGCGCCCCGATCTACGATGCGCCGCAACTGACGCTCTATATGGGTGTCGACTTGAATGAACTGGCGCAGATGGCCTACCCACTGGCGGTGGCGGCGGGGTGGGCGCTGGCGGTCTTGCTCTACACCGCCCTTTTCTACCTCACTTTCGTTCACCGCTGGCCGCCGAAAAACGGTTGACCACACCGCCAGGAGCGCGAAGGTGTTGGTGCTTGCGCAAACCCCGTTGCGTTTGTCGCCGGCTGGGGGTTCATTCGCATCGACACCTGTTGAGCCCGCTCGGGAGCCTTCGCCATGTCCATCCAAGTTTTGATGCCCGCCCTGTCGCCCACGATGGAAGAGGGCACACTCGCCAAATGGCATGTCAAAGAGGGGGACGCTGTGTCGTCCGGTGACCTGTTGGCGGAGATCGAGACCGATAAGGCGACCATGGAGTTTGAAGCCGTCGATGACGGCGTGGTGGCGAAGATTTTGGTGGCCGAAGGCGCCGAGGGCGTCAAAGTCAACGCGCCCATTGCGATCCTCGCTGAGGATGGCGAAGACGTTGGCGCGGCGGCCTCGGCCAGCCCTATTGCGGCGCCGGCGGCGTCTGGCCCCGCGCCGGCTGCCAGCCCAACGGGCGGCGCTGCGAATCTGCCTGCGCCGGCCGCAGCCCAGGGCAATGGACGCCTTCGCGCCTCGCCCCTTGCTGCGCGTTTGGCCGCGCAGGCCGGCGTCGACCTCGTTCGGATCACTGGGACAGGGCCGCACGGGCGGATCATCAAACGCGATGTTGAGGCCGTGATCACGGGCGCGCGGTCTTTGTCCGCCGCGCCCACGCCAAGCCCAACCGCTGCGCCCGCCCCGGCCTCCCAAGCAGTCGCCGTGGCTCAGCCGAGCTCGGCTCCAGCGGTGCGCGATCCCCACCAGATGGGCATCGAGCCGGGCAGCTACGAGCTGGTGAAACTCGACGGCATGCGCAAAACCATCGCGCGTCGGATGACCGACAGCTTCCGCGATGTGCCCCACTTCCCGCTCACCATTGATTTGGACATCGACACCCTTCTGGAAACGCGCAAGCGGGTGAACGAACGCGCCGCCGACAAGGGCATTAAGGTGTCGGTCAATGATTTTGTGATCCGGGCGGCTGCTCTGGCGTTGATGAAGGCGCCGGATGCGAACGCCAGCTATTCGCCCGACGGGATTTTGAAACACCATCACGCCGATGTCGCTGTCGCCGTGGCGATTGACGGCGGGCTCATCACCCCGATCATCCGGAAGGCTGAAACCAAGGGGCTCGGCGACATCGCCGTGGAAATGAAGGACCTCGCCGAGCGCGCACGGAACCGCAAGCTGATGCCTGAGGAGTATTCGGGCGGCACCTTCTCCATCTCCAACCTTGGCATGTTTGGAATCAAGAGCTTCGCCTCAATCGTGAACGAACCGCACGGCGCGATCATGAGTGTGGGCGCAGGCGAACAACGCCCGGTGGTCCGCGACGGCGTGCTGACGGTGGCGACGGTGATGACGGTCACACTCACCTGTGATCATCGCGTGGTTGATGGGGCGATCGGTGCGCGCTTCTTGAATGAATTCAAATCGTTGATCGAAGACCCTGAATTGATGTTGCTGTAGTCGGTCGGGCTCATGCCGGAAATCCATGGCTATTCAGGCAAGCCGCTGCACCAGAAGTTGGGGCTGAAGCCTGGCATGACCTGGGCGGCGATCCATACACCAGGCCATTACAATGATCTCGTCGCTGGGGCGACGGACGTCGTTTTCATCGATGGCGGCGACGCCGATTTCGTACACCTGTTCTGCGCGACCCGATCGGTCTTGGAAGCCGAGATCAACGCCGCGCTTGCGCGGGTGCGCCCGGGCGGCATGTTGTGGATTTCCTGGCCCAAGACATCGTCAAAGCTGTTTGTCGACCTGACCGAGGATCAGCTTCGCGACGTGGTGTTGCCCCGCCAATGGGTGGACATCAAGGTCTGCGCCGTCGACGCCGATTGGTCGGGTCTCAAATTTGTGCGTCGCAAGACGTAGGGCCCACTGCGCGCAGCGCCCTACGCTCCGAGCGTTCTATGCGGGCTCTCGCTCGGGCTCGTCCTCGACCGTAAGGAACACGGACGGACCGGCGTATTCGGCCTGCTCGCCGAGCTCCTCTTCAATACGCAGGAGCTGGTTGTACTTGGCTGTGCGATCGGCGCGCGCCAGCGAACCGGTCTTGATCTGCCCGGCATTGGTGGCCACGGCGAGGTCGGCGATCGTGACATCTTCGGTCTCGCCGGAGCGGTGGGACAACACCACGCCGTAGCCGGCGCGCTGTGCAATCTCGACGGTGTCCAACGTTTCCGACAGCGTGCCGATTTGGTTGGGCTTCACCAGGATCGCGTTGCCACAATCGCGCTCAATGCCATCCGCGAGGCGTTCCGGGTTGGTCACGAACAGGTCATCACCCACAAGTTGAACCCGATCGCCGATGGCCGCCGTCAGTTCGCGCCAGCCCTCCCAGTCGTCTTCTGCCATGCCGTCCTCGATGGACACGATGGGATAGGCGGCAACGAGGTCGGCAAGGTACTGGACCATGCCGGCGGCGTCGTGGGTTGCGCCCTCGCCTTTGAGCTCATATCGACCGGCAGCGAAAAACTCGGTGGCCGCCACATCCAGAGCGAGGAACACATCACGACCCGGTTTGTAGCCGGCGTCTTGGACAGCCTCGACAATCACATCCAAGGCCTGGCGCGAGGACGACAGGTTGGGCGCAAAGCCCCCCTCGTCGCCGACATTGGTCGATAGCCCCATCCCCTTGAGTTTGGCTTTAAGGGCATGGAACACCTCAGCGCCGCATTGGAGCGCGGCGGTGAAATCGTCGAACCCGGCAGGAACGATCATGAATTCTTGAACATCGACCGCATTGTCGGCATGGGCGCCGCCATTGATGATGTTCATCAACGGGGTGGGCAGCACCCGCGCGTTCAACCCGCCAATGTAGCGGTAGAGCGTCATGCTCTGGGCTTCGGCGGCGGCTTTGGCGACGGCCAGCGAGACGGCCAAAATGGCGTTAGCGCCCAGGCGAGATTTGTTTTCCGTGCCGTCCAAGCCGCAGAGAATGTCGTCGATGCGCCGCTGATCTTCGGCGGCGATGCCTTGCAGCGTGGTGAAAATCTCGCCGTTGATGTGTTCCACCGCGCGCATGACGCCCTTGCCGCCGAACGCGGCTTCATCGTCGCGCAGTTCGTGGGCTTCGTGGGCGCCGGTTGAGGCGCCGGACGGCGCTGCAGCCCGCGCCTGGCTGCCGTCCTCCAAAATCACGTCGCACTCAACGGTGGGATTGCCCCGGCTGTCCAAGATTTGGCGGGCGACGATGTCGATGATGTCGGTCATGGAATCCCTCCTCGAGCGCAGATGGGCCCTGGCATAGCCGAGTCTGCCGGACAGTGCGAGCGCGAGGCGTCAACCAACCGCGTTAGACGTCAGATTTGGGCTCAAACACCTGCTTGCCGCGATAGCGACCCGTCTTCAGGTTCACATGGTGGGGACGGTGCAGACGGCCATCTTCGTCCTCACGGATGGATGGACTGTCCAGAGAATCATGGCTGCGGCGCATGCCCCGGCGCGATCGGGTGACCTTACTCTTGGGGACCGCCATGGCGATAACTCCTTTGCGCCGCCCTTGACAGGCCGCGTGTGTTTATTGGGCTGAAGCTGTTACCTGTCTGTTCGCGCCAAGGCAAGCCCCCAGCGCGCCGTTCGCACGCCTTACATCGCCGGCTTGCTGGCGCGGGGCGCTGCGTGTTGATCAAAAGCGCGTTGAGCGCGGCGGACCTTGGGTTGGATGGCTTTCATGCGGAACCAGTTGAGCCAGGCCATGCCGGTGTAGGTCACGGGCACGTACGCCATGCCGCGGTCGATCAGCGCGAGCGCATAAGCGGCGGCGAAATCGGCGCTCATGAGTCCCGGGCCCATGCGCGAAGAAAACGCCGAGGGTACGATGTGGCGATAAGCGATGGCGTGGTCGGCGAGCAGCGCGCGCGCGCGGCGGGCGAAGGCGCGCTTGGAGGCGGCGTAGGGCTTGAGCGAGGGAACCAAGCCGAGAAAGTCGCCATGCCACTCAGCTTCTGAACCGAGCGCCCAGATCTCCGGCGGGTCCATGCTCGGCTGGCGGGACTGAAGAAACACATCGATCAAGCGGCAAAACGAAAGATGATTGGCGTTCATGCACTCATCGGACTTGGCCCCGTGGGCGAGCACCAACATATCGCAGTCGGCCAAAAACGGCCGCACGCGCTCATAGTCATTGGGCGTGAAATCACGTCCATGTTTCAAAGGGATAATGGTGACGCCGCGGCGCTCGAGACGTTTGGCCAACGCCGCGCCGAAGGCTCCGGATGCGCCGGTGACGGCGACCCGCCGACCGGCCAGCTTCGGCCCTGCTGTGCCCAGGACGATGTCCACCACTCCCAGGAAGGAACCGTAGAACCGACGGGGGTGGCGGTGGTGGCTGAAATGGTAGTCGGGGCTCACCCACCAGGGCTGCTTGATGGCCTTCAGGCGCGTCACCGCCTGGTGATTGACGTCGCGGCCGTCACCGACGACGCGCACGAGGAACAAAACCGTGTGGATTGTGATCGCCGCGACCACCGCCGTCCACGGCGCCAGCACGAAGAAAACGGCGGCGAACACCACCGTTGACACATATTCAGGCAGGATGTGCCCCCAGCGATTGTCGGCCTTCAAACTGGGATGGATCGCAAGGGATTCATCAAACCACACATGGTGCTTTCGGTGCAGATCCGCGGCCCAGCGCAGCAGCGCGATGCGCGAGCGCTCCCAGCGATGCAAAAATACGTGCAGCACGTCGCCCAGCACCGTCGCGCCGAGAAACACGATGGGCGTGAAGAGCACCAAGTCCAACCACAGCCGATCGGTCGACAGTCCGATCATGGCGTCTTCCTCCGTCACGGTGACCACGCCGCTCCAGGCCGACGCAACCCCCATCTTGTCTGATGCAGCGCGGCGTTGAAAGCCTGCGGCCCGCGTCAAACCAGGCGGCTTTGCTCCACGGCCGCCGCGATGAAACTGGCGAACAGGGGGTGCGGCGCGAAGGGACGCGACTTCAGCTCGGGGTGAAACTGGACGCCGACAAACCAGGGATGACTGTCGAGCTCGACAATCTCCGGCAACACGCCGTCAGGCGACAGGCCCGAGAAAATCAACCCCGCCTCTTCAAGCGGTTCGCGGTAGGCGATGTTCACCTCATAGCGGTGGCGATGACGCTCAAAGATCTCGTTGGCCTGGTAGATTTCAGCGGCGCGGGTGCGGGGCGTGAGGACCGCCGGGTAGGCGCCTAGGCGCATGGTCCCGCCCTTGTCACTGCGCTCAGAGCGCTCCACCACGGTGTTGCCCTGCATCCATTCGGTCATCAGGCCCACCAAGGGATGTTCGGGTTCGCCGTAAACGCTGCGGAACTCCGTCGAGCCTGCTTTCTCAAGACCCGCCAGGGACTGCGCGGCCTCGATGATGGCGAGCTGCATGCCAAAGCAAATGCCGAAAAAGGGCACGGCGCGCGCGCGGGCGAAACGGATGGCGGCGAGCTTGCCTTCGATGGCGCGGGGGCCAAAGCCGCCGGGCACCAACACACCGTCAGCGCCTTCCAAACGCTGCGCCGCCGCGCGCTCATCCCCGATCGCCTCGGAGTCCACCCAGTCGAGATTGACGCGCACGCCATTGGCGATACCGCCATGTTGCAGGGCTTCGGTCAGCGATTTGTAGGCGTCGAGCAACCCGGTGTACTTGCCGACAATGGCGATGGTCACCTCGCCGTCCGGCCGGCGCAAGCGCTGCACGATGTTGGTCCAACGCGACAGATCGGGCTCGGGAGCGTCATCCATGCGGAAATGGCGCAGCACCCGCTCATCAAGGCCTTCCTCATGGTAGGCGAGCGGAACGGCGTAAATGGAGTCCGCATCGAGCCCCTGGACAACATCGCGCTCTTGCACGTTGCAAAACAGCGCCAGCTTCCGCCGCTCTTCAATGGGAATGGGACGTTCGCTGCGGCACAAAAGCATGTGCGGCTGAATGCCGATGGAGCGCAATTCCTTAACGGAGTGCTGGGTTGGCTTGGTCTTGAGTTCGCCGGCGGCTGCGATGAACGGCAACAGGGTGACATGGATGAACAAGGCTCGCTCCGCGCCAAGCTCCTGGCCGAGTTGGCGAATGGCCTCAAAGAACGGAAGGCCTTCAATGTCGCCGACGGTGCCGCCGATCTCGCACAACACAAAGTCAACGTCGCCGGGGTTGTGCACCACGAACTGTTTGATGGCGTCAGTCACATGGGGGATGACCTGGATGGTGGCGCCCAGGTAATCGCCGCGACGCTCGGCCGCCAGAATGTCGCTGTACACACGCCCTGAGGTGATGTTGTCCGCCCGCGTGGCCGAAACATCTGTGAAGCGCTCATAGTGCCCCAGGTCGAGGTCGGTTTCGGCGCCGTCATCGGTGACGAACACCTCGCCGTGCTGAAGCGGCGACATCGTGCCGGGATCGATGTTGAGATACGGATCGAGTTTGCGCAGGCGCACGCGATAGCCACGCGCCTGGAGCAATGCGCCGAGCGCTGCGGAGGCTAGCCCTTTGCCTAACGAAGAGACCACGCCGCCTGTGATGAAGATATAGCGGACCATGGGCGGCCAGGATACTGATGCCAGCGATTCTGGGAAGCGCTAATCGTCAGCGCGGGGGATCAGAGTCAGCCCCATCCCCAGCTGGGTCGTCAGCGGGGGCTTCGTCAGCCGGGCCGTCGGCGCCGTCCGCTGCTGGGTTTGGCTCGCCACCCTGGGAATCGTCAATGGTTTGGTCGCCCGTGATCCCAATGGGTTCACTTGGCGTGACGACCGGCGCGCCAATGCCAATGGTTTGGACGTTGGTCTGAGGCTCATCTTCATCGACGCGGTCAAGCACGGAGCCGTCGTCGTCGCCCCGGTTGAGCACAAGCGCGAGCACCAAACTGGTTGCAAAGAACCCCACCGCTAGTGCGGTCGTCGCCCGCGTGAGCGCGTTTCCTGCCGCACGCCCCGACATCAAGTTGCCTGGACCGCCACCGCCCATGCCCAGCGCGCCGCCTTCCGAGCGCTGCAAGAGAATGACGCCAACCAAACCTGCGGCGATGAACAAATGAATGACCAGCAAAAAGGTCGCCATAAAGGGCTCCGAGCTCACGATCGAGAAACAGCCCGGACGAGTAACGCAAACCTGAGCTCGCGCCAAGGGAAAGCGCAGCGGCTAGATGGCGATGGTCTCCGTCTCGCCTCCGCCATGGCCCTCCGAGTTGGGCCCAGCGGCCGCGTGCGGGGCGTCAGGAGTGCGTTGCCCACGCCGTTCCGACATGCGCTCAGCGCAACGGGCGGCGAGTTCGAGGATCTCTGACATCGAAACGCCGCCGTCATAATCAGCGTAGCTTTCGGCGCTGAAGACGCTGGCGCGCATCAGCGCTTGGGGGCTTGGGCTGGCCTCCTCCTCCAAACTTCTGGCGACGCGGGCCAGCGTGAGGGCTGAGCGGATGGCCGACTCACCCGCATCGGCTGAGCGCAAACGCTGCAAATAGTCCGACGTGAGCCGGCAGATGTCTTTGACGGCCGACGCCATGGGCACCGAGCCGTTCACCGCCAGTTCGGAGGCGGCGCAAATGCGGATCGCCAGCTGGCGCGTTTGCTCTTTAAGCATGCGCGCATGCAGGTCGCTGAGTTGTTTGGGACACGCCGCATGGGGACCATGTTCGCCGCGCAGCGCCAGAGCGGTCATGGATGGCACCTCAAAGCCCAAGGAAGGGCGTTTCGAACGCGAACGGCGCCGGCGGTCGGGGCCGATATAATCCGAACCCACCACGAACTGGCGCTCGCGGTCCAGCATGGCATGAACGCGTTCAAGAAAGCGGGCGGGCGAATATGGGCACAACAGAACATGGTCAGCACCTGAGTCGACAGCGCTGCGCAGGGCCGCCGCCTCATGGCGCCAACTGGTGAGCACGACGCAGGCAAAGGGATTCACCCCAAACTCCCCGGTGCGTAGGCGGCGCACGAGCGCGCTAACCTCAACCATGGAGTCGCTGGGAAAGGCGTTGGCGACGATCAATGACCAACGCGGACGCAGGGCTTCGCGCCGAAACTCGGTGAACGTCGCCGTGGGCAGGACGTTTTCAAAACCAAGGTCAAGCAAAGCAGTGCGCGCCTGCTGGCGCCCTGTTGGGTGAACATCAAAGATGAGCGCGTCGATTTTGCGCGCTGCGCTTACAGTCATGGATGCTCCGTGAGCCTCGAACACTCTGAATCATTGTTCCAGCTCACCTTCGGCGCGCGCGTTTAGGCGGATGTAAAACGTCACATTCCAGTTGAATTGTCCGTTCCCCGTTTATCGGGACGCCGGCGCCGCCGCAGCGATCGCCAGGAAACTCTCCGCGGTTAGGCTGGCGCCGCCGACCAGCACTCCGTCGACGCCGTCCGTCGCCAAAATCTCACCAGCGTTTTGCGGCTTGACCGAGCCGCCATAGAGCACGCTCGGCTCGGCGTCTTGGCGCACCGACCCCACGGCGTTGCGCACCACGCGGTGCATGGCGGCGATGTCTGTTGGGGTGGCGGTCACACCGGTCCCGATGGCCCAGATCGGTTCATATGCAATGATGATGGGCCCCGTCCCGCCATGGGGCAAGCTTGCGGCGACTTGCGCGGTGATGCGCTGATCAGCCTGGCCGGCTTCGCGTTCGGCAAGCGTCTCCCCCACACACACAATGGGCGTCAGGCCGGCCGCCTGACCCGCCTCGGCCTTGGCGCGCACATCCGCGTCCGTCTCGCCCGTCGCACGCCGTTCGGAGTGGCCGACGATCACATAGTGTGCGCCCGCGTCGGCGAGCATGGGCGCGCTGACCTCGCCGGTGAAGGCGCCCGACGTTTGCTCATGACAGGTCTGCCCCCCTACGCGAACGCCGCCGCCTTCCAGGTCACGCGCGACGTCCGCGAGCAGCGTGGCCGGCGGGCAGACCACCAAGATGGCGGCTCCGCCATCGGCTTGGGCCAAGGCTTGGGCCTCCTGGCGGGACGCCTGCAGGCCGTTCATCTTCCAATTTCCAACGATGTAAACAGGGCGAGCGGCCATGGGGAGATAGACTTCCTCGCTTTGGAGGTGGGGGATTGGGCAGGCGAGCCCTTGTGCTTTGTGGGCCGTCTATCTAGCTTGCGCGCTCTGAAAAGCACAAGCGAGTCCTCTTCATGGCCTTAGAGCAACTCCGCAACACTCTTCGCTCCAAAGTCACTTGGGTTTTGTTGGGGCTGGTGGCCCTGGCGCTGGCCTTCACCGGCAATGACTTTTTCGGCGGAGGCGGCGGGCAGTCCCACGTCGCTACGGTTGACGGCAAGCGCATTTCCTTCGGCGAGACGGCCGAAGCGTGGGACCGGCTCTCACGCAATTTGCCGCCCTCCGAGCTGCGCAATCTCGAGGCGCAAAACCAACGACGCAGCGAACTCGTCAGCTCTTTGGTGCGCGACCAACGCATGCGGCTTGAGGCTGAGCGACTGGGCGTTCGGGTGACCGACAACGCGCTGGCCGAGCAAATCCGTTCAACGGAGTCCTTGCGCGTCCAGACATCGGGCTTGTTTGACAGGGCGGCCTACGATTCGTCGTTTGAAGACGATCGCGCTCAGCAAGACTATGAAGAACGCGTGCGGGACGCCATGGCGGCTGAACTGTTACAGCGCGGCGTGATCGCCGGCCTGGCGGGAGCGCCCAACACGGTCACCTCCATGCGCCTACGCTATTTGATGGAAGAACGGGTGGTCAGCGCCGTGATCATCGCTCCGACGGCGATCCCAGACCCGGGCGCGGCGCCGCTTGAGGAACTCCAGGCGGTTTACGACGCCTCGCGCGAGGATTTGGCCTCGCCGCAGCTGCGCACGGTTTCGGTGGCCCTGTTCATCCCCGACGCCGAGGCTGGGCGCGACCAGATCCCCGCCGCCCAATTGGCGGCGCGCGCCGAGCAGATTGAAGCGGCCGGAGCCGTTGAGCCCGAACGCCGTTCCGTCATTGAAGTGATCGCTCCCGACGAGGAAACCGCCCTGCGCGTGGCCGCCGCTTTGCGCGACGGCGAGGAGCCCGCCGCCATCGCTGCGAGCGAGGAAGGCGTAACACTGCGCGAATACACCGATGTCGAATTGGACGCGATCACCGATCCGGTGGTGCAGACCGCGGCCTTCGCCCTTGAGGAACCAGGCGTGAGCGATCCGGTGGAGAACACCTTGGAAAGCTGGTCTGTGGCGCAAGTCGTTGCGATTACGCCCGAACTCGCCATGACGGCCGAGCGGGCGCTCGAGTTGGCGACCGAGTCCATGGCCCGCGACGTCGCCTTGCGCATCGCCCAGGCGAACGCCGAGGCGTTCCAGACTGCACGCGACGCGAATCCGAACTTTGATGAGGCCGTCCGGGCTTCGGGCGCCGAAGTGAGAGTGTTTGAATCGTTCAATGCTGACGGGCTTGGTTTGGATGGCGAGCCCGTGTGGGGCGACCTTGATGAGGTTACCGGTCGGGCCATTGTGGAGCGCGCCTTTACGCGCGACGTTCGGTTGGCTGGGCGCAGCGCGTCGGACACGGTGCAACAAACCGCAGCGGCCACGTCGTTCGCCCTGCGCTTTGACGCGGTCACCGAGCCTCAGCCGCGCGAGTTTGACGAGGTGATCGAAGAGGTCACATCGCTCTGGCGCGCCCAACGCATCGCCGAAACCCAAGAACAGGCCGCCGAATTGGCTGTTACGGCTTTGGAGGCAGGCGCGAGCCTGAACGAGGCCGCGCTCGCAACGGGCGTTGACGCTGACGCTGACAGCTTTGTTTTCTCACGCGCACAATCGATCCGGCCGGCCGCCGACCGCGGGGACATCGCCGTTGAGGGCGAGGTGGATGAACCGCCAACGCTGGCGCAACTGCGCCGGGTGGCCGATGCCGGTGGATTGCCGCCCGAGCTGCTGTCGCTGGACCCGCCGGAGAAACTGGGTTGGCGCGGCGCGGTGGCCGCGTTCGCCGCGCCTGCGGGCGCGGTGCTGCGTGTGCAAGGGCTTGAAGGCGCTGAGCTGGTGTTGCGGATCGAGGCGGTGTTGCCGGCGCCTCCGGGCTTTGAGCGTGCGTATCTGCCCCAGCGTGTGCGCGGTACGGTGTATAATTCCATAGCCGGAGACGTGTTGCGACTGCACGCGGTCGCCCTCGGCGAACGCTATCCGGTGACGGTCAATGATGAGATGTTGTTGCGCGCGACGGGCGGTGCGGTCGCGCCGTGATGGGTGCGCCAGTGACGCTTCGGCTTAACTGACACTGACCAATGGCCAGCATGCGATGACCATCACGATGGACCGCGACGGCTTTGCGGCGCGCTATGACGCCGGCGAGGCGCAATTGGTTTGGCGGCGTGTGCCTGACGACGTGGAAACGCCGGTGTCGGCTGCGCTCAAACTGCAGCGCACGCGATCGCGGATCATTCTTTTGGAGTCGGTTGAGGGCGGGGAAACGCGCGGGCGGTATTCGATTATTGCAGCAGACTTTGATCTGGTGTGGCGCGTGCGTGATGGTGTTGTTGAGATCGCCGAGGGGGAAGCGGCCGCAGACGCCGATGCGTTCACACGCGCTGCAGGCGATCCCCATCCCCTTGAGGCCTTGCGCACGCTGTTGGCGCAGTCCGCGCTTGCGATCCCCGACGGATTGCCCTCGGCGACGGCCGGCGTGTTCGGCTATCTTGGCTATGAGATGACGCGCCATTTTGAGCGGCTGCCCGAACCCAAGGACAATCTGTTGGGTCTGCCGCAGGCGCTGTTGATGCGTCCGCGCACGGTGATCGTTTTTGATTCGGTCCGCCAGGATCTGATCCTCGCCACGCCGGTGCGGCCCAGCGCCGATGTGAGCGCCGCAGACGCCGTTGCGGAGGCTGGGGCTCATCTTGACGGCGTTGCCGCCGCCCTCGCCGCGCCCTTGAGCGCTGAGGCCAAACCCAAGGCGGACGTGGACGAAGATGCACTCGCCATCACCCCCAGCGTGACCGATGCCGCCTATCGCGACCAGGTGGAGCGCGCCAAAGCCTACATTCGCGCCGGCGATATCTTTCAATGTGTGCCGAGCATTCGTTATGCGACCCCCTTTGCGCACCCGCCCTTCGCGCTCTATCGGGCGTTACGCCGGCTCAACCCTTCGCCCTACATGTTTTATCTCGGGCTTGGCGACAGCGCTGTTGTCGGTTCGAGCCCCGAAATCCTGGTCAAAGTCGCCGGAAATCGGATCACGCTGCGCCCCATCGCGGGCACGCGGCCGCGTGGTGCAAACCCGGCTGAGGACGCCGCGTTGGAAGCTGAACTGCTCGCGGATCCCAAAGAACGCGCTGAGCATCTGATGCTGCTCGATCTTGGGCGTAATGATGTGGGGCGCGCGGCGGCGTGGGGCAGCGTGGCGGAGACTGAGCAGTTCATCGTCGAGCGCTACAGCCATGTGATGCACATCGTCAGCCAGGTTGAGGGCGATTTGCGCGAAGGGCTTGATGCCGTGGACGCCCTTTTCGCCGGCTTTCCGGCGGGCACCGTCTCCGGCGCGCCGAAAGTGCGCGCTATGGAGATTATCCACGAGCTCGAAGATGAAGCGCGCGGCGTCTATGCGGGCGGGGTCGGCTATTTCTCAGCCAATGGCGACATGGACACGTGCATCGCGCTGCGCACGGGCGTTGTGAAAGACGGCGTGTTGCACGTGCGCGCAGGGGGCGGGGTTGTCTACGACAGCGACCCAGAAGCCGAGCGCCTTGAAACGGTGCATAAGGCGCGCGCGGTATTCCGCGCCGCCGCCGATGCGGTCCGGTACGTCTAGTTCAGTTCATCATCTGGGACTGGCGACGGCGCGCTCGATGCAGCTGTGGCGCCATGGCCTCAATCCCCGTCCCCGATAGGCAGTTTGGCGCGCAAGATCTCGTTGACGGCCTGGGGGTTGGCTTTGCCGCCTGAGGCCTTCATCACCTGACCGACGAACCAACCCAGGGTCTTGGGCTTGGCCTTCAGTTGCTCAACCTGGGCGGGGTTGTTGGCGATGATCTCGTCGACGATTTTCTCGATCGCGCCCGTGTCGGTGACCTGCTTGAGGCCTTCACGTTCGACGATCACGCCAGGGTCTTCGCCGGTTTCGAACATGATTTCAAAGACCTGCTTGGCGATGCGGCCGGAAATGGTCTGATCGGCGATCAGGTCGATCAGTTTGCCCAATTGGGGGGCGGAGACCGGCGTGTCCCCGAGTGATTGGCCAGCCTTGTTGAGTGCGCCAAACAATTCTTGGCTAACCCAGTTTGCCGACAGTTTTGGATCACGGCCTTTAGCGACGGCTTCGAAGAACTCAGCACTTTCTTTGTCGCCGACAAGTACGGAGGCGTCGTAGGGAGACAGGCCGTACTCATCCATGAACCGGTGTTTTTTGTTGTCAGGGAGCTCGGGTAAGGTGTCTTTGATTTTGTTGACCTGCGCCTTGGTCAATTTGAGCGGCAGCAGGTCGGGGTCTGGGAAATACCGATAATCGTGCGCGTCCTCTTTGGATCGCATGGCGCGCGTTTCCCCTTTGACCGTATCGAGGAGGCGCGTTTCTTGATCAATCACGCCGCCATCCTCGAGGATTTCGATCTGACGACGGGATTCCACTTCAATCGCCATGGCGATGAAGCGCATGGAATTCACATTCTTGATTTCGCACCGCGTGCCGAGCGGTCGGCCAGGTTTGCGCACAGAAACATTGACGTCCGCGCGCATGGAGCCCTGCTCCATGTTGCCGTCGCACGTGCCCAGATAACGCAAAATGTTGCGCAGCTTCTTGACGTAGGCCGCGCCTTCGGCCGGCGAGCGCAAGTCAGGCTTGGACACGATTTCCATCAACGCGACACCCGACCGGTTGAGGTCGACAAATGTCATTTTCGGATCAAGGTCATGGATGGACTTACCAGCGTCTTGCTCCAAGTGTAGACGTTCTATACCCACTGTGATCGTCGATTCCTTATCGACTTCGACTTCAATCTCACCGTCACCGACGATGGGGTCCTGGTATTGGGAAATCTGGTACCCTTGGGGTAGATCAGGATAGAAGTAGTTTTTTCGATCAAAGCGTGAAAATAAATTGATCTGTGCATTCAAACCAAGGCCGGTGCGCACGGCTTGTTCAACGCAATACTGGTTGATGACTGGCAGCATTCCGGGCATCGCGGCATCGACCAAAGACACATGGGCGTTCGGCACTCCGCCATAGGCGGCCGACGCGCCGGAGAACAGCTTGCTTTCGCTTGAAACCTGAGCGTGGACTTCCATACCGACGATGATCTCCCAGTCGCCCGTGGCGCCGGGAACGGTGTGGCGGACCTCGTCGTGGGTCACAAAATCAGTCATGGCGTGTCTCGGTCGTGCTGGTCTGGATCTCGGTCTGGGCGGCGGGCTGTGTGCGGACGCTGGTCTGTCGCCAAGGCTTCACCACCAAAAGCGCCCCAAACGCAAGGAGGAGACCGCCAGAGCCAATGCGCATGGCGTGACCCATGAACCAGAGCGCCGGGTGGTCTTCGCGGTTGGTGCTGATTTCGATCTTCGCTTCGTCCTGCTCGAGATACTTCTCGGTGGCCGACGGACGGATGAGCGCGCCGCCCAGCAGCATGGTCACTCCCATCCACACCACCACAACGCCGCCCAGCGTGATGAGGCTGCGACCGATTATGCGCATCATGGTTGAGCTCACTCGCGGGGTTGGTTGGCGCGCTTTTCGGCGATCATCTCGGCCAAGCCTGTGAAAAACGCCACCGCCAAGCCTGCGCCCAAGAGCATGACGCCCAAACCGATCAAGAGCACGCTTTGCCAGCTCGACTGCACCGGAAACCAGCCCAGCACCGTGAACACGCCCCAAAACACGATGAGCGCGCCGAGGCCGCCACACACCTTGCCGAGATCTGCAAATGATTTCATGCCGCCACCTTAGTGTTTATCGATAAGAACGCTACTCCCAGTCGGAGGCGAAGTCCATGGGCCAGGAGTGCGACGTCTCGCCTTAGTCGCCCCGCTGCAATGAACGGCGGCCCAGCGCGTGCGCGATGCTGGCGGCGATCAGCGACAGCGCGCCAAACCCGGTCATGACGAGGCCCACGACGAGAATGGCGATGGTGTGGCCGAGCGTGGGCACGGTGATCCAGCCGAACAGGGCGATCACACCCAGAATGATGATCGATACGCCGATCCCGGCGCACATCCAGCCAAATCCGATGGTGTTGCCAATCATCGACGCGCGCCCTCTCGCCGCACCCGCTAAACCGCCCACCATTGGTCAGGCTTGGCGGTGAAGTCGGCCGCCTTTTCGATGGCGGAGGCCAAAGAGAACATGCGGTACTCGTCGAGCGCCGGCGAGATGAGCTGCATTCCCAGCGGCAGGCCGTCTTGGCTGAGGCCGGCGGGCACCGACATGGCGGGCAGGCCGGCAAGGTTGGCCGTCACGGTCAGGATATCGTTGAGGTACATCTCCACCGGGTCGTCCGACTTTTCGCCGAATGCGAAGGCGGCCCCCGGCGTGGTGGGCGTCAACAGCGCGTCGCATTGTTTGAACGCAGCGTCGAAATCATCGCGGATCCGCGTGCGCACCTTTTGCGCGCGCAGATAGTAGGCGTCGTAATAGCCCGCAGACAGCACGTGAGCGCCAATGAGAATCCGGCGCTGGACCTCGTCGCCAAATCCGGCGGCGCGCGTCTCTTCATAGGTCGCCAACAGGTCGGTTCCGTCGACCCGCGCGCCATAGCGCATGCCGTCGTACCGCGCGAGGTTGGAGGAGGCTTCGGCTGGCGCGATGATGTAGTAGGCCGGCAAACCGTATTTGGTGTGCGGCAGGGAGACCTCGACGATTTCGCACCCGGCGTCTTTGAGCCAGGCGATCGCGTTGTCCCATAACGTCAAGATCTCCTCGCGCACGCCGTCAATGCGATACTCAGCCGGCACGCCGATGCGCAGCCCCTTCACCGAATCCCCGCACGCCTCGGCGTAATTGGGGATTTTGACCTTGAGCGATGTGGAGTCCTTGGCGTCATGGCCCGCCATGGCCGACAGCATCATGGCGCAGTCTTCAACCGTGCGCGCCATAGGGCCGGCCTGATCAAGCGAGGAGGCGAACGCGATGATCCCCCAACGCGAGCACAACCCATAGGTCGGCTTCACCCCGACCAGGCCCGTGAAGGCGGCCGGTTGTCGGATGGAGCCGCCGGTGTCGCTGCCTGTCGCGCCCAACGCTGTGCGCGCGGCCACGGCGGAGGCTGAACCTCCCGACGAACCGCCGGGCACCAAGTCTTGGTTCGAACCGCCCTTGCGCCACGGATTGACGACATTGCCAAAGCACGAGGTTTCGTTGGACGAGCCCATGGCGAACTCATCCATGGCGGTCTTGCCGACAACAATCGCCCCGTTTTTTTTCAGGTTTGCGGTGACGGTGCTTTCATACGGCGGCGTGAACTCGCCCAGGATTTTGGAGCACGCGGTGGTGCGCACGCCTTGGGTGCAGAAGATGTCTTTGATGGCCAGCGGGATCCCTTCAAGGATCGGGGCCGCGGCGGTGCGCTTGGCGCGCTTCTTGTCGGACGCTTTGGCGGCTTTGACCGCGGACTCCGGCAGCTCAAGCACGTAGGCGTTCAAGGGCTTTGCTGCCGCCACCGCCTCGATGTGCGCAAGGGTGAGCTCCTCGGATGAAAGCTGCTTGTTGGACAACAGCCGGACTGCTTCAGCCAGGGTGAGGTCGGTCAGATCGGACAGTGTGGGCGCGTCGGTCATGGGCGCGGTGTTTAGGATGCAATGGCGGCGATGTCACGTTTTTGCGCGCAGGCTCGTTTTGCGTGGGAGGCCGACGCGATCTGCGCTAACCTGTACGTTGTGACTTGATTGCTTGGGCCGGCGCTTGGCGGCCTGTGACCACGAGGATTGCCATGATTGGACGCGCTTTGGGACTCACGATGGGCTTGGCTGGATTGGTGGCAGGCTGCGCCGCGGTTCCTTCGGCTGAAGAGCGCGAGGCGCGCCTGGCGGCTGAAATCGAAGCGCGCCAGGGCGAACAAATCGATCGCATCTGCTTTTCCCGTAGCATCGACAGCTGGCGCGAGTTTGGCGACGACGACGTGTTGGTGCGCGAAGGGGTGAATGATTGGTACCGGCTTGAATTGAGCGGCACGTGCGACCCGGGTTTGGCGCTCACAACGATTGGACTGCGCACATCGGGCGGCTCAAGCTGCCTTCACCGCGGCGACCGCGTTGTGACCAACACCAACGGTTTCCCTGGCCGCTGCTTCATCACGGCGATTTACGAATGGGACGAAGCGGCGGCCTTCGCCTGGCCAGTGACGGAAGACGAGGCGTCAGCCGAGGAGAGCTAACGGCGCGCGGATCACCAGCGCTTGCATGCGCGGTTCCACCACCACAGCGCTTGTGCGGTGACGTGGTAGGCGGCGCGCGCGAGGAGGTTCAATCCGGGTTGGTCGCCAAGGCGGGCCAGCCAGCCCCATCCGTGTGTGGCGCGCCATAGCGCTGAGATCGCCGGCCAACCGCGCAACACCGCTCCATCGGCCGTCACCGCGTGGAGTTTGAAGCGCACGGCATTCAGCGACAGGCTGTGGTCGGCGAGCGCTGATGGGTTCGCGGCGACATCGACATACCGCACCTGGGCGCTATTCCGCGCGGCCAGGGATCTGCGCTCAAAGACACACACGCCCGAACGACACACTGGGCACACGCCATTGTAGAGCACGGTGAGCTGTTCCATGGCTGAGATATGGCCCCAACCGGACTTTGAACATAGGGCTCAGGGCGTGGCGGTCCGAAATTATTCGACGGCTTTGGGGACGACAAAGAACCCCTCTTCGGCCCGCGGGGCGTTGGCGAGCACTTGGTCGCGAATGTCGCCGTCGGTCACTTTGTCCTTGCGCATGGGCAATTTGACATCGACCGAGGACGCCATAGGCTCGACGCCGTCAATGTCGACTTCGTTCAATTGCTCGATCCACGCGAAGATTTGCGAGAGTTCCTTAGCCAGCGGCTCAAGCTTCTCATCGCGCACCGACAGGCGGGCTAGTCGGGCGACGCGGCGCACATCATCAATGGTCACGGACATGGGTGTGTCTCCGGTTCGCCATGCCGGTAGCAAAGCCTGCTCCGTGCGACAAGGTGGCTTGACGATCGCGCGTGCGGGCGGCTTGTTGGGCCATGGCGCTGATGAAGCTCTCAGACCTGCCGGGCGAAGGCCCGTTGCTCGGCCTCGATCCGGGGACCAAGACCATCGGCGTGGCGGTGAGCGATCCGTTGCGCACCATCGCAACAGGACTTGGCACAGTGGTGCGGCGTAAGTTCACGGCCGATGCGGCCGCCCTGTTTGCGTACTACGACGATCGCGCCTGTGTCGGGCTGGTGGTGGGCATGCCGGTCAATATGGACGGATCGCCGGGGCCAAGGGCGCAATCGGTGCGCGCCTTCGCCCGCAACCTTGAAAACGTACGTAGCGTGCCGCTTGCCTACTGGGATGAGCGGTTATCGACGGCCGCTGCGGAACGCGCCCTCCTCGCCGCGGATACCAGCCGCGCCAAGCGGGCCGAAGTGGTGGACGCGCTCGCGGCCGCCTTCATTTTGCAGGGAGCTTTGGACTTTCTGCACGAAAACGACGCCGCCTTGGAGTGACCGTGATGGCGCACGAGGGCCTGGCGCAACACGCCGCGAGGCACTAAACCTAATCACCATGGATTCTACGGTGGCGATACAAATCGGGTTGGCGGCGTTTGGCGGTTATTTGCTCGGGTCGTTTCCGGCGGGTTTGGTGCTGTCGCGCGCGTTTGGGTTTGGCGACATTCGCAAGCAAGGCTCGGGCAATATCGGGGCAACCAATGTGCTGCGGGTCACCAAACGCCGTGACTTGACCTTGGCGACCTTTGTTTTGGACGCCGGTAAGGCTGGTATCGCGGCCGTTCTGGCCGGCACGGTCTTCGGTCCCGCTCTTGGTCCTAGCGCGGCGCTGGTTGCGGCCGGGGCCGCCTTTCTTGGCCATCTCTATCCGGTTTGGTTGGGCTTTGAAGGCGGCAAGGGCGTGGCGACCTTTTTCGGTACGTTTTTCGTTGTGGCCTGGCCGGTGGGCGTTGTGGCGGCGATCACGTGGATCGCCATCGCCTACATGTTCCGGTTTTCCTCACTCGCCGCGCTGGTGGCGGTGGCGGTGACGCCGTTGGCTGCGCTGGCCATGCCCTCCCCCGTGGGCGGACCGTTTCCCGGCGCGGCGTTGCTGGCGGTGTTCATGGGCGTGCTGATCTACTGGCGTCACCGGGGCAACATCCAGCGCCTGCTCGACGGCAGCGAACCACGGATTGGGGACAAGCGCGAAACTGCGCCAGCGCCATGACATGACGTTCTCGTCTCAGCCGGTCACGTTCGAGGAGCGACGCGACTGGGTCCGGCTGGCGCGCGTTGACACGGTGGGGCCGGTCACATTCCGCGATTTGATCCAGCGGTTTGGCACCGCCGCTGCGGCCCTTGACGCGCTTCCTCGCTTGGCCAGGCGCGGCGGGCGCGGCCAATCCCTGCAGGCGCCGCCCTTGGACGTCATCGAGGCCGAGTTTGAACGCGCCCACGCCTTGAATGCGCGACACATCACCTGCCGCGAACCAGACTTTCCCGCCCGTCTGCGCCATATCGATCCGCCGCCGCCCCTCATCATCGTGCGCGGCCCGGGTCGGCTGGAGACGCCGGTGAGCGTGGCCATGGTCGGGGCTCGTTCGGCGTCGGCCATCGGTCGCCGGTTTGCGCATGATCTGGCGCGCGAGCTTGGCGCGCATGGCGTCCTTGTGGTGTCGGGTTTGGCGCGCGGTGTCGACGCCGCCGCCCATGACGGCGCGCTGGCCACCGGGACCGTGGCCGTCGTCGCGGGAGGGATCGACATCATCTATCCGCCCGAACACGACCAGCTGTACGCGCGGATCAGCGAAACAGGCGCGATTGTCAGCGAGCGCCGCTTTGGGTTGCGCCCCACAGCGCAGGATTTTCCCCGGCGCAACCGGCTGATTTCGGGCTTGGCCGATGGCGTGGTGGTGGTGGAGGCCTCGCGTAAGTCCGGCTCTCTCATCACGGCGCGCTATGCGGGCGAACAGGGCCGCGACGTCATGGCGGTGCCCGGCCACCCCGCCGACCCGCGGGCGGCCGGCGCGTATCATCTGCTGAAGCAAGGCGCGGCGTTGGGCGAGAGTTGGGAGGGTGGGCTGGCAGTGATGGGTGAGGCGTGCGTGGGGT
>CAZADA010000042.1:0-8981 GCA_964483775.1 uncultured Caulobacterales bacterium
AGATCGAAATATTTTAAGTCCATGTCCACATAAGGCAGGATGAGCTTCTCTTTGATGAGCGCCCAGATGATCCGGGTCATTTCATCGCCATCAAGCTCGACAATGGGGTTTGCGACTTTGATCTTCGCCATCGTGTGTGTCCTCGCCTGGCGGTCGCAAAAACAGCGGCGCGCCGTGTCCAATCCGCGGATAAGGCTTCCTACCATCGCCACGAACCGGGCGGAAGGGCGCGGGGCGCATCCATGAGCACCCCCCATCCCGAGCCCGCCATTGCGTTGATCGGCCCGCAATTGGGCGAGAATATTGGCGCTGCCGCCCGTATCATGGCGAATTTCGGATTAGGGGATTTGCGCATCGCGGCCCCGCGTGACGGTTGGCCCAATCCCAAGGCGCAGGCCATGGCCGCTGGCGCGGATGCGATTTTGGAGACCGCCCAGGTCACCGACGATTTCACCGCCGCCATTGACACCCTTGATGTGGTTTACGCCGCCACCGCCCGGCCGCGCGGCTTGGAAAAGCCGGTCTATGGGCCGCGCGAGGGCGTGTTGCGGCTGTGGGATGCGGTGAGGGCCGGCGCCCGGGTTGGGGTGATGTTTGGCTCGGAGAAGTCGGGCCTGCCCAATGACGCGGTCGCGGTGTCCGACGCCATTTTGACCTATCCGGTGGATGTGAGCTTCGCCTCGCTGAACCTGGCCCAGGCGGTGGCGGTGTTTTGCTATGAATGGCGCACCAGCCAGGGCGATGCGCCGCCCGCCGTCTTCGCCCAAGCGCAAAGCCCCCCGGCGGCCAAAGCGGATTTGTTCGGCCTTTACGGTCATTTAGAGGATGAGCTGGAGCGGGCGGGGTTTTTCCATCCGCCGGAGAAAAAGCCCATGATGGTGGATAATCTCCGCGCGAGCTTGGCGCGCGCCTCGCTCACTCACCAAGAAGTCCAGACCTGGCGCGGGGTGGTGCGCGTGCTCGCTGAAGGGCGCGGCCCCCACAAGGTGCGCAAAGACGAAGCCTAAGCCGTTGACGCGGCGAGCCGGTTTTGTATAACCCGCGATCTTCCGCGTCCATCGTGGATTATGACGGGTGATCCGCCCCCCGCCGTTGCAATCGCTCAACCATTTGAGGCTGAGCCGGGCCGGATCGAATATGAGGTAAGCATGTCGAAGCGTTTTTCGCAGAAGTACAAAATCGACCGGCGTATGGGCGAGAACCTTTGGGGTCGCCCCAAAAGCCCGGTCAATAAGCGCTCCTACGGCCCAGGTCAGCACGGCCAGCGGCGCAAGGGCAAACTCTCTGACTTCGGGCTGCAGCTTAAAGCCAAGCAAAAGCTCAAAGGCTATTACGGCAATATCACCGAGAAACAGTTCCGTCGAACCTTTGACGAGGCCGCACGGCGCAAGGGCAACACGGCTGAAAACCTGATCGGCCTGTTGGAAAGCCGGCTCGACGCCATCATCTACCGGGCCAAGTTTGTGCCGACCGTGTTCGCCGCGCGTCAATTTGTGAACCACGGCCATTTGATGGTGAACGGGCGCCGGACGAACGTGCCCAGCTATCGGTGTCAGCCGGGCGATGTGGTGCAAATTCGCGAGAAGTCGCGGACCATGGCGCTGGTGCTCGAAGCCTTTGAAGGCACGGAGCGGGACATCCCCGACTATGTCGAGGTCGACCCCAAGGCGATGAGCGCGACATTTTTGAGGGTGCCGGAGCTGGGCGATGTGCCCTATCCCGCCAGAATGGAACCCAACCTTGTGGTTGAGTACTACGCATCTTAACCGGTTGATTCGCGCTGAGTTGTTTAGAAACTCGTAATGTAAAGGTCAGCTGGGGTTCATCGTTCCCCACCTAGGCTCGTTGCGATTGACGCGCCTTATCGATTATCGATATAGTGCGCGTGGTTGAGACCTTTGAGAGGGGTTCTGATGAAAACGGTATTGGCTTTGGCGGCGGCGGGCTTGGCTGCAACGGCGTGCATCATTGTGGATGCGGACACAGAAACGGTCGCTTACGACGTGGACCGTGCGGGCGAGCGGTTGCTGGCGGCTTCGGTCGATGACGCGACGGTCGTGATCCGGGCGAAGTCCAATGGCTGCACCAATGCGGAATCGTTTGATCCCGTGGTCGAACGCCGGGGCGACAACCGCTTTGACGTGAAGTTTGTGCGAACCCGCGAAGACTATTGCCGCGCCCTGCTGCCCGAAGGCGTTGAGCTGCGCTATGCGCGGGCTGACCTTGGGTTGCCCCATGACGCGACCATCACGATTGAAAACGCCATCGGGCAATAACGAACGGCGCTGGAGACTAGGGGTGCGCGACGCCTAGTCTTCGCCCGATGATTGCAGTGATGGAATGGTGAGTTCTTCGCCCGGGAAAATTCTATCCGGGTCACGCCGCGGATAGGGCGCGCGGCGTCCTTCGAACACCTCAACATTGGCGAAGTAAATGTCCGCAGCCCGGGCGCCACAGGTGTTTCCATAATATTCGATCGCGATTTGCCAGAGCACGTCGCCTTGGCCGACTTGGTGCGTCGCCGGTTGTGACGTTGTGCACTCGCCGGGGCCAAAGGCGCGTGTGGCCAACCCATCTCGGTCTGCAAGGCGTGCGGCGGGGCGATCTGCGCTTTGGTGATCCACCGCGCCCGACACGCCCGTGCGCGCTTGGCGGTCGCCGGTTGCCGACGGCGCGGGGGTGGCGGCGATCGTCGTCGCGGGTACTGCGGGTGTCGGTGAAGGCTCGGTCGACTCTGATGGATCGCTCGTCTCGGCGGCGCTTGGCGTCGGTGTGGGCGTTGGTTGGGGTGTCGGTGTGGGGCTGGGCGCTGACGCCACAGGTGTGGGCGTGGGGACCGGTGTTGGCGGCGTGGCTGTGGCGACAGGGCTTGGGGCTGCCGGCGACGGCGCAGGTGCTGCCGCAGGTACTGGCGCAGGCGATGGTGTTGGGCTCGGCGAGGGCGTGGGACTGGCGATGGCGGTCGGCGGGATGTCCGCCGGCTCCGCGGTTGGCGCTGCGGCCGCTGGGGCTGGCGTCGGGGAACTCACGTTTGTCGGCTCGCCCGCGATATCGGCTGTGTCGTTGTCGATGTTCTGGGCGAACTGCGAGGGGGCTTCAGGGCCTCCATCGGTTTCGGCCGGTGGCTGATCGCCTGTTCGCGAAATGTAATACAACAGCAAGCCGGCGGCTGAAACCGCCGCCACAAGCCAAAACACGCCGCCGAAGAGGGGCTCTTTGTCAGCCGGTTTGGCGGCATGTTGGGCGGGCGTCCCGCCACCGCAACGAACCGGGCGCAGATTGGCGAAGGCGAACGGTGCGGCGAGCGCATCAAGCTCGTGGGTTGGCGCGCCCGCTGCGAGTGCTTCGGCCAAAGCGCGGATGGGGTGGAAGGGCCAGGCCAGATCGGCGACCGCGCGGCGCCAATCGGCCGAGGCGTCCTCAGCGTTGGCGAGATCTTCCATGCGATAGAGCGCGGCGAGCCGGGTCTGCGGCGCGCTGAAAGCTTGGAGCGCAGCCCGCCACGCGGGACTGTCGGCGCTCGCGATCTTGCGCGCAGCGCCGACGAACGCAGCACGCTGCTTTTCGGCGAACCCATCGGCGCGGTCCTGGGTAAAGCCGTTCCATCGCGCTGTGCGATCGGTCTCGGTGGCTTGGATCACCGCGTTGGCGAGGTCACCGCCCGTTGCGTCGGTGGCGTCAGGAAGGGACGGTGCGGCGTCCTTTGCGTCCTTTGCGGCCTTGGCTCGGGTTTCAACAGCGTCGAGCACCGGCTGATAATCGTTGGTGTCGCCGTTAACGGCGAAGATGGGGGCCTCGCGGAACGTCGGCGGAATCTCATCGGGGCTGAAATCCTCACCGTAGATGACGTTGATCAAGCGGTTGGTTTCGCGACCTTCTTTGGCCTCGTGGGGCACAAACGGCGCGCTTGCGGCGTTGGGCGTCCACACCACAACCACCGTATCGGCGGTTTTCAGTTCGCGCGCCCATTCGCGCACGAAAGGTTCGCTCGCACCCTCGGGACGATCGGTCCATACGGACGCGCCGAGGGCATGCAGCGCCCAAGCTACATGATGTGCGGTCTTTCGATCTTGCGCAGCATAACTGAGGAAGATCTGGCTCATCTCGTCACTCGCCCGATTGCGGGTTGTTGCGCGCTTTCGGTCCCCGTTTTCACCCAGCGGCCGGTGTCCCTCCGGCCCCAATTCACCGGTTTGCAGGCTTAGGCCAGCGTTGGCAAGGTGGGCAATGAAGTCGCAGGGGGTGGTTATGACAGTTCGGCGTGGCGAAAACAGCTGGTGAGGTGGTCGTTGACCATGCCAACCGCCTGGGCGAAGGCATAAACGATCACCGGTCCGCAAAACACAAAACCACGTTGCTTGAGATCTTTGGACATAGCTTCGCTGACGGGGGTTTGTGCAGGCGTTTCTTCGGCGGTTGACCAGGTGTTGATCTGAGGCTGGCCGTCAAAAAAGCTCCACAGATAGGTTGAAAAGCTCTCGCCGGCCTCCTGCATGGCAAGGTAGGCGCGAGCGTTTTTGATCGCGCCCTGCGTTTTGAGCCGCGAACGAATGACTTTGGGGTTGTTCAACACTTTGGCGATGTCAGCCGGCCCCCAATGCACGAGCCTTTCGGGATTGAGGCCGGCGAACGCATCGCGGATGGCGTCGCGCTTGTGCAAAATGGTGCGCCACGACAATCCCGCCTGCATCCCATCAAGGATGAGCTTTTCAAACAGGGCGCGGTCGTCGAACTCCGGCACGCCCCATTCCGTGTCGTGATAGGCGCAGTAGAGCGCATCGTTAGGGGGGACCCACGCGCAGCGGCTCAGCGTGCCGGTCATCGGGCTGTGCTCGCTTCGACAATCCCAAGGGCGTCCAAAGTCGTGTAGGCCGGGCTCGCGATTTGCGCCGGAACGCCGTCGATCGTTAGGGCTGCGTTGGGCCCGCCCGCGTTTGCCAGCGTGTCGGTGCGCAAGATGGCCAAAGCGAGGTTCGCCACATGGGACGTGATGCGCCCCAGTTTGATCGCGCCGCTGAATACCGCGCCGTCAAATTCATCCGATGGCGGATTGCTTAGTTTGAAAACGACCGTCCGCTTACGAATTGTTCCGCGTCGGCGCATCCGGCTGACCACTTCTTGGCCGATAAAGCAACCCTTAGCGTAATCAACGCCGCCGCGCAGGTCCATGTTGACGTCGGTTGGAAACACCTCCTCAAAGCCATAGTCGACGCCTTGGCGCGGCAGGCCATGCTCGACGTGAGCTTCGCGCGTTTCGCAGAAGGGCGCGTCGTCGTCCATCGTGGCGGGGCTGAGGCCCCATTGCGCGGGCCCGCCCAGGAGGCTGGGGGCGGCGACGCCGCCGCCTTGCGCCTCGATCGATTCATATCCGCGCCAGGTTTCGCTCAAGTCTTCGATGACCACATCGGCGCGGAGCTTGAGGAGCGACAGGCGTTGAATGAACCGCTGCGTAAACGGTTTGGCTGTCAGTTCGAGGATCACGCCGTTGTCCACGGGGTAGACGAACAGCTCATGTTGGATCTTGCCTTGGGGACTCAACAGGGCCCCATAGCCAAGGTCGCCGGGCTTCAACGTGGACACGTTCGTGGTCAGGACCCCGTCAAGGAACGATCCGGCGTCGCTACCTGTGATGAGCACAATGCCTGGCTCGCTTCGGGCGGGGAAACTTTGGGGGTCGGCCAGCGGGCTCATGGGCGCTCCTTGTCTGCTTGACAGGTAAGGTCGCTGGCGCTGCGTCCCAAGTCCAGAGGCGGGCCCGCAGCATGGCGTCGTTGGCTGACACCGCCCGTGCTGCTAGGAAGCCGCGCACGCGAGCGAGCGAGGACGAGCATGGCCGACAATTTGGTGATCTGTATGAAATGGGGCGTGCGCTATGGCCGTCACTACGCCAATCGCCTCTATTCCATGGTGAGCCGCAACCATGTCGGTCCGGTCCACTTCGTTTGCTTTACCGATGACGCAGAGGGCTTGGACCCCGGCATTGACGCGCGGCCGCTGCCGCCCCTGCCGAACGTACCTGAGCAATTGGCGTTCACGCCCTGGCGAAAGATGTCGGTTTGGAGCGGCGGGCTTGATGGCGATCTGTTGGGCCGCGATGCGTTGTTCCTTGATCTGGATTTGGTGGTGGTCGGCGACATCACGCCCATGTTCGCCTACGAGCCTGGCGAGTATGTCGCCATCGAGAACTGGACAAAGATGGGGCAGGGGATCGCGAACACCTCGGTGTTCAGGGTTCAGCTTGGCAAGCATGGCGAGATTTTCGATGAATACATCGAAGACCCGATGAAAGCCTATCATGACTGGCGTATTGAACAGCAGTTCATATCGGGCCGCTTGATCGCGTTGTATGGTCTGGCGATCCAGAAATTCTGGCCGTCCCCATGGTGCCGGAGTTTCAAGGAGGAGTTGCTGCCGTCCTGGCCGCAACGGTTTTGGCAGGTCACGCCGCTGCCGGAGGATGCGCGCATCGTGGTGTTCCACGGCAAGCCGGATCCCGATGACGCTTTGGTCGGACGCTGGCCGGCGCCGCCTTGGAAAAAGACCTACAAAACCATTCGCCCGACGCCTTGGATTGGCGAACACTGGCGTTAGGCGCCGGCTTTCCCACACTGTCCCTTTTGCCCTCCGATGAAACTGTCATGGCGTCCGACGGATTGGCTGTCGTCGGTCGTTGAAGGCGTGCGGGGAACGCGAACTGAGGAGGATTTCGCATGCTGACGAAACTGGTCGCCATGGCGCTGGCGGGGGGATCCCTGGCCATCACTGTGGACATTGTCGCACCTGACGAGGCCGAAGCCCAGGTGCGCGAACGGCGGGTGGAGCGCCTTCGCACCACGCCGCGCGGAGATGTGTCTGGGCTGCGCGAGCGACGTGTTGAGCCGGGCTCGCGCTCTCGCTTTACGCAGGTCACGCGCCCTGACGGCGCTCAGGCTTCGCGCGATTTCCAACAAAACTGGGGCCGAACGGACACTGGGTTCTTCGCTGACCGTTCCGTTGATCGCGAGTTTTTTGATGGGACGTCGCGTGGTTACAACCTCAACCGCGACCTCAACGTCGAGACCCAAACGGCCACGCGCGACTTCGACGCGTACTTCCGGGACGGCACGACGGCTGACGGCACACGCACCATCCAGCGTTTGGACGAAGGCTTTTACCAGGTGGACCGCGCGGGCACCAACCGTGAAGGTGAAAGCTATGAGAACACACGGTTTATCGATCTGAATGCGCCGCCGCCGGCGCCGGAAGACGACAACTAAGCCTCTGGACGCGCATTCAGAGCGTTTGCGGGGTCCAGCGTTCGCGCTGGGCCCCGTTTTCGTTAGTTTGGCCGCACATCACGCATGGAAAACTCGCCGCGGCGTATGCGATCGGCCAGGCTGTCGGCCATGTCGGCCACGGGCTCTTCGCCATAGATATCGACCATATCGGTGAGCGCCGCGAAGATGGCGGATGTTGCGATCAGCTCCGGCTCGCAGCCCTTGCCCAACGCCTCGTCCCACGCCTGGAGAATCAACTCCAGCGCCAACGACTTTTGTTCGTCTTCGCTTGGCGTTTGGGACTGAGACATGGTGGTCAATTCCTTGATCTCGCTCGGCTAGGCCCGCTCAGGGCGCGTCCAGACTATTGGACATAAAGATTGTACAAGCGATTGGCGATCTGGCTGCCTTCTTGGGCCAGCTCACGTTCCCGCAACACGCTGTCGGCGCATCCGCGGCGCATGTCGCTTTCGGTGGAAAAGCCAGTGTTGAACGCGCGCACGAGGCGCTGGCGACGCGGGCTGTCTTCTGGTGCTTCCAGCGCCAGGAGTTGTTCCATTTGCTGACGCCAAACAAAGTCGTTGGCATCCACACAGGTGAAGCGGTGATAGTGCACCGCGCCCAGGATCTCGGCCATGCGTTCGACCTGCGACAACGGACTGTATTCGGTATCAGCGTCCTGCATAGCCAAACATGGCGCTGTCACAACGCTTGCGCCCAAGGCGGCGCACACCAGTGCGGATTTGATCCTACGCATCGAGCCTGTCCTCTCGCGGTCAGACCGCCGTAGTTTGTGCGGCGGCGCAAGCACGAACATAGTCAGCGTGTTCCCATGGCGCTAGCCGCTTATCTGATTTGTGCCGTATTGACGTTGTGAGCAGCAATCACCACGCGCCGGGTCTCACTCCACTCTAGGCGTTTGAGCGCTTCGGTGATGGTGACGAATTCTGCCGCTGCGGCGTCGTCGCCGGGGTGGGGCTCGCCGGCGCGCCAGCGCGCTGCGAAATTGACCAAAACATAGTGGTGACCGGTGTGAGTTTGGCGGGCGGGCTGGATGGCGTCGACAACGTCGAGCAGCGCCAAAAGCTCAGCGTCCACGCCGGTTTCCTCGCGCAGCTCGCGTTGAGCCGCAGCGCGGACAGTTTCGCCGTATTCGACCTTGCCGCCAGGGATTGACCACTCGCCTTGGCGCATGCCGCTGGCGCGACGAACCAACAGCACTTCGTCGTTGCGTAGGCACACCACGCCGGCGCCCACGATGATGGCGGGCTCGCGGGTCATTGGCCGCTGTCAGCGGCGTCGAGCAGCGCGGCCAGCATCATGGTTTCACGGCGGCCAACATGGTTGGCTTGGGCCGCGATCCAATGGCGGGCGGCTTCGCGCCCGCGGGCCTGGAGTTCCTGTAAGAAGGCCCAGCTGGTCTCCATCTTTGTTTTGGCGCTGAGTGAGCCCAGCGCTTCGTCGGCGCTGATGGCGTGGAGCCGCGGCTTGGGCGCGCTGGATTGGAACCAGGATGCAAGGCCGGCGGGTTTTGTGTGTGTGCGGGTGTGCCGGATGGCGCGCAATTCCCCCAAAAGGGGGGCGTTAAAGGTCACTTCGTTGAGGCGGTGGACAATGTCATCGGCTGAGCGCGGGGGGGTGCTGCGGTGCATGGGATTGATGTGCACGACGATCACGTCCGGGGCTGGCGCCGGGGGGTTCACGAGGGGGGCAAGCGGGGGATTG
>CAZADA010000042.1:8991-23051 GCA_964483775.1 uncultured Caulobacterales bacterium
CCCCCCCCGCCCCCCCCCCCCCCCCCCCCCGCGGGGGAGTGGCGCTGTATCCGCCATCCCAATACGGGGCGCCGTCGATCTCGACCGCGTGAAACACCGTTGGCAGGCAGGCCGAGGCGAGCAGCGCATCGATGGACAGATCGTGTTTGGTGAAAATCCGAAGACCGCCCGTGCGCACGGGTGTGGCGGAGACAAAGATCTGGTGGCGACTGGTGCGGATGGCGTCGCAGTTCACGTGGGCCGCAGCGATGTCTCGGAGCGGGTTCAGGTTGAGGGGGTTGAGTTCGTAGGGGCTTGAAACCCTGGTGACCGCTTCGGCAAAGGCGGTGAGCATATCGCCGGCAAGACCGCCGAACAGGGCTTGCCATGGCGAGCCGGCGACAACTTCGCGGGGGTTGGCGCTGGCCACAGCGCGCCAAAAGGTCGCCAGATTGCGCCGGGCGCCGTCGGCTCCGTCCTCGATCCAGCCGGTCAGCATCACGGCGGCGTTCATGGCCCCCGCGCTCGCGCCTGATACGGCGAGCGGCGTGAACCGGCCATCTTCCAGCAAGGCGTCCAGCACACCCCAGGTATAGGCGCCGTGAGCGCCGCCGCCTTGCAGCGCGAGAGAGATGGCCCGCGGTTTCACTGTGACGGCCAGCGCACGAGGCGTTACTTGGCCGTCCAACCGCCGTCGATCGACAGGGCTGCGCCATTGACAGACGCGCCTTCATCCGACGCCAGGTAGATCATCAAACCGACCAGTTCGTTGTACTCAACAAAGCGCTTTGTCGGTTGGGCGTAGAGGATCACGTCGCGCAGCGCTTCGTCTTCTGTGATGCCCCGGGCCTTGGCGGTGTCGGCGATTTGCCCCTCGACCAATGGCGTTTTCACGTAGCCGGGACAGATGGCGTTGCAGGTGATGTTCTGTTCGGCCAGCTCAAGGGCGATGACCTTGGTCATGCCAACCACACCATGCTTGGCGGCGACATAGGCGGACTTGAACGGCGAGGCGGCCAGCCCGTGGGCCGAGGCGAGGTTGATGATCCGACCACGACCTTGGCGCTTCATGATGGGGATGGCGGCCTTGGCGGCGTAAAACGCTGAGCTGAGGTTGATGGACAGGATCGCTTCCCACTTGTCGCCCGGAAACTCATCGATGGGCGCGACATGCTGAATGCCGGCGTTGGGGACCAGGGCGTCAAGGCGGCCAAATTCGCGATCCGTGAACGCGATCATGTCGGCGATTTCGTCCGAATTGAGCATGTTGGCCGGGTGGTAGCGGGCTTTGACGCCAAACTCGGCTTCGATGCGCGCGCGTGTGGCTTCGATCTCGCCGGCGTCGCCAAGGCCGTTGAGCACAACGTGACCGCCCGCTTTGGCGAAGCCCTCGGCGAGCGCGAGGCCGATGCCGCTGGTTGATCCAGTGATCACGGCCACATGGTCCTTGACGTCAAACATGCTCGCCCCCGTTGGTTTGTTGGCGCCGATGGCCATCGCTTGCGCGGGTTGCGGTCGGAGCAGCGCCTACGTGTCCGATCGGACTTGTGATGAAAACGCCAGGGTGATCGCAGACTTTTGCCGGAGAATCCAGCGTCGCCTTTTGACGACGAGCGCTCAATCGCCGCCGGCTTGCGGGGTGACGCGCCAGATCTGGCCGCCGTCCTCACCGTTCTCCGCGCCGATATAGATCAGTCCGTCGGGGCCTTGGGCGATCGTGCGCAAACGCATGTTGCGCTCGGTGAACAGTGCGACTTGCTCGGCGTCGGGATTGTCGGGATCAAACATGCGGACCTGTTGTCCGGCCAACGCCGTCGACAAAAGCTTGCCGTTCCAATCGGGAAACGCCTCGCCGGTGTAAAACAACAGGTCTGACGGGGCGATCGATGGGGTCCAAAACGTGAGGGGATCGACCATGCCCTCATAGCTGGTGAATGGCGACATGGGCGCGCCGGTGTAATCGCGCCCGTAGGTCGCGATCGGCCAACCATAGTTTTCGCCCGCTGCGGTGCGGTTGATTTCATCACCGCCCAACGGGCCATGCTCGTTGGTGTACACAACGCCGTCGGGCGCGAGAGCGATCCCTTGCGGATTGCGGTGGCCATAGGACCAGATTTCAGGACGCGCGTCCGGCTCATCGACAAACGGGTTGTTCGGGGGCGCTGCGCCATCTTCGGTCAGGCGCACCACCACGCCGAAATGATCGCTGAGGTTCTGGGCGTTGAGGCGGTGGGTGTAGCCATCGCCGCTCGTCAGCAACAGCGTGCCGTCCGGCAACCAGATCATGCGTCCGCCATAATGGTTGGTCGTTGGACGCAGGGCGTCGGCTTCGAAGAGGACCTCCAGATCCTCGAGGCGCGCGCTCGTCTCGGTGGCTGTGAACCGGGCGCGGGCGAGCGTCAACGTGCTCGCGTCCAGTTCACCGCTCGAATAGGTGAGATAGACCCAGGCGTTGTTGGCGAAATCAGGGTGAGGGACCGCTTCAAACAGGCCGCCTTGATCGTCGACCACGATATCGGGCAGGCCTGACACGGGCTCGGCGAGCAAGGCGCCGTCGCGCACGATCCTCAGTCGGCCGGCCCGTTCGGTGACCAACATGTCGCCTCCAGGCAACCACGCAATGTTCCACGGCCGGTTCAGTCCCTCGGCCATCACCTCAACGGTGTAATCGTCAGCGGTTTGCGCGGGTGGTGATTGGGGGTCGTCGAAACACGCTGCGAGCATTGTCAACATGAGCAACGTGGCGAAACGCTTCATTGGTGATGTTCCTGTGTGATGACGGGCTTGCGGCTTTGGGGCCGAATGGTAGGTCTGCTTATACACCAAACGAGGTTGAGAGATGACGATCGCGCGCACACTCCTTGCATGGTTGATCGCTGGCGGTGTGGGCTATGGTCTGGCCGCGATCAGTTCGCACAATGTGAACCTCAATCAGTTGGCCGCGCTTGGCGCTGACATCCCACTAGGCGAGCGCCTGCACACCACGGCCGATGCGGTCTGGAAAATGTGGGCCTATCACAAGTTCACCGGGTTTCCGACGGTGGTTCTGGTGTCGCTGGGGATTGCGTTCCCGGTGGCTTGGGTGATCAAGCAGCTGGTCAAACCACTTGCGGTGGTTGCGTATCCCATCGCCGGCGCCGCGGCCATGATGGCGCAGCTTGAACTGATGAAGATGGTGTTTGGGCTTTATCCGTTGCTCGGCGCGCAAACCGGGTTTGGCTACGCATTGCATGTGGCGAGCGGCGCAGTGGCGGGTGGTGTGTTTGAGCTGTTGCGCGCGCGGCCCGATATGACTTTGGGCGGAGCGCCGTTTATGCGGCCTTCTTCGCCGGCTGCGGGCGGGTGAACACCAAGGAGCCGTCGATGCTCATGTCGGGCGATAAGCTGTAGCCTTCTTCGGCAAAGTCAGAGAGTTGATCGCGGCGCGTGATCCGGTTGCGCACGATCCAGCGGGCCATCAGGCCGCGGGCGCGCTTGACATACATGAACAAAGACCGGGCTTTGCCGTCTTTGATGTCCTTGAAGCCAACGTTGATCATGGGCGCTGTGAGCGCTTTGCGATCGATCACTTTGGCGTACTCATCGGATGCCAAGTTGACGACAACCGCATCCTCGTGGCCGACCATGTCAGCGTTGAGTTGCTGGGCGACCCGATCGCCCCAATACGCATACAGGTTGGCGCCGCGCTTGGTGGCGAGCCGGGTTCCCATTTCCAGCCGATAGGGCTCGATGGCGTCCAGGGGGCGCAACAGGCCATACAGGCCGGACAGGTGGCGCACATGGCTTTGCGCGAAAGCAAGGTCGTCTTGGCTGAGTGAGCGGGCGTCAAAGCCGCGATAGACATCGCCGTTGAACGCGAAGGCGGCGGCCATGCGGCCTTCGGTTTCCGATGTGCTCGGCGCTAAGGTCTGAAAGCGTTGGTGGTTCAGGTTCGCCAGGTCGTCGGAAATGCCCATCAACGTCTTGATGTCGCTGCGGCTCAGTTTCTTGGTCGTTTGCGCGAGTTCGGCGGCGTCGTGATGCAAGGCCGGCTGGGTGAACTCGTCCGGCGAGAGCGGCGAGGGGGAGAAATCCAGATTTTTGGCGGGGCTGAGGACAACCAACATGGCGAAGTTCCAAACGGTCTGAGGTGCGCCATTTATGATTTGGGTGGTCGGCCGTCGGCGTCCAGTCCAGCGGGTGTGAACAAAACCCGAGGGTTCATGACGGCGCCGGGATCGAGCGCGGCCTTGATCGCCCGCATCATGTCGAGCTCCGGCCCGGCACGGCGCTCGGCCAGCTCCTCGCGTTTCAACACGCCAATGCCGTGCTCGGCCGAAATCGAACCGCCAAGCGCGACGGCGGCGTCGTGGACGACCGCCGTCACGGCGCGGGCCTCGGCGAAGAGCGCCTCACGATCCATGCCGGCGGGCGCGGCGACGTTAAAGTGGACGTTGCCATCGCCGACATGGCCGAACGCAATGATCTCCGCTCCAGGGAGGACGGTTTTCGCCGCGGCGCTGGCGCGCGCGATGAAGGCGGGCATTGCGGCGACCGGGGTGGACACGTCGTGCTTGATGGCGGGGCCGTTGCGCTTTTCCGCTTCTGGCATGGTCTCGCGCAGTCGCCATAGCTGCTTGGATTCGGCGTCGCTCTTGGCGATGGTCGCGTCGATAACCAGGCCCTTGTTGATCGCTTGATTGAGGATCGTCTCCGCCATCTCAACCGAGGCTTCGGCGGCGGCGAAAAAGCTCAACTCAAGCAGGACCGACCACGGCGCAGCGGTGTTGCCCAGTGGCGGGCGCGTGTCGGGGATGTGGGTGAGCACCAAACCCAGGGCGTTTTGCGGCATGAGTTCAAAGGCTGTGACGGCGTCGCCGAAATGGGCGCGCAGCGTTGCCAGCAGCGCCACGGCGTCGGCCGGCTCGCCCACCGCGCACCAGCCGGTGAGCCGACGTTGGGGGCGGGGAAACAGTTTGAGCGCGGCGGCTGTCACCAGCCCTAAGGTGCCTTCGCCGCCGATGAACAGCTGTTTGAGATCATAGCCCGTATTGTCCTTGCGTAGCGTGCGCAGTCCGTTCCAAACGCGCCCATCGGGCAAAGCGACTTCAAGGCCCAAGACCAGATCGCGCATCATGCCATAGCGCAGCACCGCCACGCCGCCGGCGTTGGTGGAGATCAATCCGCCGATGGTCGCCGCGCTTTGGCTGCCAAGGCTCAAGGGGAACATCAGATCGACGTCCTCGGCGGCCTGGTGGACCTCACTGAGCGTGACGCCGGCTTCGGCGATGAGGGTCGCGCCAACGGGATCGACGCTGCGGATGGCGTTCAAGCGCGCAGTCGACACCAAGATCTCGCCGTTGGGGGTTGAACCGCCCACCAGTCCTGTGTTGCCGCCTTGGGGCGTTGCGGCGAAACCCGTTTGGCGGCAGGCCAAAAGGATGTCTGCTGTTTCGCGCGGTGAGCGAGGGCGGGCCAAAAGGGGGGTCTGACCATGATAGCGATCGCGCCAATCGGTCAGCAGCGGTGCGATCACATTGGCGTCACGCGTCCATACCGCTTCGGGCAAACGTGCGATCAACGCATCGAGCGGGATGTCGTGATGTGTGGCCATGGGCGCACTATCGCCCAGCCGCCCCCCACTTGCCAGACTTGTCGCGGACTTGGCTTAGGCGTCGAACTGGGGTTCCAGGCGCGGTGCGATGCGCGAGACCACGTTGTGAATGAGATCGCCGATGCGGCAGGCGGCCAAAACCACCCCGCACAGCGTCCAGGTCAAGGCGCGATCCAGCGGTGTTTCGAGACCGGCATGTTCAAAACCGGGATAAAAAAACTCTTGCGTCGTCATCGCCTTCGTCCGTGCTGTCCTTGACCCCACAATGCGAACAAGGCGTGAAGAACCGGTTAAGCCGTAGCGGCTCCGGCGGCGGCGCGGCGTAACCGATCATTAATGGCCTCACCGAGCCCTTTGTGGGGAATGGGCGCGACGGCGATCTCATCGAAGCCCGCCTCGTCAAGGGCGCGAAGCGCTGTGAAAAGGCGGGCCGCCGCTTCGGTCAGGTCGGCGCGGGGGGAGAGGTTGAGGCTCGACCATGGCGTGGGGCCAAAGCCGAGATACGCCTCGTGGGCGTGCGGACTGATGACGTTCAAACGCAGGCGGGCGCGGGCCGGCGCATAATGGCTGGCCAACTGGCCTGGACTTTGGGGGCGCTCGGGATGGGCGAGGCCATCGGTGAGCGGTCCGACAAGCGCGGTGAGGGTTTCGCGGTCGATGGGGCCGGGACGCAGGAGGCTTGGTTGGTCCACTAGGCCGACAACTGTGGACTCAACCCCATGCCGCGCCGGGCCGCCATCAACGATCGGCACGGTCTCCGGCAGGGCGCGCGCCACATCGGCGGCCGTGGTCGGGCTGAGGCCGCCAGACGGATTGGCGCTTGGCATGGCGATGGCGCCCGCGCCGGCGATCACGGCGCGCACCAGCGGATGGGCGGGCGCGCGCAGTGCGATGGTGTTGAGCCCGGCCACGGCGAGATCGGCCACCGGCGCGTTCGGCTTGCGCGGCAACACTAGCGTGAGCGGTCCTGGCCACAACGCGCGTGTGAGCGCTTCAGCGGCGGGTGACCAGTCGGCAAAGTCTTGGGCGTGTTGGGCGTCGGCGACGTGGATGATCAGGGGATTGAAGCGCGGACGCTGTTTGGTGTCGAACACGCGCGCGATGGCCTGGGCGTCGTCAGCACAGGCGGCGAGACCGTAGACGGTCTCGGTGGGCAAGGCGACGGGCGCGCTTGTTTTGAGCGAGGCGATGGCCTGCTCCACGCTGACGGCGTCGGCGCGCCGCACCGCCCGTGTCACGGTTCGCGTGTGGCGTGCACGTCAGCGATGACCGTGACGGTGAGCCCAGCAGTCGATCCGGTGGGGTCCGAGGCGCGGCCCAGACCAAAGTCCATACGGTTGAAGGCGACCGAACCGGTCATGTGCGCCTGGTCGCCATCCAATTCGAGCACAAACTGGAAGGGCAGCGCGGATTGTGTGTTGTCACCGAACAGGGTGAGCACGATGTCGGCTTCATGGGCGCCCGCCTCATCGATTGGGCGCATGTTCACCACGTCGGCCGTGATTGTGGGGTGTTCGCGCGCGCGAAGGCCATCAGCGTTGCGCAACGTCCCATCGAAATAGCTGTCGCCGGTGACGAGGCTCGCACTGTCGATCACGACGCGCGCTGACGATGCGGCCAGGTTGTCGGGGTCGAAGCGAATCCCCGCGTTCCAATTGCCGATGGCGCCTTCGAGACGTTGGCCTTGGTAATCGATGGCGAAGGCGAGCGTGCTCTGATCGGCGTTGACGACCCAGGTGGATGTCGGCTCGGTCGTTGATGTGTCGGTCGCCGACCGGCCGTCCATGGCAGGGGCGAGGGGCGCGCTAACGTCCAACTCAACGCGCGGGGCGTGTTCGGCGGTGCGTTCGGCCACGATTGCGGCGGCGACGCCGGCCACGAGCGGTATCGCGAATGTCGCCGCGGCGATCGGAATAGAATAGCGCGCCATGCTGGGTTGTGTCGTTGGCCCGCCAAGACCAGGGGCAACGCGCGCCATCAAGCGATCGCGGTCGATGAACTGGTGTTTCAGCGCCGCGCCAATGTGGCCGAGCATCAGGGCGATCGTGGCGAAGGCCAGCGCCTTGTGCGCGCCTTCCATCAGGGGTTGCAGGTCGGTTTTGTCTTGAGCCGCCAGCGCCTCCAAACTTGCGATGTGCGGCCAGGGCAGCGCTTCGACACTGAACAGGTAGGTGGGAACGCCTGTTGGGCTTGCCGACACCATGATCCATCCCGACAGCGGCACCACGATCATCAGGGCGTAGAAAATCCAGTGGGTGACCGATGCGATGGCGTGCTGGACCGCCGGCATGGCGGGCGGCGGCGGGGGGGGGTTGGTGAAGCGCCACGCCAAGCGGGCGAGGCTAAGGAAAAGCGCTAACAGGCCAAAGGTCTTGTGCCATTGAAACAGAGTGTATTTGCCAGGGCTGTCCGGCATTTCGACCATGGCGATCCCACCGGCCACTTGGCCGATGATCATCAACGCGATGAGCCAGTGCAAGATGATCGCGCCCGTTGTGTAACGCTGGACAGCTTGGCTTGCGGTCATGGCGGCAGCCCCTCGGTGGCGTTGTCGGCCCGAGCGCGGAACGCTCGAGCCGACATACCCGCTTAGTCGGTTTTCAGCAATTCAGCCGCGATGACGATCTCAACATCGTCGGCCAACGCTTGGTTCAGGCCGGCGGCCACATTGTAGTCAGAACGGCTGACCACGCCGCGGGCGTGGATGCCAATGGCTGGTACGCCGGCAAACGGATGTTCGTCGATGGCGCCGGTCAACTCCACATCCAGCGTGGAGGGGTGGGTTTGACCGTTAAACGTCAAATCACCCGTCAGCTCACCGGTGGTCGGGCTGGTTTGGATGAAGCCTGTCGAGGTGAAGGTGATGAAACGACGATCCTCGGGGATGTCGTCGGCGGTTGGGAACTGGAAGTCCTGTCCGATCAGAAAGCCCACCACTTCAGCGTCGAAGTCCTTTTCACCGGTGTAGTCGGTGTCAACCGAGGCGGTGTCGATCGTTGCGGTGATCGCGGTGTTGGCCGGCGTCTCGACATCCAGAGTCAGGTTGCCGGTCACGGTTTCAAGCTGGGCGGTGTACAGCGACAGGCCCAAATGCTTCACCGACCAGGTCACGACTGTGTGGCTGTCGTCGATGGCGTAGGTGCCGCTCACAAGATTGAACGCAGGCGCCGCTTCGCCGGGTTCGGCCGCAGGTTCGGCGTCTTGGGCGTAAGCGGTTGCGGTCATGGCCAGCGCAGCGGCGGCGGCGAGGAGAGTGGATTTCGTCATGGCGGGGTCCCCATGTTGGTTCGATTGGACGAATGGCGTCGCACGCGCTTGTGGCGGATTGACGCATCTGATGTGGGCGGTGTTGGCGACGACGTCTACCGTCATTCGCGCGAAGATTTTTTGACGAATTGGAAATAATCCGCGTTCGCGCCGTGGGGGTGCTGGCCCTTAACGCTGTGATGGCGCCGTGCTGGGTTGGCCCTCCAAGATCAGTTCGGCCGACACAATGATCCGCACGTCGTCGCTCAACAGGCTATCCAGGTAGTCGCCATAACTGCCGGGCGTCGCGATGGCGAAATCGGATCGGCGTATGGTGGCTGTGGCGTTGATGGCGAAGGCCGGCGTGCCGGAAAACGGGTGGGCTTCGCGAACGCCGGTCAGCTCAACCGAGAGCGCAACCTGTTTGGTGACGCCGCCGAGCGTTAAGTCACCCACCAATGCGCCCTGGGTTGGGTCCACCAGCGTGAACGCGGTTGAGCGGAAGGTGGCGAGGGGGTGCTCTTCGGCCTTGAGGTAGGCGAGCACCTCGGCGCCGAACCCTGAGTCGCCCCGATAGTCCGTCGTCGCCGAGCTGATGTGCATATCAATCACGGCGGATGAGGCCGACGGATCGGTTGCGTCATAGTCGACCGCGCCCGTCACGGTTTCGATCAGTCCTGGATACCAGGACAATCCCAACTGCTGGACGCGCCAAATCACCACTGAGTGGCTGTCGTCAATCACGTACCGCCCCGAAGGCAGGACCCTGTAATCTTGTGCGAGGCTGGGCGTCGCCGCGGCCATCACAAACAGGCTTGTGGCGAAGCTGGCGACGGCCATGCGGGCGGACACTCTGCTCATGGTGGGATCACCCCAAAAGTGTGTGGCGCTATTGGCGCAAAAACTCAGCCTCAATCAGGACTTCCACCTCATCGCCGACGCCAAAATTGGTGTAGGCGTCCGCGCCCCATTCGGAGCGGGTGAACACACCTTGGGCCGAAAAGCCAATCACTTGCCGATTGCCGCGCAAGGGATCACGCGCCGAACCGTTGAACTCGACGGTCAGGGTCATGGGGCGCGTTTCGCCGCGAATGGTGAGATCACCCTCGACACGCGCGGTGGTGTCGTCGATCAACGCAATCTCGGTCGACACAAAACGCACTTGGGGATGGCGGCGGGCGTCAAACAGCTTGGGATGGTTGGCGAGTTGGTCATTGAAGTCGGTCAGGCCGGTGTTGATGGAGGCGGCGTCAAGCGTGGCCTCGAGCCGGCTGGCCTCGAGATTGTCGGGATCAAAGTCCAAGGCGGCGTCAAACTCGTCGAAGCGGCCAACATAACGAGAGATCCCGTTGAGGTGGTCGACCCGAAACACGACGCTGGCGTGGGTTTTGTCGAGCGCATAGGCGCCTTGCGGGGCGGCGGCCAGTTCCGGCTTGGGAACAGGCGCACACGCGGCAATTGACATCAAAAGAGTGAGAACTGCGACAATGCGTACGACCATATCCATCTCCCCAATAGCGCCTTTGGCCTGAACGGCATTTGCGTCGACCCCAATCAGCGCTAGCTTGCGATTCACGTCACGGCATGTCGCATAGCCGTCTGAGATCGATTTGAGGAGGGATTTCGCCATGTCTTACGTCGCACCAATCCGAGATTTGCGTTTTGCGCTGGATGAAGTGGCTGCCATGACCGCACTGCGGGCGACGGGCGGTTTTGATGATCTCTCAGATGACGTTGAAGGCGCTGTGCTGGAGGAGGCTGGCCGGCTCGCGGTGGATGTTCTGGCGCCGCTCAACGAAGTGGGCGACCGCGAGGGCGCACGGCTCGAAAACGGCGTGGTCTACACTGCGACGGGGTTTAAGGAGGCCTATGCGCAATACGCCGAGGGCGGATGGCAGGGGCTGTCGTTCTCGACCGATGTTGGCGGCGCGGGTCTTCCGCGCGCCATGGCGCTGGCTGTTTCGGAAATGGTGCAGTCGGCCAACATGGCCTTTGGTTTGTGTCCGATGCTCACGCTTGGCGCGGTCGAGGCGCTGGCGCAACACGGCACCGACGAGCAACGCTCGCTCTATTTGCCCAAATTGGTGTCGGGGGAGTGGACCGGCGCCATGGCGCTGACCGAACCGCATGCTGGGTCCGACGTGGGGGCGCTGAAAACCAAGGCCGAGCCCGTGGGCGATGGCAGCTATAAAATCCGTGGCCAGAAGATCTGGATCACCTATGGCGACCATGACTACACCGACAATGTCGCGCATTTGGTCTTGGCCCGATTGCCGGGCGCGCCAGAGGGAACCAAGGGGATTTCGCTATTCTTGGTGCCCAAATATCTGGTCAACGCCGATGGGTCGCTGGGGTCGCGCAACGACATGCGATGCATTGGTCTTGAGGGCAAAATGGGCATCCATGCGTCGCCGACATGCGTCATGTCCTATGGCGATGACACGGGTGCGCTTGGCTATTTGATTGGCGAGGAAAACGCCGGCATGCGGATGATGTTCACCATGATGAACTCGGCGCGCGTGAATGTCGGGGTGCAGGGGGTGGCGATCGCCGAACGGGCCTACCAACGCGCGTTGGCGTTCGCCCAAGATCGCCGGCAGGGACGCACGCCTGAGATCAACGGACAGGGCGGTGAGGCTCCTGGCCGCATCATTGATCACCCCGATGTGCGCCGGATGCTGTTGACCATGAAGGCGAAAATCGATGCTGGGCGGGCCATGTGTTTCGCCACGGCAGTCGCTGCTGACTTCGCCGAGCACGCCGAGACCGATGAAGACCGCGCCATGGCGCGCGGACGTGAGGAATTGCTGACGCCCATTGCGAAGGCGTGGTGCACGGACATGGGCGTGGAGATCGCCTCGCTTGGGGTCCAAGTCCACGGCGGACAAGGCTTTGTCGAGGAGGTTGGCGCGGCTCAACACTACCGCGATGCGCGGATCGCCCCGATCTATGAAGGCACCAATGGCATTCAAGCGTTGGATCTGGTGGGGCGCAAACTGTCGATGGATGACGGCGCCCATGCCCAGGCGATGATCGATGATATCGCTCAGACTGTTGAAGCGCTGGAAACTTCGTCAAACGCCGATCTGCATCCGATTGGCGGGCGGCTGCGCGCGGCGTGCGATGCGCTGAACGACGCCACGCGGTGGATGAGCGATCCCGGTGTGGCGCTGACGGACCGGTTTGCAGGGGCCACGGCGTATTTGTCGCTGTTTGGCGACGTCGTTGGCGGGTATTTTCTTGGCGTGGGCGCGGTCGCTGGGCAGCGGCGGCTCAAAATGCAGGAGGGCGATCCGGCGTTCGCCCAGTCGAAGATCGATCTGGCCCGGTTCTACGCCGATACGGTTTTGTCTTGCGCGCCAGGCAAAGTGAGCTCCATCCAACCGGGCGCTGCGTGCGTGTTCGCCATCCCCGAGGCGTTGCTGTCCGCATGATCGGTGCAACGCCGCCGCGACTGTGCGGCAACTGAACTTTAGGTCGCACCGGGAGGTGACAATCCCGGCCAACTGAGCCACATCAGCGGCTCAAACACGAGCTTTTGGGTGTGTTAATGATTGACACTCGTGACGACTTCAGTACCGGCGATGGCGGCCAGCACGGCGACTCCAAAAGCTCTGGCGGGGAGTGGGGCGATATCGTGCGGTTCGTGCTCGGTGCGTTGATCGCTTACCTGCTCATCACAACTGTGGTGTTCCGCGTCTTTTACATCCCATCCGAGAGTATGCAGCCCACACTCGAAGTCCAAGATCGCGTGATGGTGACGAATTATTCGTATGGATACAGTCGTTTTACATTGCCATTCGCGTTAGGGCGGTTCCTGCCCGAGGGTAGTGGGCGTTTGTTGACCTGGCTTCCGGGCATTAAACCTTTGCCGGATAGGGGCGACGTTGTTGTTTTTTGGAAGCCGTCCGCAACGTCGAGCAGGCAGGGTGAGCACGTGATTAAGCGTGTGATTGGCTTGCCCGGCGATACGGTCAAGATCTGTAATGAGCGGGTTTTTATCAACGATAGCATCGTTGAACGCGAACACTTGCGTTCCTTCAGCTACCGGCCCCACGGCAGGGATGAGACCGGCCAACCCAAAGCCCCGGTCATGGTCAATCTCTATCGTGAGACCTTCCCGAACGGCGGTGGTCATCCCATCCTAGAACGCCGGCAAGGCGGCGAAACTGTTGTGGAGACTGATTGCGAGGGGCCGCCGCGTTGTTTCGGGTTCGATTCAGATAATGCGGGCGTTTACACTGTGCCGGACAACCATGTGTTCGTGATGGGCGACAATCGCGATGCGTCGATCGACAGCCGGTTTCGTCGCCAGGACCCGAGCAATCTCGCCTTGCTGAATTGTCCGGCGGACAATTTGGGGTTTGTGCCGGTCGAGTGGCTGGTGGGTAAGGCTGTGACCGTGTTGTTCACTCTCAAGTCCTGCGAACAAGAAGTGGGTCTTGCCTGCCCGACGGGGCGGGTCTGGCGTCCACTCTGACCACCGATTGTGCGCGCGCACGGGGTTGGCGCAGACACGCCGCGCTGTCTAGGGTCGTGGTAACGCGATCAGTAGGGAGTGCGAGCTATGAGTCTGCGCGCAAAGACAGTTCTTATTACAGGCGCGAGCCGCGGTATTGGGTTGGCGATCGCCAAGCGTTGCGCCGCCGATGGGGCCAACATCGCGATCCTGGCCAAGACCGCAGAGCCACACCCCAAATTGCCAGGCACGATCTACACGGCCGCTGAGGAGGTCGAAGCGGCTGGGGGCCGAGCCCTGCCGGTCTTGTGCGACATTCGTTCTGAGGAGTGGGTTTCGGCCGCGGTGCACCAAACGGTGCGGGCTTTTGGGGGCATTGATGTGGTGGTCAACAACGCCTCAGCGATTTTCCCCCTGCCCACGCCGCAAACGCCAGCCAAGCGCTGGGACCTGATGCACCAGGTGAACGCCCGGGGGACGTTCGTGGTCACGCAGGCGTGTTTGCCTCACCTCATGAAGGCGGACAATCCGCACATCCTAGCGTTGTCCCCGCCACTGGACATGAGCCCCAAATGGTTTGGTCCGCACGTCGCCTATACCTCAGCGAAGTTTGGCATGAGTTTGTGTGTGCTTGGTTGGGCTGAGGAATTTCGTGAGGCGGGGATCGCAGCCAACGCGCTGTGGCCGCGCACGGCGATCGCCACGTCTGCGGTCGAAAACGTCCTGGCTGGCGAAGAGGGCATGAAGATGTGCCGCACGCCGGAGATTCTGGCCGACGCAGCC